>JAFUTQ010000013.1 GCA_017484135.1 Lachnospiraceae bacterium
AACTCTCATGTTAAAATGTTTGTTCCTTTCAGAATTTAGCTTGGCTAAATGTAACTGTTCAGAACCTTCGGTTCTTCACTGTTACAGCAGTCCGCCAATTAAAGTTTCGCTTCGCGAAAAGGCGGACTGCTTTGTAAAATATACGTTTTCATACGTCGCAAACAGTAAATGTTTACGACTGTACTGAACTTTTACGGCTAAATATCCTTAAAGTTTACTGTTTTTAGGTCGCTGTCAAAATCGTTTCCGATTTCACAAGCTGTCCTGAATGATTTTCTCAAAATCTTTCAAGGTTATTTCACTATTCAATTATCAAAGTTCTTGTCGAAGTTTTGTTGTCAACCGCAACTATTAAAAAATATCATGTTTCTTGTCGCTTGTCAACAGTTTTTTTATTTTTTCTTTTACTTTTCTTTTGTATATTTTTGTCAAATTCATTTCTGTACAAATGCACAACTGCGTTCCGCATCCTTGACGGTACTTACCCCCACAATCTCAATTCCCTTGATCTCCTTCACACTGTCCATGCACACGGTCGGAATAATACAGCGTGTGAAGCCGAGCTTCTTCGCCTCCTGAATTCGCTGAGCAGCCATGCTGACCGCGCGCACCTCTCCGCTCAGCCCTACCTCTCCAAAGCAGATGGTTTTCTCATCAATCGGAATTTCCCGGTAGCTGGAAAGAATTGCAAGAACGATTCCCAGATCAACAGCCGGCTCATTCATACGGATTCCACCGGCAATATTGACATAGGCATCACAATTACCCAAAGAAAGCCCCAACCGCTTTTCCAACACTGCCATCAACAGATTGACCCGGTTGTAATCCGTTCCGGCCGCCGTGCGTCTCGGCATTCCGAAATTGGTACGACATACCAGCGCCTGGATTTCCACCAGAACGGGACGGGTTCCCTCCAGCGAACAGGCCACGACCGAACCGGATGCATCCTCCGGTCTTCCCTTCAGCATAAATTCGGAAGGGTTATCCACCTCCTGCAGTCCGTCCTCCCGCATCTCAAACACGCCAATCTCGTTGGTCGAGCCAAAGCGGTTCTTCACCCCTCTGAGGATTCGATAAGAAGCATGCCGATCTCCCTCAAAATACAGCACGGTATCCACCATATGCTCTAAAACCCGGGGACCTGCAACCACACCGTCCTTGGTCACATGCCCCACGATAAAGATGGCTATTCCATCTCCCTTTGCAATCTGCATCAAAACGCCGGTCGTCTCGCGAATCTGCGATACACTGCCCGGCGCCGAACTTACATTTTCGTGATACATCGTCTGAATGGAGTCTATGATGATGATCTGCGGTTTGAAGCGGTTGATGACTTCGCGGATGGTGTCCAGATTTGTCTCACAAAGCAGGGACAGGGAATCTCCGAAGGCGCCGATTCGCTGCGCCCGGATTTTAATTTGCTGCAGGGATTCCTCTCCGGATATGTAAAGCACCTTATACTCGCGCAGCGACAAATTTCTGCATACCTGAAGCAACAGCGTTGATTTCCCGATTCCCGGATCTCCGCCCACCAGTACCAGCGAACCTTTTACGATCCCTCCGCCCAATACCCGGTCAAGCTCCTGCATGTCGGTTGTGACGCGCTCCTCCAAATCTGCCCGGATGTCTGCAATTTTTGTTACCTGGGCCTCTGCGGCAGCCTTCTTTCCCTTCGCCGATCCCGCACGATCCACAATCTCTTCCACAAAGGTATTCCACTCATGGCATCCGGGACACTGTCCCATCCACTTTGCAGACTCATACCCGCAATTCTGGCAAAAATATACGGTCGATTTTCCCGTTGCCATCTGTTACTCCTTGTTATAACATCTCTACCTGTACTGCAACCGGAGTATCCGGGTTCAACTCTACACTCAGCGTAAGCTTTCCGCCCAGATTGGTCTTCATCTGCCCCACACTGCTGCCGTCAATCAGCAACTGATACTCGGTTTCTTCCGCAAGTCCCAAGGTAATCTCCGCATCCTCGGCTCCTTCTACCTGAAAGGTCACTCCGCGCTCCGTTGCCTTCAAGCCGGAGACTGCGGTTCCCGGTACCGATTCGTATACAAACAGTCCGTTGCGCTCCAGCTTTGTGATCTCCCGAAACGTCTTTACCTTATACAGATCTCCCCCATGTTCAAAACGATCCAGCTTCGCCTTGGTCGCCAGCGAGTAATCACCAAAACTGATTCCCCCGTTTGTCTCTGATCGGATTAACTCTTTTACCACAGCCATTTTTCTTCCTCCTGCTCGTATAAATATGTTGGTTTTATTATAAAGGATTTCATTTTTTATTTCCAGCTATTTTGGGGAAATGACGACAGTTTTTATTTCCTTTTTTACCAGACGTACCTCTACCTTATCCCCTCTGTGAATCACTCCCGCCAGAATCTCCTCCGCGAGCAGATCCTCGATTTTGGACTGAATCATCCGGCGCAGAGGTCTTGCCCCGTATTTCGGGTCGTATGCTGTTTCCGCAATATAGCTTTTTACCGCAGATGTGATCACAAGTTCCATTTCCATCTGCACTTTGCAGCGTTCAATTAGGGATTTCGTCATAATCGTCACGATTTTCTTCATATCCTCTTTGTTCAGAGCCCGGAACACAATCGTCTCATCGATACGGTTCAGAAATTCCGGCTTGAAGATCCTGCGAACCTCCTCCATCACGCTGTTTTTCATATATTCGTAATTTTGTTTCTCGTCCTCTCCCGACGAAAATCCCAGCTTTTTCGGTTCAATAATCGACTGTGCACCGGCATTGGAGGTCATGATAATAATCGTATTCTTAAAATCCACCTTCCTGCCCTGTGCATCGGTAATCTGCCCGTCATCCAGTACCTGAAGCAGCACATTAAAGACATCCGGGTGTGCCTTCTCCACCTCGTCAAACAAAATGACCGAATAGGGCTTTCTGCGCACCTTTTCACTGAGCTGCCCGCCCTCTTCATATCCCACATAGCCCGGCGGCGAACCAATCATTTTGGATACGCTGTGTTTTTCCATGTACTCGGACATATCTACCCGGATCATCGCCTGCTCATCGCCAAAGACAGCCTCCGCCAATGCTTTTGTGATCTCGGTTTTTCCGACACCGGTAGGTCCTAAAAACAGGAACGAGCCAATGGGGCGGTGCGGATCCTTAAGCCCGGTACGACCTCTCCGCACTGCCTTTGCGACAGCGGTTACCGCTTCCTCCTGTCCTACGACACGCTTATGAAGGGTCTGCTCCAGCCGGTTCAGCCGCGCAGATTCCGCTTCTGCAAGACGCTTGACCGGTATCTTCGTCCATTCGGAAACGATCTCGGCAATTTCATTTTCTCCCACTGTCAGGGATTTTCTTGCCGCATCCTTGTGATAGCGCTGAATCATTTTCTCGTATTGCGCAGTCGCTTCCTTTTTCTCTTTATTGATGGTAGAAGCTTCCGCAAAGCGGCTCTCCGTCAGGGCAGCCTCCAATTCCTCCTGCAATTCCCGAATCGCATGCTCCAGCCCGGTAAGCTTCTGGGGCATACGATATCCGCCCAGACGCACCTTGGATGCCGCCTCATCCATCAAATCAATCGCCTTATCCGGAAGAAACCGATCCGAGATATAACGTGTGGAAAGCTTTACCGCAGCTTCCACTCCTTCATCAGTGATCGTCACATGGTGATGCCGCTCGTAACGCGTTCGCAATCCCTTTAAGATATCAACTGCCACCTCTTCGGTCGGTTCCTCAATGGTAACCGGCTGGAATCTCCGTTCCAGTGCTGCATCCTTCTCCACATACTTGCGGTATTCATCCAGTGTAGTCGCTCCAATCAGCTGAAGCTCCCCCCGCGCCAGTGCAGGTTTTAAGATATTGGACGCATCCAGTGCCCCCTCTGCGCCTCCTGCACCGATAATGGTATGAAGCTCATCGAGAAACAGCAGAAGATTCCCTGCCTGCCGCACCTCCTGTAACACCTTTTTGATGCGTTCCTCAAATTCTCCACGGTATTTGGACCCCGCCACCATCCCGGACAAATCCAGAACAACTACGCGTTTGTCCATCACCGTATCCGGAACCAGACCGGACGCAATGCGCTGTGCCAGCCCCTCTGCAATGGCGGTTTTTCCCACGCCCGGCTCTCCGACCAGACACGGATTATTCTTTGTCCGTCTGCTCAGTATCTGAATGACCCGGTCAATTTCCCGATCTCTGCCAATCACCGGATCCAGTTCATCCATACGCGCCATCTGTGTCAGATCCCGGGAATACCTGTCCAGAACCGGTGTGTCATCCGCAGCCTGTCTCCGCTCATTTCGACCGGCTGCAATCTCGTCCTTGTACTTATTGACATCCTCTCCCATTGCGATCAACAGATCCACATACACCTTCTGGATATTCAGCCCCATGGTATTCAGCAGACGAACTGCTGCACAATCGTTTTCCTTCAGCAGCGCCATCAGCAAATGCTCCGTTCCCACTTCTTCTGTATCAAAACGGTCTGCCTCCCACGAAGCCTCCTCCATCACATGCTGAACACGCGGCGAATATCCCTTTTTGTCCAGAAGCACCACATTGGATGATGGTGCAATCAGATCCTCGATCAATTCAAGCAGGGCAGACTCCTCCACGCCGTTTTCTGCCAGAACGCAGGCTGCCACCCCCTGCCCTTCCCGTAAAAGACCAAGCAGCAGATGCTC
The DNA here is from genome assembly GCA_017484135.1 of Lachnospiraceae bacterium. Lineage (GTDB taxonomy): Bacteria > Bacillota > Clostridia > Lachnospirales > Lachnospiraceae > Roseburia_C. The sequence continues at coordinate 4,672 of JAFUTQ010000013.1, forward strand.
CGTTCCGATATAATTATGGTGCATGCTTTTTGTAGCCTTTGTCGTCAGCTCCAAAACTTTTTTTGCGTTTTTCGTATATGGCTTATGCATAAAATTCAGTTTCCTCCTGCCATAAAATCCATCCTATCTCATGCTACAGATCATTTAAGTCCATGATCTGCAGGTCTTCCTCCTCCGAATCCCGTACCGCATAGAGATTTTCTTTCTCAAAAATGCCGGATTGTCTGTCATCATCATCAAAAATGTCCCGTACCTTCTCCCGCTTGTCCTTTTTCGCCCGTCCCTTCTTTTTCGCCAGAAGCTCCGGTTCTTCGTCAAAGCCGTAAAAGTCTTCCTCATCCTCCCAACCGGCTGAATCATTTTCGGTTTTTTTCGATTTTGAAAAGACCGATTCAGATTCCGACAGTTCTTTCTCGTAGCTCTTCCATACTTCATCCGCTTCCAGGGTTTCGTCTTCGTCTGCTTTGCCTCTCCTGCCGCGCAGCAAAAGATTGATAATCACAAAGAGCAGGAGCACGCACACCACGATCAGCGCGGCAATGATCTTCATATCCCTTGCTTTTCTGGCCTGAAATTTGTCATTTAAGTCTCCAAGAGCCTGCTGCAGATACCCGTCATCCTCCGGTTCCTCTGCCACCGATGCCACCTCAACCGTATATCTCTGATAGGTTCCCTCTGCCGCATCATACTGATACCACCCGGCTATTCCGCTTCCGTTTACCGCATACACCTGATAAAAATCTCCGGCTTCCTTCTGATAAGCACTCTGAAAGGAAAACGGATCAAAATATAATTCCGCCGGCGTGTAATTCTCTGCCGGTGCCTCATGGGCAAGCAGAATAATCGATCCGCTGTCACAGGCAAGGCGGATGAATGGGTAAGTTTCAAGGGTTGCAGGGTCATATACAAAAAACGCCCCGTCGCCGTTTTCATTCTGCATATAGATCAGGGTGACATCTGCAAACATGCTGACCAGCCCGTTGTGTTCTTCTCCCTGATACGTCACGGTAGCAGGGGTAAAATCCTCGGGAATCTGATCCTCGGAAAAGGAATCCGAAATTTCATAAGCACCTTCCGACACCATCGCGCCGATAGTCTCATCCGATCCCCCCTCATCCGGAGTGGATTCGTCCGGCTCTTCCGGTGTTTCCTGCGCATCCGACGCTTCCCCTCCGGCTGCCTCCTGCGGCTGCGCATCGGAAGCAGCGGGTCTCGTCACCACAATGGTATAGGTGGCAAGATTGCCATTTTCCGCCTGTACAACCACCTGAATTTTATTTTTTCCCTCTGACAACGAGGTATTTCCGGTAATGGATGTAACCTGTGCCGCCGCATTTACCGGCTTCGCTTTCACTTCAACGGCGGTGGTATCTGCACTGACCGTCGCAGTATAATTCAGATGGCTCCCCTGAAATGCCGGAGACAATGTCCCCTCCGACAAAGACCGCGATGCCAGCGAGTTATCTGCAGATTCTGCATACACCGGAAGTATTGTTCCGGTCATTACAACGAAAAAAGTAAAAACGGCTGTAATCATCCTGATGGACTGTATTTTTTTTCTCATCCTGCTCATATTTTTTCTCCTTTATGTTTCAATTTATTATAAGAAACTATAAAGATTGCGTCAACCCAATCTTGCCTTTTTTCCCCGTATCCTTTATGATGAGGTTGAGTTTTTGTTACAATTCAGCACCCAGACGGTTGACCACTGAATTGCAACATTCGGAACGGCATTTATCGTTTTGCCGTTGCACAAAGAAAGGAGTTCTTTTATGCAAAATTGTCTGGTAGCACAATCCGGCGGTCCGACAGCCGCAATCAACGCAAGCCTGGCCGGAGTCATCCGGGGAGTAAAGGAGTCTGCAGCCTACGACAAGGTCTATGGTTCTCTGAATGGAATCCTCGGTATCCTGGAGCAACACATGATCGATCTTTCGGAAACCATCTGCACCGAGGAACTGCTTCAAGGACTGACACACACGCCTGCCATGTATCTGGGCTCCTGCCGCTTTAAGCTGCCGGATTACCGGGATGACGATTCCCCCTACAGCTTTATTTTCAAGCAGTTTGAGCGTCTGAATATCGGCGCCTTCTTCTATATCGGCGGCAATGACTCCATGGATACCGTCCTGAAATTGTCCGAATACGGCACAGCAATCGGCAGTAAGGTACGAATCGTCGGGATTCCAAAGACCATTGACAATGATCTGATGATCACGGATCACACGCCGGGCTTTGGCTCTGCCGCCAAATATATCGCATCCTCTCTCTTAGAGATTGCCCATGATACGTTTATCTATGCAGTTAAAAGTGTGACCATCGTGGAAATCATGGGACGTGATGCCGGATGGCTGACCGCCGCATCCGCTCTCGCCAGAAACGAATACAATACAGCCCCCCATCTGATCTATCTGCCCGAGACAAACTTTGACAAGGACGAATTTCTATCGGATGTGACAAGACTTTTAGAGAAACAGAACAATGTGATTGTTGCGGTATCAGAAGGCATTCACGATGCCGCCGGGACCTATATCAGCTGCGGAGAAAGTATCGAGGACACCTTCGGGCACAGCCAGCTAAGCGGTGTCGGCAAAGCTTTGGAATATCTGATTAAGGACAATATCTCCGTAAAGACGCGTTCCGTTGAAATCAATGTGCTGCAGCGCTGCGCTGCCCATCTGGCATCCGAAACAGATCTGTCGGAAGCATTTGTCTCCGGGCAGAAAGCAGTGACCTTTGCCGAAGCAGGGATCTCCGGCTCCATGGTCGTGATGAAGCGCACAGGCGATGCCCCGTACACCATCGAGTATGAGCATGCCGCGATCAAAGCCATTGCCAACGAGGCAAAAAAAATACCGCGGGAGTGGATCAATGCGTCCGGCAACGATGTGACGCAGCCGCTCATCGATTATCTCACCCCGCTCATTCAGGGCGAGCCGACGATTCCGTTCAAAAACGGAATCCCCTGCTATTTAGATGTGTCCCATCTCCTGTCCGGGATCGGTTATTGAATATGAAATCTTCTTTTTAATTCTGTTCTTGCCCTGCGGTCACCAATGATTAGTGTTCCCAAAAACAAAAACAGCGAGACCGCAAAGGCAATCAGACCTACAAGGGAATCATTGACCCAGTGCAGAAACCCAAATAAAACAGGCAGCAAGCTGCACAGCAGCACCCAAATTTGAAGCGTTAGATAGCTCTGCCAGTTTCGGAAATTTACCAGCATCAGAATCAAAATCCCTGCATCCAGTGCCAGTATCCCTCCGGGCAGGACATAGCTCAACGCCCATCCGCGATAGCCCGTCACCCAGTCAATCAGCAGCAGAAGCAGCACCGCAAGGAATGTCATACAGACCATCTTCCATCGATAACTGCTGCTCCCGACCAAGGCAAACCGAAAAAACACATACACATAAATCATGGTTGCATCCACGATAAAGCTCCACCAGATTCCCTTGACATACACATAATTCACATAGGTGGCCACCGCTCCGGACACAATCATCAGAAACAGGACAATATTGGATACCAGACACAGTTTTTTCAAATAAACGCGTACATCCGGATACCGTTGTTCTCCCTGTCCGGTCTGCTCCAGCACGCTTTGACACAGGGGGCAGATCTGACTGTCATCAATAATTTTTACCTGACACATTTTACATTTACTCATAATAAGCTCCGTTACTCTCTATGCTGACCTCAACGCCATCCTCTGCAAGCTTGCGGAAAAAACATCGTTGTATGGAGGTGTCCCGCAAAATGGAACTGAACGAAAATACCAGCGTATCCTCATACGAACACACCGTCCCCTTGATGTGCTGCCCCTTTGACATTGCCAAAAAACCATGAAACATCCGAATATATGGGCGATACGCATCCTCCACCCTGATATTGCCGACATTTGTTACCGTAGAGGTGTTGGCAAGCGCCGCCGAGGTGTACACAAAACGAATCGCAATATTTTTTAACGGCAACGGCACTGCCCGGGCAATAAAATAGGTTTCATTGGACACATTATACGAAAAAAGCTCCTCCAGATGCTCCTTGGTAATCTGGCTGCGCAGACTCTCGCGAATAGCTGCCGCCACCTCTTTAAAGGTGTATGCTTCCCGGGTCGGAAAAAACTCTGCGGACACCATGATAAAAAAGTTCTTGGTAGTATTTGACTTAAAATAAGGCCGCAGATTTACCGGTACCGCCACACGAATCGGATTCTTTGACGGCATCCCGTGCAGATATTCCTGATACACCGCCCAGACAAACAGCGCTACCAGATATTCATTGATACTCACTCCATATCCATGGCACACCTGTTTCAGCCGGGGAATGGCCATATACCCGTGTATGACCCCCAACTCCTCCTTGCGCAGCAGCTCTCCCTTTACCAGGTAGGCCCTCTGGGTCTTATACCCCTTTGCATGGCTCTTCCGGTAATTTTTCAAAAAACTGTCCTCCCGGTTGAGAGAGGTGTGCGCACTGAGCGCGTCCCCGTATGTTTCCCGGAGCTTTGGGTACACCAGACGAAGGTACTGATAGGTCAGCTCCTTCAGAAAATTGATGCCGCCCATTCCGTCCGTCAGCACATGAAATACTTCCAGGTTGATGCGATTCTTATAATAGCTGACCCGAAAGAGATAGCTGTGGTTTTTATTCTGATGGATAAACCGGCAGGGAAATTCCTTTTCCTCCTCTACAACGGGAGCTGGCTTCCCGTTTTCCTCAAAATAATACCAAAACATCCCTTTGCTCAGCCGCAGGTTAAAGCCATCCATTTTCGGCAGAACAATGTCCAGGGCCTCCTGCAGGATTTCCGGTCGGATTGTCTCTGTAAGTGTAACAGCAATCCGATAGACATTACTCATGGATTCGGTAGCAATCACCGGGAAAATATGTGCGGTATTATCCAGCTTGTCCCAGCGGATCTCCCGTCTCTTATCCTGTCTCTGCATTTTTTGACTGACGTTCTTTTTTTCTCTTCTTTTCTTCGTCTCTTCTTTCCTCATACCTTACCCAACCACATCGGTAACTGTTCAGAACCTGCGATATTTTACCGCCGCTGTCAATTTTGATGGTTCATATGTGCCGCCACCATTCTGGCAATCTTAAATGTCATGGCATCTTCAAACTTGCGGATGTCCAGTCCAATTATTTTTTCCAAACGCTCCAGACGATATACCAGCGTATTCCGATGAATATAAAGCTGGCGTGCAGTCTCAGATATGTTCAGACTGTTTTCAAAAAACTTCTGAATCGTAATCAATGTCTCCTCATCCAGATCCGGCATCCGGTCTCCGAAGATCTCCTGAAGAAACATTTCGCACAGATTCTGCGGCAGCTGATAAATCAATCGACCGATTCCTAATCTGCTATAGGAAACAATCTCTCTCTCTTCATAAAAAATACGTCCGACCTCCAGTGCCAGCCTTGCCTCCTGATAGGATTTTGTAAGCTCCGGCAGCAACTGTACAAAATTTCCGTATCCGACTCTTGTCTTTACCATTCCCTCTGTCTGAAGATGATCCACAACCTGCTTCGCAAGCAGCAGGGCTTCCCCGTCCCCCTTCATTTCCCGTGCATCCTTCACCAACACAAGGCTGTCTTCCCCCAGCTCCGTCAGAAAATCCCTGTCGGGATCATCTACCAGATTTTCCATCAGTTCCATGATGAGGGCATCCGGTTTTTCCTCCAGCCCGATCACATATACCAGCCGTTTTTCCTGCGCAATGTGCAATTTTTTCGCCTGACGCTCCACCTCTTTCTCCGACAGTCTCCCCGTCAGAATATCCCTGATCAAGCCGTTCCGGTCTGTCTGCTCCCGATTGCCAAGCACATAGCCCCGCAGCTGGCACACCGCCAGTCTGCCCACCATGTATGCCTCATCCCTGTCCGCTTTGACCAGCAGAATATAAAGCACTTCATCCTCAGCCGAAATTTTAAAAAAATGATAATCTGACAGCGTTTGAATTTCTGCCGCCGATTCCAGAAAACGCAAAACCTCCGCCTGCATATCTGCATGCTCCCGCACCGTAGAAGCCACCACAGCTCCCTTCCTGTCATACAGCAGCTGCTGTGTTTTGGAAATATCCGTAATTTCCTGTATCATTTCCTGGATCCTTTGATTTGATATCATTCCCGCACCCCTACACAATCGAAAGCCCCCGGGGCATATAGCCCCCGGGGGCTTCACTACATTTTTTAAGATGAATCATATGATTTGAGGGTCAAAAGTCATGCCGGCCTGACCCTCAAATCATTAAATGAATTAATTGGTAATTGTCAATTCTGTCTCTTTATCAAATACATGAATCTTTTCCGGATCAATCGCAAGCTTGATATGATCTCCCAGACGAGCCGGTGTTCTGGAATCCACTCTGGCGGTCATATTTGCACCTGCAAACTCAAAGTACAGCAATACTTCCGCACCCAGCAATTCATATCCGGTCACATCTGTCTCAATGGTGCTCTCCTTTAAGGTATCCAGAATGATCTGGGAATCGTCGATATCCTCCGGACGGATGCCCATTACTACCGTCTTTCCGTGATAGCCGCCTTCAATCAGCTTCTTTGCCTTTGCTGCGGGCAGTGTGATCGTAGAATCTGCCATCTTGAGCAGAACCTTGTCACCCTCTACCTGACATTTTGCATCCACGAAATTCATCTGCGGAGAGCCGATGAAGCCTGCCACAAACAAATTATTCGGCTGATTGTATAATTTCTGCGGCGAATCTACCTGCATGATCACACCATCTTTTAATACAACGATTCTGGTTCCCAGCGTCATTGCCTCTGTCTGATCATGGGTAACGTAGATGATTGTAGCGCCCAGTCTGTGGTGAAGTGCGGAAATCTCACTTCTCATCTGCACACGAAGCTTCGCATCCAGGTTGGACAGCGGCTCATCCATCAGAAATACCTTTGGATTACGCACGATCGCACGTCCCATGGCAACACGCTGTCTCTGTCCGCCGGACAAAGCCTTCGGCTTGCGGTCCAGAAGCTTTTCCAGATCCAGAATCTTTGCTGCCTCTTCTACCTTTTTCCTGATTTCGTCCTTCGGAACCTTTCTTAATTTTAATCCAAATGCCATATTATCAAACACGGTCATATGAGGATATAACGCATAGTTCTGGAATACCATGGCGATATCGCGATCCTTCGGCTCTACATCGTTGACCACTCTGCCATCAATCGACAGCTCGCCGGAAGAAATGTCCTCCAATCCGGCAATCATACGAAGCGTGGTAGATTTTCCACAGCCGGAAGGTCCGACAAAGATGATAAATTCCTTATCCTCTACTTCCAGATTGAAGTCTGTGACGGCCTTAAATCCGTTTGAATAAACCTTGCAAATGTTCTTTAATGATAAGCTTGCCATTCCGTTAACCTCCTAAATATGTACATCATTACTTTCCAATCATATCGAAAAACGCAATTCCTTACTATGCAAGGATTTCACAAAGATTGAACTTTTTTTTGTCGGTTCTATCCAAATAAAATCCTGTTTTTTTTTCTTTCCGTCAAAGTAACGAAAAGTGCCCTCCAATTTGTACAATCCGACGAAAGATTTCTTACAGCAGGGAATAGCCAAACCCGTTTACCATAGCCTCCAAGCGGATTCCCTTGGCACAATACGGACAGTCATGTTGTGTATATGCCTGATAATTCGGCAGATCGTCCGCCTGAAAAAGCGACTGTACCTGATGTCCCTCCACTTCCTGTATCGTGGAAAAGATCGAGGCTACCGGTCCTACCGTTCCTCCGTAGTAACGAATACACTCAATACAGCGCCGAATGGTCTCCCCGGTGGTCGTGGTATCCAGCAGCAGCACTACATGCTTTCCCTGAATCATACTCTTGGTGTTGTCCCGGAAAAGAATCTGCCCGTTGCCGTTGATCTCCGGTGATACCACATAGATGGTATCATGCTGGTTTCTGGACTCAACGTGCATCTGCTCATACTGATCCGCCATAAAGCCACCGATCAGCTCTGTGCCGTCCATGCAGACAACTGTGTCAATGTAATCCATATGATTGTAGGTCTTTTGTGCCAGAAGTTTTCCTACCTCCTTTGCCTCATTGACACGGGTTTTGATTGTGGTCACATCAATGTAATAGTTGATGTGGGAGTGGCTGGTGGAAAAGTGTCCCGCCACTGCATGCAATGCGATGTTGCTGCTCTCTTTTGCGTAAAATTTTACCATACGTTCTTCCATAATTTTACCTCCTTTTTCCTCCTTTAATTTTTACCGGTGCTGCCGAATCCGCCGCGGCTTACATTTGCCAGCACCGAAACTTCTTCAAATTGAATCTGTGGTTGATTTTTATAGATACGAAACTGCGCAACCCGGTCATTGATATGGATCACCGTATCACGCATTGCCAATGCGGGCATTCTCCACATATCTTCGTCTCCGCAAAAGGATCCGTCAATGATTCCACAGCTGTTGGTCTGGATAATCCCAAAATTCTTGTAGGTGGAACTCCGTGGTACCAGATGCGCTTCATACCCCTCCGGCAGCTGCATCGCAACGCCCAGCGGAATCAGCCGGAATTCGCCCGCCTTCATGACAACTTCCTCTGAGGCACGCAGGTCTATCCAGTCGGATTTCCCGTCAATATATGTCAGCTTTTCTATTTGATCTGAAAAATATTTTATCCTGATTTGCTCCATCTGTCTACTCCCATTCCAAGTCCTCATGCTCCGACTTCCGATCCCGGATCATCAGTTCGGTCACACCATCCTTCGCGGATTTGTTTTCAAACAGCACCCGGTTTACCTGTTCAATAATCGGCAGCGAAACATGATACTTTTTCCCCAGTGCAATGGCTGCTCTGGCGGAATACACACCCTCCACCACCATCTTCACCTCATCCATAGCCTGCCGCATGGTATAGCCCTGTCCCATCAGGAATCCCGCCCTGCGGTTCCGGCTATGCCTGCTGGCGCAGGTCACAATCAGATCACCGATTCCGGTAAGTCCGCTGAGCGTTTCCTGCCTGGCCCCCATGGCTGCGGCGAGCCGGGACATCTCGGAAATCCCTCTGGTAATCAGCGCTGCCTTGGTATTGTCTCCGTAGCCCAATCCATCCGCCATGCCGGCTGCCAGCGCGATCACATTTTTTAAGGAAGCACCGAGCTCCATCCCCAGCACATCGGGGCTGGTATAGACACGCAGCACCTCGTTCATAAATACATTCTGCACATATTCCGCAGTCTCCCGTTTTTTTGCACCTGCCACAAGGATGGTCGGAAGCTCCTTTCCCACCTCCTCCGCATGGCTCGGTCCGCACAAAACCGCCGTCTCGCACTGCGGAATCTCCTCTTTGATAATCTGTGACAGGGTCATGAGCGTATTCTCCTCGATCCCCTTTGCCACGCTGACAATCAGCTGTCCCTCTTTTACATACGGCTTCATGGCCGCCGACGTACTGCGGGTATACGGAGACGGCACCGCAAGCACCAGCATATCGGTGCCGCCTTTGATCGCCTCAGACAGCTCTGTAGTAAACCGGATGTCCTCCGAAAGCAGAACGCCCGGCAGCTTTTCCACCTGTTCATGCTTTTCTCTCAGCATCTGTATCTCTGCGTCAATGGCAGACCATACACAGACCTGGTGCCCGTTGTGATGCAGAACCATCGCAAGTGCCGTCCCCCAGCTTCCCGCGCCAATCACACTTACCCTTGCCATATCACTGCTCCTTTTTATGTAATGAAAACTTATTTTCTGTTCCTTTTACAAGCCGGACAATATTGGCACGGTGTCTTACAATTCCAAGCACGGTAATAAACGCAATGATCACATATACCTCCGGCAGATATGCGTCCGGCACCGGCAAATGCCCGGTCTCACCGAGCACGATCACCTGCACCAGCATACTGAGAAGTCCGATGATAGAACCCAGAGAAACGTAACGGGTAATCACTGAAAGCAACAGGAAAATTCCCAGACTGACGGGCACAGCAATCGGACAAAAGCCCAGCAGCGTTCCTCCCGTACAGGCGATGCCCTTCCCTCCTTTTCCCTTCATATAGATCGGGAAATTATGCCCGATCACAGTGCCCAATCCGGCATAGAGCTCCAGCAAACGGATCTGATCCGCATAAGCTTTGTGAAAAATCAGCCAAACCACAAACATTGCCACAAACACCTTGCAGACATCACTGATCAGGGTTGCCGCGCCGGCTTTTGCCCCGAGACTTCTCGCGGTGTTGGTCATGCCCACATTTCCGCTCCCCACATTATGCAGATCTACATTCTCCTTTTTCCCGATGAAATACCCCAACAGGAACAAACCGCATATATATCCGATCACTGCGGATACCACTCGTGCCACAATCATATTTTAGTTTTCCTTTCTCTCGCGGATGATAAACTTCAGTGAGGTACCCTTGAAACCAAAGGCCTGACGAATCTGGTTTTCCAGATATCTGGTGTATGAAAAGTGCATCAGCTTTTTGTCGTTGACAAAGATGACAAAGGTCGGCGGTTTCACAGCAGCCTGCGTGATATAATAAAGCTTTAACCGTTTTCCCTTATCCGTCGGCGGCTGCTGCATGGCTACTGCCTCTGCCATGATTTCATTCAGCACTCCGGTAGCCACACGCATGCTGTTGTTTTCTATTACCACATCGATCAGCTCAAAGATCTTCCCTATGCGCTGTCCGGTTTTGGCAGAAATAAACAAAATCTCGGCATAGGGCATAAAGCTTAAAATCTGCCGGATTTTCTCGGTATGCCGATAAATAGTCTTATCATCCTTTTCAATGGCATCCCACTTATTGACCGCAATGATGATACCTTTTCCACGCTCATGGGCAATGCCTGCGATCTTGGCATCCTGCTCGGTCACTCCCTCGGTCGCGTCAATGACCAGAATCACTACATCCGCACGCTCCACCGCCGTCACCGCCCGGATAATGCTGAAACGCTCCAGTTCTTCTTTTATCTTATTTTTCCTGCGCAGTCCCGCGGTGTCGATAAACACATATTCTCTGCCGTTGTAGCGGATATCCGTGTCAATGGCATCCCGGGTGGTTCCTGCGATATCCGATACAATCACCCGGTTTTCTCCGGTCAGCTTATTGATCAGAGACGATTTCCCCACATTTGGTTTTCCAACAATTGCAATACGGGGACGCTCATCCTCCTGTTCCTCAGACCCGAGCCCGTCAAAATGCTTCGTAATCTCATCCAGAAGATCCCCGATCCCAAGCTTTGATGCGGCCGACACGGGCACCGGATCTCCGATCCCAAGATTATAAAATTCATAGACATCCGGCATATATTTCTGAAAATCGTCCACCTTATTGACTACTAACAGAATCGGCTTTTGGGAACGCCGCAGCATGTCTGCCACCTTGGCATCGGAATCCACCAGTCCCTGTCTCACATCGGTAATGAATACAATGACATCTGCCGTGTCAATGGCAATCTGTGCCTGCTCTCTCATCCGGGACAGGATCAGATCTCCGCTGTCCGGCTCAATTCCCCCGGTATCAATCAAGGTAAAATTATAATTCAGCCAGGATACCTCCGCATAAATCCGGTCTCTGGTAACCCCCGGCGTATCCTGCACGATGGAGATTCTCTCTCCGGCCAACACATTAAACAACGTGGATTTTCCAACATTGGGACGTCCAACGATCGCCACTACCGGTTTACTCATCTCTGCTCCTTCCAAGGACTGCATCCAGCAAGTCCTGCCCGCTTGATTTTACAATAACTATCCGGGCTTGTAAAGCTGTTTTCATTTCATCCAAAGTCATATCGTCCAAAAAAACTTCCTCTCCCATGCGAAGTACCGAGCAGGGCAGCAAAAGCTCCTCTCCCAGATCCATACCGGACAATTGTGCCACAATGTCCTGTCCGGTCAAAAGCCCGGCCACGGTAATGTTCTCCCCGAAAAAATCATTCCGGATCTCCGCCACATGCACGGATACCCCGGGAAATTTTTCCCTGATTCCGGCTAACAGCTCCCGCAGTATCGGTCCCGCCAGCCTGCCGGTGGCGATCGTCACATGACGCGTTCGCCTGTCATCCCCTGCCTCGGCAGCAAGCGCTGCGGCAAACTCATTGCGAAGAAGGGTGATCATCCCCACTCCGTTTTCCAGCTGCAGATATCCGTCATAACGCTCCTCCGGAGGAAACTCGGTCTCTGCCAGCAGATACCATTCATCTCCGGCATGGATAAAATGTGTGCCGTAATGTTCCATGCAGTGATCCTGCCACCGATGTATGATATCCAGTACCTCCTTTGCGTCTTCCTTTTCAAAGGGCTTCAGAGGGTACAGCCCGTCCCTGTATTTCGTAAGTCCCACCGGAACCACCGATACGCTTTTCATCGCGGGAATATAGCGCGTGAGATCCGAAATTGTCCGCTCCAGCTCTTTCCCGTCATTGACCTCCCTGCACAGCACGATCTGTCCGTTCATTTCCACTCCTGCCTCTGCAAGACGCGCCAGTTTTTTTAACGCTTCTCCTGCAAAGCGGTTGTGGAGCATTTTACAGCGCAGCTCAGGGTTTGTGGTATGCACGGATACGTTGATGGGCGCAAGATGATAATAGATGATCCGCTCAATGTCCTCATCTCTCATGTTTGTCAGCGTGACATAATTTCCCTGCAAAAAGGACAGCCGGGAATCATCATCCTTAAAATACAGGGTCTTTCGCATTCCCTTGGGCATCTGGTCAATGAAGCAGAACATGCATTTATTACAGCAGGATCTGTAATCGTCCATAAGTCCGTTGTCAAATGCGATTCCGAGATCCTCGTCATACTCCTTTTCAATCTCCAGCTCCCACTCTTCGCCGTCGGCTTTTTGCACCGCCACCAGCAGATATTCATCGTTGGTCAGAAACTGATAGTCAAAAATATCCTCTACGGTCTTTCCGTTGATCGACAGCAGCGCATCGCCGCTCTCAAGCTCTAATTCCTCCGCGATACTTCCCGGCACTACCGAGCGGATCACATGTCTCTTTTCCTGCGGTCCTGTCATACCGAATCGTTCCTCTCCTACAATTATACGATAAAAGCAGTATTCCTGTCCACGGCTTATTGCGCCGCGCTACTTTGAATCATAAGCCTCGTAAAGCTGCTCATATTCTGCCCCTGTCATAAGCCTCCACTCCTCATCAACGACGCCCATTTCCTTCAGTGCCCAGATCGAATAGCTGCAGGTTGTATTCAGATCCAGATAGATATAGTCCCGATCCTGTGTTTTGTCGTTCAGAATATGTTCCACCACTGCATAATTGACATAGCAAAGCTGTTCTGTCTCCTCATCACTGGTGTGCAGTACAATATGTCCTTCGCGTATATCCCGGATATAGGCGCGAAACAACCGCCGGGACTGCATTTCCGAAAGAATGACATCCTCCCGGTTCAGTTCCTCATCATACAGATCCATAGAAATCTTCCGTATTTTGATATCATTGTAATTTTCTCCGATCATTCCCCGAAGGTAATTTTCCGGTTCCAAAGACATGTCATAGATCTTTGATACGACAGAGGTCTCATTCTCCCGATAACCGCGGGATGCAGGTATGGCATAGGATCGCACCATACGTCCGCCATTCTTCAGAAAATAATCGATTTCCACCCAGCTTACCTCGCCGGACAGGGCAGAGTCTGATTGATACGCGAGAAATTCCTGTCTGGAATCAAGGATCTGTCGATGGATGGCCCGGACCTCTTCAATCTCTTCCTCCCCGCACAGATCGAAGCCATAGTACATGGAAACTCTTGCCTTCTTAATTTCCTCTGCATCGGGAATCCTTTTTTCGATTCCCATAACATCAAGCCGAATGCCAAATGCCACGAGCAGTACAAGAAACACCACGACTCCGCACTCTGCCGCCCGCTTACGCTCAAACACAAGCACTTTTTTGCACAAAAGCATCTGGGCAATAAAAAAGAACAAAACTCCTCCCGCTATCATAACAAGCAGGATTGCCACAAATTCCTCTCTCGGATTCCGGAAAATATGTCCCAGAAAAAAATGCACCAGAATCGCACTCAGAAAAGACGCACACACGGAAACGCCCCAGCGGAACACCGGACGCAGCTGCGAAAAGGCCAGTACATCTCCGGTATTTTCTATTTTTCTTCTCCGGTACAGGAAAAATGCGCCTGCAAGCAGCAGAACCCCCACAAGCAAATATACCCCCAGATAAGAAAAACCGACGAGTCTGAACTCATACCCAATCTGGTTCAAGATGTCAGTCTCCTTGTAAGTCACCCCGATCCTGTCACTCATAAATACTAACGGGGACAGCATACTGTCCCGCCGATTGGCATAGGACTGGGACAATCCGTATCCGATAATTCCCATCAAAGAGGTAATGATGTAGCGCATACCAATGTAAAGCACATTAAAAACGATCTGAAAAAAAGGCAAAAGCCAGAGCTGCCCGGTAAGCATTCCCACAAATACCGCCATAGTATAGAAGAAAATGCTTTCCACAAGATACATTAAGAGCCACGCGAAAATATATTCCAGCGCTGTCACGCCGGACAGTACCGCCGTAATTACCCCGATACAAAACGCCAGCAGCGGCGGAAGTAAAAGTATGGTAAGTCCTGAGAGATAATTGCTGAAAAAAAGTGTTGTCCGGCTCAACGGCATGGCATGAAAGGCATGCGCCCCACGCTGGTTGTACAGATAGCCGAACACCGTCATTGCAATGACGGTTCCCGCAGCCATGGCCAGATAGGCATTCCAAGGTGCACCAAGCAGTCCATACACGCAGCTGAAGGTGTGGATTGCCTGCATCTCCTCTGTCGTATACCCGGTATACTGGTCATGACATCGTACAAAAATATGAATCGGAACCATCAGTGCCATGACTCCAGTATACAACACCCAGAGTACCCAGAAATGTGTGAGGTTTTTCCGATAAATGGTTCGGTCAAAAAAGGATGTCCCTGACCTCATAATCCTCTCCTCCAAGCTCATAAATGAATATTTCCTCCAGCGTCAGGGGCAGTACATCCAAAAGAATCGGCCGCGTCTGACCGATGAGCAATTCCTTGTTCCTCGCCAGATCTCCCCGGACGATCAGCGTATGCACACGCCCCATGTTGGACATATGAAGGACATTCAAGCCCTGTGGCAGCGGGGGCATCTGCTCCCGATAGGCAATTTGAATTTTTCGCACACTGCCTTGAAGATCGCTGAGCGAATGCTCCAGAATAATTTTTCCCTTGTGCATGATCCCCACATGGCTGCATACATCCTCCAGCTCCCGCAGATTATGGGAAGAAACCAGCACTGTCGTGCCATGCTCTGTCACATCGGACATGATCAGATTCCAGATTTGTCTGCGCATCACAGGATCCAGCCCGTCTACCGGCTCATCCAGGATCAGCACCTCAGGTCTGCAGCTGATGGCAAGCCAGAATGCCACCTGCTTCTGCATCCCCTTGGACAATCGGTGGATTCCTTCCCGGGGGTTAATCGTCGGAAATGCATCGCGAATCCGAAAGAACAGCTTCTCGTCAAAATTCCGGTAAATCCCCTTATAAAAGCGCATCATCTCCAGTGTCGTAGCCTGCCGGAAATAAAACAGATCATCCGGGATATAGAAAAATTTCTCCTTCGCCGCCGCATTCTCATATACCGGCATTCCGTCTATGCTAATCTCTCCGGCATCCGCCTGATAGATTCCGGTAATATGACGAATAAGGGTGGTTTTCCCGGCGCCATTCGGTCCGATCAGACCGTACACCGTTCCCCCGGGCACATGCAGATTTACCCGGTCAAGCACCCGAAAGCCCGAAAACTCCTTTTCCACCTGTCTGACCTGTATCATCTCTGAGTTTACTCCTTTTTCGCCGCGTGGGGCGCATTCGACGTAAGATGAATCGGCACGCGCCGCGCGGGGCGCGTCCGGCGTAAGCCGGAATACTTCCACACGCGCTCCTGCGCATAAAAGGGGCTGCTGCCCTGCACACAGGGCAACAGCCACACCTTCGTAATGTAATCGTGAAGCCTGCACTCTGATTTCAGAAGACCTTATGCCTTCTCAAAGCTCTCCATCAATACATTCAGCTGTTGAACAGCATCCTTAATCTCATGATTCTGCGTTCCGAAATCCGAAGCAAGACTTGCGACGTTCGTAGCAACAATGGCAAATCCTTTTCCGGCTTCTCCTGCTCTGGCAGCTTCAATAGAGGCATTCAATGACAGAATCTTCTGGTTTTTCTCCAGCTTGTCCAGATTCTTGGTAATATCATTCATCTTGCGAATATACTCCAATGTCTGCTGCACCTTGTCGTGAATCGAAATATCGGTCTCCTCATCTTTCTTCCGCTTCAGCTGGGTTTCCACTATTTTATTCACTACCTGAGCCAGTGCACCGACTGTCTTTAATGCGACATCCCCATCAAGCTCCTCATCCTCCGAGGCAATCGCACAGATCTCGCCCAGCGACTCCTTGTCTGCAACAATGCTCTCTCTGTATTCTGTCAGTTCACCTTCCCCAATGATGAAGCCTTCCTCCGCATCAACGAGGGCAACCTTGATATTGCTGATTGTTTCCCATTGTTCAAAAAGGACCTTCATTTCTTCCAAATTCAATAAATCCGCCAACTGCATACCCGCTTCCTCCTCGACTACATGTATCTTTTCCATTATGACATATTATGTTGTATAGGTAAAAATGCCATGCCAACATAGCTAGCATAAATCTTTGATTCTCATTATAACATACTAATCCCAAAATCACAAATTATTTTTTCACTTTTGTTTTTCTACACAATACATAAAAATGCCGCCAGATTTCCACGCTTTCCCTGACTGGCTCGGTGCGAAAAAAGCAGCTTATCATTGCAGCAGGTACACAGATTGGGGCGAATGATTCGTTCCTCCAAAACTCCTGCCTCCTGCAGCACACAGACATTTGCCTCCCACAAATCCAGCTGATATCTTCCATTGTCCTTTGGGGAAAGAATGGTATCGGTTTTTTCCCCGAAACCATCCCGAAACGCAGCCGCCACATCCTCTCCAACCTCATAACAGGATCGGCAGATGGACGGACCTATGGCACAGAGCACATCCTCCGGCTCCGTTCCATAGGCGGTATGCATCGCTTGTAAGGTTTCCTTCGCCATGCGCTGTACGGTTCCCCGCCAGCCGGAATGGCTCAGCCCGATCGCCCGGTGCTTTGGATCCACAAAATACAGCGGCACACAGTCCGCATAAAAGGTTGCCAGCGTGATGCCCGGCACATCGGTAATCAGTCCGTCTACGTCATGATAGGTGCGCTCCCGCACCAGTCCGCAGCCCGCATCCTCCTGTGTGACCCGGCGCACACAGGTCGTATGCGTCTGATCGGAGCAGACGATCCGTTCATATTCCACCCCCATTGCCTTCGCGACTCTGTGAAAATTCTCCTTTACCGCATCCTCATCATCGCCTCTGGTAAAGCTCAGATTCATGGAGAAAAAAATTCCCTGACTGACCCCTCCCCTTCGGGTAGTGAAACAGTGCTTTACCATTCCCGTCTGCTCCAGACGCGGATAATACAGAAGCTCCACCTCGGGAAGCGTTTCATGCTTCCACAGCTCGGGACTCATCCGGCTTTCCCCGTTTGCAAGTTTATATTCTGTCATACCCTCTATCCTATCCTGTCATCCGCCTTAAAATTCCTGATACAAAAATGCATTCTGATACAACCGGATCTCTCCATTCAGAATAGCTACTACGTCAAATCTGCTGGAAACGTCTTCCCTCACTCGGTATCTTACGCGATAAAACTGTGCCACCCTGCTGATGCTCCTCTGTTTCCGCCGGGTTACCGCCTCCTGCGGCAAACCGTACTTCTCACTCGAACGGTATTTCACCTCCACAAACACCAGACAGGAAGCTTCCTCTGCCACAATATCCACTTCACCGTCTCTGCAGCGGAAATTCATCTCCAGAATCCGATAGCCCTGCTGCTTCAGATACTCTGCCGCCATCTGCTCATATCTGCTGCCCGTTTGTCTTTTATTATTCAACACTTCTCTCCCATACCGCTACAGCTTGCTTTTGAGCTTATCCATGTCATCTACAAAAACTAAAATCTCTGCCACAACCTCATAAAGCTCCGGCGGAATCATATCGCCGATTTCCAGCCTGGACAAGGTGTCCGCCAGCTCATTGTCCTGATACAGCGGCACATCCTCTTCCTTCGCCTTCTCTATGATTTTATCCGCAAGATGCCCCTTGCCCGAAGCCAGGATCCGCGGAGCCCGCTCTCCGGGTTCGTATGCCACCGCCACTGCAGTGCGTGGTTTGTCTGTCAGTTGTCCCGGTTTCCATGTATGCTCACTCATCGCTATGCCCTCACATCAAAGGAATACCGATGCAGGATTCCTCCCGCCGGCTGATCCCTCTTCAGAAAATCATCCACAAAATCCATCTTGTATCCATGATTTTCCACATTTACACTACATTGAAAGCCTTTTTCTGCCAATCTCTGCTCCAATTCATCCAGATGCTCGCGAATCAACGCATAGGAACGGTCATCCTCCATATAAAAATCGGTGTGTACCTTCCGGTTCTTCATTCGCACCGATACATCCGTAGCCCCCAGATGATCCATATCCAGATGCAGAAACGCACTCAGTTCTCCCTCGGGATCTGAAAGATTTTTTTTATTTGTGTAGACATACAGCTCACTCTGCGCATTCTGACCGGACATTTGCAGCGGAATCTGTATGTATTGGTACGTCTGATTGATCTGGTTCATAAACTCAACATTTCCCTGTACCTGGCTGACTGCCTTTGCCAGGGGGGTGTGCTCCTGTCCCGTCTCCTTAAGCACCTGCTCCATTTTTTCCATCTGACGATTGAGTCTGTCATAAAGATTCTTCAGTTTATCTGCCCTTACATCCTGCGGCTTCAGCGTCCATTCCTGCTCCACAACATCGCGCAACGCCTTATGATATCCCCGCTGAGATAGGAGCTTGCGCACCGTTTCCTCGTGCTCCGGCTTGCCGTTTTCCAGCAGTTCATGAAGCTGACCCAAAAATTCCTTTGCAGGAAGGCTGCGATTTAAAGTCTCCCCCTTTGTAAGAAGGATCTGCTTTGCCGGGTTATCATCTCCAAAGTCGCGTATCAGACGGGTCAGTGTCTGCACATCCTTCTCCTCCATTACCGCTCCCACGGTATGTGGCTCATAGGAAAACTGCTCCGGCTTCCCCTCCATTACCGCGCTACGATCAATGGACACAGTGGCTTCGCGGTTTCCGGCGGCAGACTGCATTTCATCCCGGGGCAGTTCGTCTGCACTGTCAGTCGGCAAGGCAGCGGTCTGTGTCTGCGGTTCATTGCCGACTCCGGTCTCCTCCCCAAACGCCTCAGAGGCCTGCTGCACATATCCCGAGGTTTCCTCGGAAAACCGTGCACTCACAGCAGCGGTCAGTTCTCCGGGACTCCACTCCTGCTCCTGCGCCAATTCTCCCACCTCTGCCGCGCTGAGTTCTGAAGTCTCCGGCCGCAGCACCTGCCAGACCCGGCCGCTGATCTCGCGCAGCTGATCCGCAGACATATTTTTGTCTCCGTACACATCGGTCAGACTGTCAAGCACGCCTTCAAACTGCCCCAGTATCGCGGCCTGATCCTGTTTATAATTTGTAAACTGCTCGATATTTTCCGGTGTAAGAGGAATCTCAAGCTTGCTCATCTGCACCAGATTCTTGATGTCTGCTCCTTCAAATCCTGCAATCTGCCTTGCCATGTTCTGAATACTTGCCCGGTCAATGGGCATCTGCTCCTCCATCATGGCATTTACCATATCAACCGCAGCCGGCTCCGCCGGGATACCCGCCGCATCCAGTGCCTTGAGCAGTGTGGGATTGTCCTGATTTCCATTGATGTAAGGACGAATTTCTATGGTGTTCCCCTCGTTCGCCTTGACCTGAAAAAACATGGACTGCCCGACGGAAAGACTGACATTCCCCTCCACTCTGGCCTGAATGGTCTGTCCGTTGCTGAGCCCCAGTGTCACCTGACCATGCCGGATACTGTTCACCGTTCCCTCAAATATGTTTCCCACCGTCATGGCGCGCACGGCGGACACCAGCTGCTGCACCCCCTGCTGCGGGGATACGGCAGTAGCACCTGTAGCGGTATTTCGATTGTACTGGTTTAACATATCGGAAATCTGCATGATTACTCCTTGTAAGTCCGCCTGCGAGCAGCCGAATTATCAGCTTATGATTTTGGTGCTGCTCAATGCTAATCACATAATTGATCCCAGAAAGCTCCTCCGGTGTATGGGAGACGGACCATACTTTTGGATTGCCGCAATGTGCGCCGCGGTTCCGTATCCTTTGTGGACAGCAAATCCGTACTCCGGCATAAGACGGTCATATTCCACCATCATGCGATCCCTCGTCACCTTTGCAAGAATGCTTGCCGCACCGATGGAAATACTTTTCGCATCTCCCTTTATGATGGGAACCTGCCGGATTTCCACCCCCGGAATTGTAACTGCATCGTTTAATAATATATCGGGTACTTGCTCCAATTTACTTATAGCCTCCCGCATGGCCTCATAGGTCGCCTGCAGAATATTGATCTGATCGATGCGCTCCGGGGAGACAACACCAATTCCCGTAGCTACCGCCTGTTCCATAATGATCTCATATAATTCCTCACGCTTTGCCGCCGTGAGCTTCTTGGAATCATTGATATAGAGAATCTCGCAATCCTTCGGCAGAATGACCGCCCCCGCCACCACCGGTCCGGCCAGCGGTCCTCTTCCCGCCTCGTCAATGCCGCAGATCAGCCCACAGCTCTCATACTCATATTCATAGCGCTTCAATGCCAGGATCCGCTGCCTTTCTGCTTCCAGCTTCTCTAATCGTCTCTGCGCCTGCTGCACCAGCTTTCTGACTCCCTCACGGGAATCCTCCCGATAGCTTTTTATAAAATCAGGCAGCAAATAATCCTCTGCTGCCTTTAATTCTTCTTTAATACTGCCAATTTTTTTCTGTTCTGCCATATTGTGCCATCCTCACTCATTGTACCGTTCCAAAGGAGTCAAACGGATAAATCCGAAGCCACACCCTGCCCACAATGTCCTCACGCCGGATGTTTCCCACATCTGCCTGACGGCTGTCGTTGCTGTAATTCCGGTTATCTCCCATCACAAAATATTCATCCTCCCCCAGCGTAATCGGCCTTGCCGCAAGCCCCGGCTCCTCAATCACATCTCTTCCGTAAGACTCCTCCAGTTCCTGCCCGTTAATAAAAATTGTACCGTTTGGCATGATCTGTACCGTCTCTCCAGGCAGACCGATAATGCGCTTCACATAATAAACGTGATCCTTATATTGATAGGGAAATACAATGATATCAAAACGTTCCGGATTTTTCAGCTCATAGGTGAGCTTGTCAACGATCAGATTGTCTCCGTCATACAGAGTATCTTCCATAGACGCTCCGATTACCCGGGTACGCTGTCCCACATAGCGAAGAAGCACGTATGTCAACAGGAGAATCAGTATCAGATAGATCAGGAAATTCAGTATTTCCCGCAAGATACCGCCTGTTGTTTTCTGTTCGTTTCTGTTCCGTTTCATGCACATACCTGCTTTTCCGTTGTAATACTTCCGATATTATTTTATTCTGAAACCGGCGGTTTTTCAAGTGTGATCTTTCCCAGCCTGCCCGTGCGAAATTCGTCCAGAACCAGCGCCGCAGCCTTGGCATAGTCAATCTCATTTCCCTTTCTGATACATCCGCGTTTTTGGGCGATCTCTTCCAGAACCGCTAAAGGCTCTGCCTCCTCCGACACCTGATAACGCGTGCAAAGCGCCCCCGGGTAATCACGTTGCAAAAGGGTAATCAGCTCCAGGCACAATTCCTCTGTGTTCAGAATCTCATCATTCATAGAGCCGATCAAAGCCAGCCGGAGGCCAACCTGGGAATCCTCAAATTTGGGCCACAGAATCCCGGGAGTGTCCAGAAGCTCTACGTTTTTATTGAGCCGTATCCATTGTTTTCCCTTGGTTACACCGGGCTTATTTCCGGTTTTTGCGCAGGCCTTTCCCGCAAAGGTGTTGATAAAGGTAGATTTGCCCACGTTGGGAATCCCTACCACCATGCCGCGCAGAGGACGATTGAGGATTCCCTTGCGGCGGTTCCGTTCCAGCTTCTCTTTGCACACCTCCATGATCCGGTTGGTAACCGACTTGACGGAGCCCCTGTTTCTCGCGTCCAGTTCTACAACCTGCCAGCCTTTTTGTTTGAAGTATTCTGCCCACTGTTCATTCTGCTTCGGATCTGCCAGGTCTGCCTTGTTAAGCAGAATCAGACGGGATTTATTCTGTCCCATGGAATCGATATCCGGGTTGCGGCTGCTCTGGGGAATCCTCGCATCCACCAGCTCAATGAGCAGATCAATCAGTTTCAAATCCTCCTGCATCTGGCGCTTTGCCTTGGTCATATGTCCCGGATACCACTGAAATTGCATCGTTTTTCCTCCATCCTCGGTCTGCTATCTGGTTATTTGATCCTGCCCATGTCCCGGAAGGGCGAGATTTTAAACCAGGCTTTTCCGATAATATGTTCCTTCTTTACATTGCCGATATTCGCATACCGGCTGTCCTCGCTGCTGTTTCGATTGTCTCCGAGGACAAAAAACTCATCCTCTTCCACGAGAAGCTCCTCGCCCGCAACTCCCGCTTCCTCGATGGCCGCGGTTTCCACCGCCTCATCAAAGAGCTCTCCGTTCACATATACGGCACCGTTTTTAATCTGGATCGTGTCTCCGGGCACTGCAATTACCCGCTTCACATAATAATGTGATTTTTCATTTCCGTTTGGCAGAAACACAATGACATCGTTTGGCTTCGGATCTGTCAGACGATACCAGAAACGATCCACAAGAATCCGCTGCCCGGTTTCCAGTGTGGGATTCATGGACTGTCCCACCACGGTTGTGCGCATCCCCCAGAACCAGACCACCACATAGGCCATCAGCACCGCAATCGCAATTTCCATAATCCATAGGGAAATTTCTTTTATCAGCGGAATATTCAGTTTTTTTCTCCGTCTGCCAAAGTTTAATCCTTTTGCTCTGCGGCGCCTTGCCATGTTTTTCTCCTTCTGATCTCTCTGCGTTTCTGCAGGCATCCTTACAATCGAGTAGGGAGAGTGTCTCCCTACTCGCCGTGCGGGGCGCATTCAGCGACAGCCGAAACATTTCCTCATGCGCCCCTGCACATAGAACGAAGAGGGACAATACATACTGTAATGTCCCTCCGGCAATCAAAGTTTCCTTATTTTACCAATTCTTTTACCTTGGCTCTCTTACCGACGCGGCCTCTCAGGTAATTCAGTTTTGCTCTTCTCACTTTACCTGCTCTTACGACCTCAACTTTTTCCACGTTCGGAGAGTGAAGCGGCCATGTTTTCTCAACTCCTACTCCGTTGGAAAATTTGCGGACGGTAAATGTCTCGCGGTTGCTTCCACCCTGTTTCTTCAGAACAGTTCCCTCAAAAATCTGAATTCTCTCGCGGTTTCCCTCTTTGATCTTGGCATATACCTTGACCGTGTCCCCTACACGAAACTCCGGTACTTCCGCCTTCAGCTGCTCTGCTTCAATACTCTTAATAATTTCACTTGCGTTCATTTTGTGACCTCCTGATTCTTTTGATGTTCTTGCCGCATCGTGCAGCAGAGGACCATCGCCTATTCACAACTTTGGCATTATAGCATAAATTCAGATAGGTTGTCAACCGCCTTATGCAGCCAATGCCACAAGTACCACTTCTGCAATTGCAATCAGGATACTGATCGATGCAAGCACAATCGTTGTAACTGCCAGCCCCTTATGATTGGACTTTAGTCCCTTAATCCCCAAATAATACTCCACAAACAACAGGATCGCTCCGTAAACAAAGCCGACAAACGCGAGCAACAGACCCACCAGTGAAATGATAAAGCCCACGATGGTTGCCGTATCCAGACTCTTTTTGTTTTGTTCCTCAAAGCTTTGCATGGCTGCGGAGGTCTGGGCAATCTGACTGCCCTGCATCTCACCACCGATAACCCCGCTTCCCTGTCCCAGTGCTTCCATCTGTCTGAATAAAAGCTGCAGCGATTCTTTGTAGGACTGCTTCTCCAGAATCGCCATCCCTCCGGTCAGTTCCTGCGGATGCTTGAAGCTTCCCAGATAAGCCCAGATGGTCACCTGGCTGCCGGTAATAGAATACTCAAACAGGCGTCTGCCGGTAATTGCATCATACCGCTCATAGTAGCCCACGCCATCCTTCTGCTTCTGCACAAAGCCCCCTGCGCGCAGATAATCCATGATCAGCTGGTTGATCGCCGCCGGCTCCGCACTGATCGTAAAGTTGTACTGTGATTTTCCCCTGGCCATAAATTTTCATGCTCCTTTCTCTTGATGCAAGTATTCTACTCTATTTGTCAGAAATCGTCAACCTTACAGCCCCACCGAATGCAATGCCTGATCGAGATCCTCAATGAGCTCTGCCGCATCCTCCAGCCCCACACTGAAACGGATAAATCCCCTGCGGAACTTTTCCGGGTAGAGATTGATCCGCTCGTCATAGCTCGGCTGCGGGAAGATCAGACTCTCATCGTGCCCTAAGGATACCGCAAAGGTCACGATTCTGAGTGCGGCGCAGAGATGCTCTACCGTCTTATCGTCTGCATTCACGCCAAACGAGATCACTCCTCCAAAGCCGTTTTTCATCTGCTTTTTTGCCACCTCATGTCCGGGATCGTCCGGCAGTCCGGGATATGCTACAAACGTCACATTTTCACGCTGCGCCAGCCATTCGGCTATTTTTTGGGAGGATTCATTGATCCTCTGCATGCGCAGCGGAAAGGTAGCGGATCCCCGGAAAATCTGCCACGCATTAAACGGGCTGATCACGGAGCCGACATTTACCTGCGCCTCATACCGGATCCGGTCCATCGTTTCCAGATCATTGGACAGGATGGCTCCGCCCTGTGCATCGCCGTGTCCATTGATAAATTTCGTGAGGGACTCCACCACAAAATCTGCTCCGAATTCCAGGGGCTTCTGATTGAATGGGGACGCAAACGTATTATCCACCGAAAGAATCGCCCCGTTTTGGTGTGCAATTGCTGCGATGGCTTCGATATCCGTAATTCCAACCGTCGGGTTGCCGGGCGTTTCGATATGAACGAGTCTGGTTCCCGGTACAATGGCTTTCTTTACCGCCTCCAGATCCGTCATATCCACGATGACGGTTTCCACGCCAAACTTTTGATTGAACAGCTCATGAAACATCCGATACACCGCCATATAGCTCACATTCGGATACACCACGCGATCTCCGGACTTTAAAAGCGTCCAAAACAGCGCATGCAGGGCAGCAACCCCGCTGGCCAATACAATTGCATCATCCGCCTCATGCATGGCGGCTATTTTTTCTTCCAGCCAATGCTGATTCGGATTTCCATTGCGGGCATACATCAAAAGATCCGTCGAAGAGTAATTTACTTGTGACAGATCATCCGGCAGCTTATAGCTGTTTGCCATATACAGCGGACGCCGCACCGCTCCGGTTGCCATGTCATAATCCGTTCCGGTATGAACCGCCTGTGTCGCAATGTCGTATCCTTTGAATTTATTTTCTTTTTTTGCCATTTTCCGTACCTCTTTCTTCTAAATTGTTACTTGGAACCGGCACGCGACGCTTCGCGTCACCTGCCATGTCATCGGAAGCCATTTATAAATGAGATTCGCTCATTGGGCTTGCTCTGTCAATTCATCCAGCGTGCCAAAGGAATATCCCATTTCTTCCCACTTGGTCAAAAGCTCATCTAAAATCTGTCCGTTGGTCGAGGAGGTATTGTGAAGCAGCACAATGGCTCCGGGATGGATCCTGCCCAAAAGCTTCTCAAAGGCCTCCTCCTGTGTCGGCTGCTTATCCTGATACCAGTCCACATAGGCCAGACTCCAGAAAAATGTCTGATAGCCCAGCTCCTGCGCCATGGCCAGGTTTTTTTCACTGTATTTTCCCTGCGGAGGTCTGTAATAATGATTCAGCGGTGTACCTGTAATCTCCTCAAACAGGGCTTCCACATCGCCCAGCTCCTTTTGGAAGGATGCCATATCGGAAATCTCGGACATATCCGGGTGGTGGTAGGTATGATTTCCCACCGTGTGTCCTTCCTCCACCATGCGCTTTGCCATATCCGGAGAGGTTTCCAGAAAATGTCCCACGACAAAAAACGTGGCAGATACATTGTGCTTTTTCAAAGCGTCCAGAATCAGCTCCGTATTTCCGTTTTCATAACCGCAGTCAAAGGTGAGATAAATCTTTTTTTCATCGGGACTTCCCAGATAGTAAGCATCATATTGCTTCAGCTCATCAGCCGTTACATTTCCGGTAGGCTGTGTCCCCGCCTCTCCAAAACCCAATCCCCAGTTTTCCGTATTCGGAACAATGGAAAAGGTGCTCTGCCACCCCTCCACCTCCTCTGCCGTTCTTCGTCCCACGCAGAAGACAATTACCAGAATGCATAGCACGATTGCAAGATGTTTTTTTCGGATCATAATAAAAACCGCCTGATATGTTTTATATAGTATATTAGACAGCTTCATAAATCATGCGTGGCATTCAAAAGCCCGGTCGGGGAGTGGTGTCGGTGGACAGACCGGAACGGGGCACGGAGGTTCACATCGTGAAACGATATGAACCCTTTGCGCAAGAAATGTCAGAGGAATGCTAGCATTCCCCTGACATTTTTGTGCAAAGAGTCAATGCCGGCTCCGCCGGCATGACCTCCGTGCCCCGCTCCGGTCAGTTCCCGACTCCACTCCCCGACCGGGCTTTATGTCCCAGATACGTTTTTATGAGTCTCATTTTGTCAGAGTGCCTTAAACGCCTCATCCAAATCTTCGATAATATCATCGATATTTTCTGTTCCGATGGAGAGCCTGATGGTATTCGGCTTGATTCCCTGATCTAATAATTCTTCCTCGTTGCACTCTGAATGTGTGGTAGATGCCGGATGAATCGCAAGGGATTTCACATCCGCTACATTTGCCAGCAGGGAGAACAGCTCCAGATTGTCAATAAATTCCTGTGCCTTCTTTGCATCTCCCTTGATCTCAAAGGTAAAGATCGATCCGCCGCCGTTCGGGAAGTATTTTTTGTACAACTCCTGCTGCGCTGCATCCGTTGTAATAGACGGATGATTGACATGCTCCACCAGCGGCTGGTTTTGCAGGTACTGAACCACCTTCAAGGCATTCTCAACATGACGCTCTACCCGAAGAGACAGCGTTTCCAGCCCCTGCAGGAAAAGAAATGCATGTACCGGAGAGAGTGTGGATCCCGTATCACGCAGCAAAATTGCACGGATATAGGTAGCAAAGGCTGCCGGTGCGCAATCCTTTGCAAAGGATACCCCATGGTAGGATACGTTGGGCTCTGTGAGCCACGGATATTTGTCACTGGAGGTCCAGTCAAAGTTCCCGCTGTCAATTACAACTCCGCCAATGGCTGTTCCGTGTCCGCCGATAAACTTCGTTGCGGAATGTACCACGATATCTGCGCCATACTCGATGGGACGCACCAGATAAGGGGTCGCAAAGGTATTGTCCACGATCAACGGGATCTTGTGTGCATGCGCAATGTTTGCAATGCGCTCAATATCAACCACCTCTGAGTTGGGATTTCCCAAAGTCTCGATTTCGATTGCTTTTGTATTGTCCTTGATTGCCGCCTCAATGGCATCATAATCAAAGGGATCTACAAACGTAGTTTCAATTCCGTAATCCGGCAGCGTATGCGCCAGCAGATTATAGGTTCCGCCGTAAATATTTTTTGCTGCCACGATATGATCGCCTGCATGCGCTACGGTCTGAAATGCATAGGTCAGTGCAGCTGCGCCCGATCCGAGAGCAACCGCTGCCACGCCTCCCTCCAGCGCTGCAATTCTCTGCTCAAACGTTCCCTGGGTAGGGTTCGTCAACCGTCCGTAAATGTTGCCTGCATCCCGCAAACCAAAGCGGTCTGCGGCATGCTGACTGTTATGAAATACATAGGAAGATGTCATGTAGATCGGTACTGCTCTTGCGTCAGTCACCGGATCCGGATTTTCCTGACCCACATGCAGCTGCAAGGTTTCAAACTTAAGGTTTCTCTCTGCTCTCGTTTTCTTATTTGCCATCGTATTGTCCTCACTTTTCTATTATATTAAACGAATCTCATTCGCTTCATCCGATTCTAACCCTCTGTAAACAGCGGGGTTGAGTAATAACGGTCTCCGGTATCCGGAAGCAATGCCACAATCGTCTTCCCTTCGTTCTCCGGGCGCTTTGCAAGCTCAATTGCTGCGTACAAAGCTGCACCGGAAGAGATACCTACCAGAAGTCCCTCCTGCTTTGCCAGCTCCTTTGCAACACGGAACGCATCCTCGTTTTCAACGGTAATGATTTCATCATATATTTTTGTATTCAGCACATCCGGTACAAAGCCTGCACCGATTCCCTGAATCTTGTGAGGACCGCTCTGTCCCTTGGACAGTACGGGCGATGCTGCCGGCTCAACCGCAACAATTTTCACATCGGGCTTTTTGGATTTTAAATACTCACCTGTTCCGGTAACCGTTCCGCCTGTTCCCACACCTGCAATGAAGATATCTACCTTTCCGTCGGTATCGTTCCATACCTCCGGTCCGGTTGTCTCTCTGTGAATCTGAGGGTTTGCCGGATTCTCAAACTGCCCCGGAATGTAGCTGTCGGGAATTTCCTTTGCCAGCTCCTCTGCCTTGGCAATGGCTCCCTTCATACCCTTGGTTCCCTCGGTAAGCACAATCTCCGCACCGTATGCCTTCAGAATATTTCTGCGCTCCACGCTCATGGTCTCCGGCATGGTAAGGATGATGCGGTATCCCTTCGCTGCTGCGATCGCAGCAAGACCGATTCCGGTATTTCCGGAGGTAGGCTCAATGATTACAGAGCCTTCCTTTAAGATTCCCTTTTTCTCTGCATCCTCGATCATCGCCTTTGCAATACGATCCTTGACACTTCCGGCCGGATTAAAATACTCCAGCTTTACCAGAATGGATGCCTTTGCCCCGTTTGCCTTCTCCACATGCTCCACCTGTACCAACGGTGTGTTTCCGATCAGCCCCAGTGTTCCCTTGTAAATGTTTCCCATAAATTTGTCTCCTTTTTTATTTTTATATTCTTTTTGTTCCATCTTAAATTTTATGCAGGATTACCTGCTAAGATACCCTTTAATTCATATAATTCCTAGTTGTTATATATGAATTGTATATAATATATACCTTCTGATCTGCTTTGTCAAGAGTTTTTTTAAATAACATAATCATTGCTCAGTTCCTGCTGCCACTCCATCAAATCAGCCAGTGTATACTTATCCACCACGCTGCGAATTGCTTCGTCCAACTCCTGCCAGATTCGGAGCGTCACACATTCCGCCTGACGTTCACAGGGGTTGTCATCCCCCTCCAGACAGGATACCGGAGCAAAGTTCCCCTCCATCTGTCGGAGTATCATGCCCACCGTGTATTCCTTCGGATTTTTTGCCAGACGGTAACCGCCCTGGGGACCTCTGATGCTTCTTACATATCCCGCCCTTACCAGCACCGCGATAATCTGTTCGAGATATTTCATGGAAATATCCTGCCGCTCCGCCGTGTCCTTCAGGCGAACCGGCTCGATCTCATCATTCATTGCAATATCCAAAAGTAACCGTATAGCGTAACGCCCTTTGGTCGATATTTTCATTCTGCCGTACCTCCAACCTTCCTATAATAATCAGTGTAAATCACAAAAATCATACCTGTTTCTTATCGTCGGTTATTATACCTCTATTTTCCTAGTATGTCAACGGAGAATAAAACCTTGCAATTTCATACGGCTTTACACCAACTATTTTATTTGATACAATATACATATCAAATATAAGGGGGTGTACTTATGCCGATCAACGAAAAAGAATATAATGGTAATCTACTCGATCAAATTTCCATTCTTGAAAGAATAGAAAGAGTGGCAAAACAAGCTGATTGTCAAGCTGTCCTCGATGAAATCAATTTTGAGAAAAAGCAAATTGAACGAAAGTTATATCAAACACCACCAATCATAGATCATAACGATAACAATTAGATATCAAACAGCAAATAAAAGGTGTAAAGTCTTTTTGATTAAGATTTTACACCTTTTGACCCTCAAATCATAAAATTAATAATCTTCTTCCTCCAGCCCTTCGGATATATCGTTTTTGGGCTTTTCCAGACCTTCGATCTTGATTCCCTTTTTTTCCGCGTAATCCCACAGAGCTGCATGAATCCCTTCCTCTGCCAGCAGCGAACAGTGCACCTTGACCGGCGGAAGCCCATCCAGAGCCTCCATGACAGCCTTGTTCGTTACCTGAAGCGCCTCCTGCACCGATTTTCCCATGACCAGCTCCGTTGCCATGCTGCTGGTAGCAACGGCCGCGCCGCAGCCAAAGGTCTTGAACTTACAGTCCCGGATGATTCCGTCGTCATCAATATCCAGATAAATCCTCATGATGTCCCCGCATTTTGCATTGCCAACCGTTCCCACGCCGCTGGCATTTTCTATTTCCCCCACATTTCTGGGATTTTGAAAATGATCCATTACTTTTTCGCTGTACATGATAAATCTCTCCCTTCGTTATTGCAACGTTATTTCTGTTTCTTCACAAAATCCTCATACAACGGAGACATGCTGCGAAGATGGTCTACAATCTCCTTCAAGGTATCCACAACAAAGTCTACCTGCTCCTGTGTGGTGTCCGCTCCCAGTGTCAGGCGGAGCGAACCGTGGGCAATCTCATGCGGCAGTCCAATCGCCAAAAGCACATGGGACGGATCCAGTGAGCCCGAGGTGCAGGCGGATCCGGAGGATGCACATATCCCCTTCATATCCAGCATAATCAGCATGGATTCCCCCTCAATAAACCGGAAGCACACATTGACATTGTTTGGCAGTCTGTTGATCCGGTCACCGTTTACCTTTGTATATGGAATCTCTGTCTCCAGCCTTTCGATCAAACGATCCCGCAGACTGCGTTCCCGGGCTGTCCGCTCCTCCATCGTCTGCACGGCCAACTCCACCGCTTTGCCAAATCCCACAATTCCCGGCACGTTTTCCGTGCCTGCGCGCCGTTTGCGCTCCTGTGCCCCTCCGTGAATCAGCGAACGGATCTTAACCCCCTTGCGGATATACAAAAAACCGATTCCCTTTGGACCGTTTAACTTATGCCCGCTGCCGCTTAACATATCAATATTCAGCTCATCCACGTTGATCGGAACTTGTCCGAAGGCCTGTACCGCATCCGTGTGAAAGAGGACACCATGCTTTCTTGCAATCGCTCCGATCTCGGCCACCGGCTCAATCGTCCCGATCTCATTATTGGCAAACATGATGGAGATCAGGATCGTCGTAGGGCGGATCGCCTGCTCCAGCTCCTCGAGCCGTACCGTTCCGTTCTCATCCACATCCAGATAAGTCACCTCAAAGCCCTGCCGCTCCAGCCATTCACAGGTATGCAAAATCGCATGATGCTCAATTTTTGTTGTAATAATATGATTTCCCTTTTGCTTATATGCCTCTGCCGTCGCCTTTAACGCCCAGTTGTCCGACTCGCTTCCGCCGGCGGTAAAATAAATTTCCTCTGATTTTGCGCCCAGTGCTCCTGCCACAATATCCCGCGCCTGAGTAATGGCCTCCTTACTCTTTTCTCCAAAGGCATATACCGTGGAGGCATTGCCATAATATTCCGTAAAATACGGAAGCATGGCCTGTACTACTTCCTCTGATGTTTTTGTGGTCGCTGCATTGTCCAGATAAATCCGTTCCATTTCTACCCTTCTTCCTTCCGGTCATTGTTTTCGTTTTTGTTTTCCCTGATCAGATCGCCGATATTGATCTGATCCACCGTCTGATTGATACTGTCGCTGATTTTTTCCCACACCTGCTTTGTAAGGCAGTTTTTCGAACCGGCGCAGTGCTCCACCTTGCCGCTCCCAAGCCCCGCACATTCTACGGTCAGAAGCTCTCCCTCCAAGGTCCGCAAAACCTCTCCTACCGTGTAGGTGTCCGCTGGCCGCGCAAGGCTGTAGCCTCCGGAGGCCCCTCTCACACTCTGCACCAATCCCGCCTGCTTCAGCTTTCCGATCAGCTTTTCCAGATAGCTGAGCGGAATGTCCTGCCGCTTTGCGATGCTGCTCAGCGTGACCGGTCCATCCTCGCAATAGATCGCCATGTCAATAAATGCGCGAAGCCCGTATTTTCCTTTGGTAGAAAGCTTCAAAAAATCACCCCTTCACATCCTCATCCTCGTTTTCCCGTCAGGCATAAGCCCGAATCCGAATGGGTACCGTGTGAATCCCGACCAATTCAATCCCGACTGTTTTAGTCTGTTTTCAATCCGATCATACCACCACTGACAGGCTTTGTCAACTTAGGAAATGCTAATTTCATTAGCATTTCATTAATTTAACGAAATGCGCAGCCGCCGCAGCCCGCGCAGCCTTCCGTCCCTCTGGCGGCAACGGTCACACTGTTCTCGTAAATTGTGGACAGCGCGCAGATTGCCTGTGCACTGATCCCCTGCTCGCTTCCGGTAAAGCCCAGCCCTTCCTCCGTGGTGGCTTTCACGTTTACCTGCGTTTGGTCAATATGCAGCGCTTTTGCTATATTTTCTTCCATCTGTTCGATATAAGGACGCATTTTCGGCTTCTGTGCGATGATGGTCGCATCAATATTTTCTATGACGAACTGATGCTCGTCCAAAAGCCCGGCTGTTTTCTCCAGCAGCTTGATGCTGGAGATGCCCTCGTACGCATCGTCAGTGTCCGGAAAATGCTTTCCGATATCGCCCAGACCCGCGGCGCCAAGGAGCGCATCCATAACAGCATGCAAAAGCACATCCGCATCCGAATGTCCCAGCAGTCCCAAACTGTGCGGAATTTCGACGCCGCCCAGAATCAGTTTTCTCCCCTCAGTCAATTTGTGCACATCATATCCGATTCCTACTCTCATATGAAAATCCTCACATATCTTTTTTGTTTGAAAAAGGTGTAAAGCCTTCCTCTTTCAATAAAGACTTTACACCTTTTTGGTTTGCGTTATTCCTCTAATGCTTTTTCGATACGTTCGTTATCTTTTTTTAAATAACTTAATGCTTTCTCTTTGTCATTGTTTTCGATCGCCTCAATCACTAAATCATTTAAAAACTTATCTTTTCTAAGGCCATCCTTATACTGCATATCTGTCGGCATATTCTCCCCCATCTTTATCACCGCCTTTATAATAGTATCTATATTATAAAGGGTTCGGCGCTTCGTGTAAAGCCTTATTGTTTCCTTACATCATTCCCATGCCCGGGTTTCCTGCCGGCATTGCCGGGGTATCCTCTTTGATGTTTGCAACAACAGACTCGGTGGTCAGTAAGGTAGATGCCACGGAGGTTGCATTCTGCAATGCACTTCTGGTAACCTTTACCGGATCCAGAATGCCTGCCTCTACCATGTTGACATATTCCTCGGAAGCCGCATCAAAACCAACGCCCGGCTCGGATTCCTTTACCTTATTGATAATCACTGCTCCCTCTAATCCTGCGTTTGCAGCGATGTAATAAAGCGGAGCCTCCAATGCCTTCAGAAGAACCTTTGCACCGGTCTTCTCATCGCCCTCCAGCGTCTCAGCCAGCTTTGCGACCTCCTTGGAAGCGTGGATGTATGCGGATCCGCCGCCTGCAATGATTCCTTCCTCTACTGCGGCTCTGGTTGAATTTAATGCATCCTCCATGCGAAGCTTTGCTTCCTTCATCTCGGTCTCGGTTGCAGCGCCGACACGGATGACTGCCACACCGCCTGCCAGCTTTGCCAGACGCTCCTGCAGCTTCTCCTTGTCAAATTCAGAGGTGGTCTCCTCGATCTGTGCACGGATCTGTGCAACTCTTGCGCTGATTTCTGCCTTGTCGCCCTCGCCGTCTACGATAATCGTATTCTCTTTCTTTACCTTTACGGATTTTGCGCGGCCCAGCTGATCCAGGGTAGCATCCTTTAATTCCAGACCTACTTCCTCAGAGATGACCTCGCCGCCGGTCAGGATTGCGATATCCTTTAACATCTCTTTTCTTCTGTCGCCGTATCCCGGAGCCTTTACCGCAACTACGTTGAAGGTTCCGCGCAGCTTGTTTACGATCAATGTGGTAAGCGCCTCGCCCTCGATATCCTCTGCAATGATCAGAAGTCTTGCGCCGGACTGTACGACCTGCTCCAGCAGCGGAAGAATATCTTGAATATTGCTGATCTTTTTGTCAGTGATCAAAATGTACGGATCGTCTAAAACAGCTTCCATTTTGTCCATATCGGTACACATATAAGCGGAAACGTATCCTCTGTCAAACTGCATTCCTTCTACCAGATCCAGCTCGGTCTGCATGGTCTTGCTCTCCTCGATGGTAATGACGCCATCATTGGAAACCTTCTCCATCGCATCGGCTACCATGTTTCCTACCTCATCGTCTCCGGCAGAAATGGCTGCCACCTTTGCGATCTGGTCTTTTCCGTTTACGTTTGCAGACATCTTTGCGATTGCCTCAACCGCTGTCTCAGTAGCCTTTTTCATACCGCGTCTCAAGATAATCGGGTTTGCACCTGCCTCAAGATTCTTCATTCCTTCCTGAATCATTGCCTGTGCCAGAACCGTTGCCGTGGTAGTTCCGTCTCCGGCTACATCGTTGGTCTTGGTTGCCACTTCCTTTACCAGCTGTGCGCCCATATTTTCAAACGCATCCTCCAGCTCGATTTCCTTTGCGATCGTCACACCATCGTTTGTGATCAACGGAGCTCCGTAGGATTTATCCAAAACCACGTTTCTTCCCTTCGGTCCAAGGGTTACTCTCACGGTATCTGCCAACTTGTCAACGCCTGCGCCTAATGCTGCTCTGGCCTCTGTTCCATATTTAATTTCCTTTGCCATCTCTGTCTACCTCTTTCCTTCTTATTCTACAACTGCCAGAATATCATTCTGTCTGACAATGATATATTCCTCGCCGTCCAGCTTCACTTCAGTTCCTGCATATTTGGAATAAATGACCTTTTGTCCTGCGCTTACCTGCATGGTAACCTCTTTGCCGTCCACCAGACCGCCGGGGCCCACTGCGATGACTTCTGCCTCCTGCGGCTTCTCCTGCGCAGAGCCGGTCAGAATGATTCCTGATTTTGTTGTCTCCTCTGCTTCGAGCTGCTTTAAGACAACTCTGTCTGATAATGGTACTAATTTCATGAATAGAACCTCCTTCATATCATATGATGATTTGTGCATGTAATGGTTTGTGTTGTTAGCACTCATTCATAAAGAGTGCTAACGTTTGCCTGTAAAATAAAATAGCACTATGCTATGGCTTTGTCAACACCTAATTTTATTTTTTTGTGATATAATTTTATAATCATCGAACGCTGCCAGCACGATATTATACTCTTCGGGACACGCTTCCGCTACGCGAAAAACGCAACGGTACTAGGCTTGCAAAATACGCAAGCCAAGAACCGGCGTTTTTCAAGTGTCCCGAAGAGTATAATATCGTGCTGACAGCTGTTGATTGGCACGATGCAAAATTGGACAAAGTAATAAGATTTGTTATATCAGCCCCATGCGCTCCAGCCCATGATAAATTCCGTCCTCATGCAGCGCCGTGGTAATGTAATCCCCCGCTTCCTTTGCCACATCCGTGCCATTTCCCATGACGATTCCATGCTTTACATACCGCAGCATATCCACATCATTAACGCTGTCCCCGAAGGCATAGGTATCCTCCTGCCGGATTCCCAGCAGCTCGCAGGTCTTTGCGATTCCGGTAGCCTTGGAATACCCGCGCGGAACAAATTCGATGCAAAAGCTGCCATGTTTTAAGGGGGTAAAATATTTTTCCGCTTCCTCCATGATCTGCAGGTAGTTGTCATCCGGAGTCAGAATGGAAAATTTGCTCGCCTCCATATCGTCCAGATGCTCCTGCACAGGCTTTATCGCATCGGCAAACTCTCTCTGTATCCTCTGGGCATAGGGCTCCCCGGCAAAATCATCCGCGTCCAGATAAAGACCATACCGCCCCTCAAAAATAACGGGAACATGATGCTTTTTTAACAGGCGCGCCATTCTGCCCAAAAGTCCCGGCTCCTGCTTCTCATAAAAAAGCACCTCATCTTCATACTCAATCATCGTCCCACAGCCGGAGACGATCCCGTCAAAGCCTAATGCAAACAGCTCCTCGCCCCTTATAAAGGAACGACTTCGCCCGGTACACAGAAAAGCCAGATGCCCGTTTTCACGAAGCTTCCGGATTCCCGTCCCCGTGCTCTCCGGTATATCGTTTTTTTCGTCCCACAGTGTGCCGTCAATGTCAAAAAATACTGCCTTTTTTCCCATTGCGTTTTCGCTCCTACAATGCCTTGATACGATCCAATGCTGCCACGGTATTTTCGTAGGTTCCGAATGCGGTCAGCCGGAAATATCCCTCTCCGCTGGGGCCGAAGCCGGAGCCCGGCGTTCCCACTACATTGGCTTTTTCCAGAAGATAATCAAAAAATTCCCATGAGGTCATCTGATCCGGTGTCTTTAACCAGATATACGGTGCATTCACACCGCCGAATACCGTATAGCCTGCCTCCTGCAGACCCGCTTTGATGGTGGCTGCATTCTTCATATAATATGCCACCTGCTCCTTCAGCTGCGCCTTACCCGCATCCGAATAAACCGCCTCGCCCGCACGCTGCACAATATAAGGCGCACCGTTAAATTTGGTGCCATGCCGTCTCGCCCACATGGCATTCAGGGAAGCTTCCCCTCTCTTTAAGTCCTTCGGAACGACTGTGTATCCCAGACGGACACCGGTAAAGCCCGCATTCTTGGAAAAGCTCTTGATCTCAATCGCGCAGGTTCTCGCACCCTCGCACTCATAGATCGTATGTGCCACATCCTCCTCGGAAATATATGCCTCATAAGCAGCATCATAGATAATCAATGCCCCCACTTTGTTTGCATAATCCACCCACTCCTGCAGCTGGCTTTTCGTAATCGTGGTTCCGGTCGGATTGTTCGGCAGACACAGGTAAATCACATCCGGCGTCTCCTTCGGGAACTCCGGCACGAAGTGATTCTCGCTGGTGCAAGGCATATAAATCACATTGCTCCACATCTGGGTATCCGGATTGTATGTACCGGTTCTCCCTGCCATGACATTGGCATCCACATAAACCGGATAAACCGGATCACATACCGCAATTTTGGTGTCCGCCGCAAAAAGCTCCTGAATATCCGCGGAATCACTCTTTGCTCCGTCCGAAACAAAGATTTCATCCGCCTGAATATCGCAGCCCCTCGCCTGATAATCATTCTTCTCAATGGCGCTTCGAAGGAAATCATAGCCCAGATCGGGCGCATAGCCGTGAAAGGTTTCGGCATTTCCCATCTCGTCAACCGCCTTGTGCAAAGCCTCCGTGATGGCCGGAACCAGCGGCTGCGTCACATCTCCGATTCCCAGCCGGATAATCTTTTTGTCCGGATTTGCCTGTGAATAGGCGCTCACCTTCTTTGCGATTGTGCTGAACAGATAGCTCCCCGGTAGTTTTTGAAAATTGTCATTTACTTGAAACATCTTTGTCCTCTCCTCTATATTTTCTATATTTTTCTATGCCTTTGCATCACTGCATCAGGCTTAAAATCATCTGTGCCGTTTCGACCATCCCCGTTCCGTTATCCATGCTGCGCTTCTGAAGATAACGGTGTGCCTCATCCTCTGTCATGTCATTTCGGTTCATCAGAACCAGCTTTGCCTCCTGAAGCAGTGCCTGTTCCTCTCTGCCCCGCTCTTTTGGCATGCTCCGTCTCTTTTTTCTCAGACGCTCCAGCGCATAGGACATGGTCTGTACCGTCTGAATCAGCTCATTGATCTTAAATGGCATGGACAGGCACATCAAATCGGGAATCGAACGGCTGTCCACCACATCGTGGGAGGCAAGCAAAAGCATCTGGAATCCGGATGGCAGATATTCATACAATTCCATATACATCATATCAGGAAACCGCGGTCCGCAGATTAAGATTCCTTCCCCGAAATCATTGGCATACTGCAAGGCCTGTGCCCCGGTAACAGCAACCATTTCTACCGAAAATCCGCTCCTGACCAATACTGATTTTATGCTTTTTGCATTTTCCATTTTGGGCAGCGCGACTATAATATTCATTCTGGTATTATCCTATATTTTGTACAAATATTCGTCGATCTCCCACTGTGAGACCTGTTCGCAATAGGAAGACCATTCCTGCCTCTTGGCCTCCGCATACTTTTCCGCGATGTGCTGTCCCAGCACCCCTTTGATGTATTCGTCCTGTTCAAAAGCCGTGATCGCATCTCCCAGATTTGACGGAAGAGATTTGATTCCCCGCGCCGTTCTCTCCTGCGGACTCATTTCGTTAATATTTTCCTGAATCTGGTCGGGCGGCATGATTTTCCTTTCCATGCCGTCAAGACCTGCCGCAAGGCACACTGCAAGCGCCAGATACGGATTTGCCGCCGGATCCGGACTTCTCAGCTCCACTCTGGTCTGTTCCCCTCTGGATGCCGGAATCCGAATCAGGGGGCTTCTGTTTGCCACAGACCACGCGATATGCGTGGGGGCCTCATAGCCATGCACCAGACGCTTGTAGGAATTGACCAGTGGATTGGTCAAAAGCGCCATGCCCTGCATGTGCTCCATCAGCCCGCCGATAAAATAATAGGCCTCCCGGCTCAATCCCAGTTCCCCGTCGATGTCGCCGAAAATATTCTTCCCATCTCTCGCCAGAGACATATTGATGTGCATGCCGGAGCCGTTTACCCCGTACTTGGGCTTTGGCATAAAGCTGGCAAACAGCCCGTGGCGTTTTGCAATCGTCTTTACGGCAAGCTTAAAGGTCATGATATTATCTGCGGTGGCAATTCCTTCATAATATTTGAAATCAATCTCATGCTGGGCAGGCGCCATCTCATGGTGGGACGCCTCAATCTCAAAGCCCATATCTTCCAGTGACAGTACCATATCCCGTCTCGCATTTTCTCCGAAATCAACAGGTCCCAGATCCAGATATCCCGCCTTTTCATGAGAAATGGTCGTGGGCTGCCCTTCATCGTCCAGATGAAACAGGAAAAATTCGCACTCCGGTCCCACTTCAAAGGTGTAGCCCATACGCGCGGCACGCTCCACCTGTTTTCTCAGCACCAGTCTCGGATCTCCCTCAAAGGGTGTGCCATCCGCCCGGAATACATCACAGATGATCCGCGCCACCCTGCCCTGCTGGGGTCTCCACGGGAAAATGGCAAAGGTATCCAGATCCGGATGGAAATACATGTCCGATTCCTCGATCCGGACAAACCCCTCAATGGAGGAGCCGTCAAACACGCAGCGATTATCCAGCGCCTTCTCCAGCTGGCTCTTTGTAATCGCCACGTTTTTTAAGGTTCCAAACATATCCGTAAACTGCAGACGGATAAATTCTACATCATTTTCTTCTACCATGCGAATAATATCCTGTTTTGTATGTTTCATGTCTGTTTTGTTCTCCTTATATTTATTATCGGCAAAACGCAATCACGTCCTCAAACGCCAGACTGCCGCCAAAAAGATCCAGCGCACTTCCAATGGTCACATGCACCCGGTTCTGTCCGTATTTTTTCAATGCCGAAAGATCCGCAAAGCTGCTCACTCCTCCGGCATAGGTAATCGGAAGCTTCCCCCACTCTCCCAGCAGGCGAACCAGCGGCAGCTCAATGCCGGAGACCTTCCCCTCCACATCGACGCCATGAACCAAAAATTCATCCGCGTAGATACACAATCTGTCCAAAAGGCGTTCCGTCACTCGTTCCTCCGTGAATTTCTGCCAACGGTCCGTGACCACATAGTACGCGCCGTCCCGTTTCCGGCAGCTCACATCCAATACGATATGCTCCCGTCCCACGGCATCCACCAGCCGTTCCAGTCGGTCGAAATCCACTTTTCCGTCCCGAAACACATAGGAGGTCACAATCACATGGCTCGCTCCCTCTTTAATATAGGAAGCGGCATTTCCGTCATTGACTCCTCCTCCAATCTGCAGTCCTCCGGGAAATGCATGCAGGGCAGACAGTGCCTGCTGTCTGGTTGCCTCATAATACGCACTGTCCGGCGGATTGAGCAGAATCACATGTCCGCCGGAAACACCGTTTTCCCGATATATGTGTGCAAAAGAGGCGGCATCCCGCTCTGACACAAAATTCTCCGTGGCCTGATCTCCCTCATCACTCAGACTGCCGCCGACAATCTGCTTGACCCTTCCGTTGTGAATATCGATACATGGTCGAAATTCCATGTCCCTTGCCTCCCAGTTCCAGCAGCACGCGCCGCTTTGCGTCACCTGCCAAATCAAAATCACGAGCCTATTATACCAAAACAATGTTGCTTTTGCACCACATTTTTTGGTTGTTTTTGCGGTGGCTTCTCTCATTGACACCCTGTCCCATTTTTGTTAGAATTCTATTTAACACGATTCCGGGGTCAAACGGTCATATCAGCTCCGCTGATGTGGCTTTTTTGCACCTTTTGATCCTGGCATTGCAACCATTTACCATTTTTTACAAGAAAGAAAGAGAGGATACGAGAAAATGGGAAAAATTATCGGTGAAGGAATTACATTTGACGACGTGCTGCTGGTACCGGCATACTCAGAGGTAACCCCAAACATGATTGACCTGACGACGAACCTGACCAAGCAAATCAAGCTGAACATTCCCATGATGAGTGCCGGAATGGATACGGTGACCGAGCACCGCATGAGCATTGCCATGGCAAGGCAGGGCGGCATCGGGATCATCCACAAAAACATGTCGATTGAAGCCCAGGCAGAGGAGGTTGACAAGGTCAAGCGCTCTGAAAACGGCGTCATTACCGACCCCTTTTTCTTATCTCCCGAGAATACACTGGCAGATGCCGAGGATCTGATGCACCGCTTCCGCATTTCCGGCGTTCCGATTACGGAAGATGGCAAGCTGGTGGGCATCATTACCAATCGTGATCTCAAATTTGAA
Organism: Lachnospiraceae bacterium; assembly: GCA_017484135.1. GTDB lineage: Bacteria > Bacillota > Clostridia > Lachnospirales > Lachnospiraceae > Roseburia_C. The sequence continues at coordinate 45,779 of JAFUTQ010000013.1, forward strand.
ACGGATTACAGCAAAAAGATCAAAGAAAGCATGACCTCGGAGAATCTCATTACCGCCCCGGAGGGGATTACCCTCGGGGAAGCAAAGGAGATTCTCGCCAAGGCAAGAAAAGAAAAGCTTCCGATTGTAGATCAGGAGTTCCGCTTAAAGGGTCTGATTACCATCAAGGACATTGAAAAACAGATCAAATATCCGCTGTCTGCAAAGGATTCCCAGGGCAGACTGCTGTGCGGTGCCGCAGTCGGCATTACCGGCAATATGATGGAGCGTGTGGATGCGCTGGTAAAATCCCATGTGGATGTCATCGTTGTCGATTCCGCGCACGGACATTCCCTGAATATTCTGAATGCGGTAAAACAAATCAAGGCTTCCTATCCCGAGCTTCCGGTCATTGCAGGAAATGTGGCAACCGGTGCCGCGACCAAAGCTCTGATTGATGCCGGTGTGGACGCAGTCAAGGTAGGAATCGGTCCCGGCTCGATCTGTACGACCCGTGTGGTTGCCGGTATCGGCGTTCCCCAGATCACTGCGATCATGGAATGCTATGCGGTGGCAAAGGAATCTAACATCCCCATCATTGCCGATGGCGGAATCAAATATTCCGGAGATATGACCAAAGCCATTGCCGCAGGCGGCAATGTCTGTATGATGGGCAGCATGTTTGCAGGATGCGATGAGGCTCCGGGAACCTTTGAATTATATCAGGGCAGAAAATACAAGGTATACCGCGGTATGGGATCTCTGGCTGCAATGGAAAACGGAAGCAAGGATCGTTACTTCCAGGAGGGAGCCAAAAAACTGGTTCCGGAGGGCGTAGAAGGGCGCGTCGCCTACAAGGGTTCCGTAGAAGATACGGTATTCCAGCTGGTGGGCGGTATCCGCTCCGGTATGGGCTACTGCGGCTGTCCGACGATTCCCGAGCTGCAGGAGCGCAGCCAGTTTGTCAAGATCTCTGCGGCTGCCCTGCGTGAGAGCCACCCGCACGATATTCATATCACCAAAGAGGCTCCGAATTACAGCATTGATGATAATCGGTAGAAAGGTAGAAATCGATGAAATATGTGAAACACACAAAGTCGGTATCCCGTCTCATTGTTTCACTCCTGTTTCTTGGTATTGTAACATTGAGCAATTGGTCTGAAACGATGGTCGTCCGGGCATCGAACAAGCAGGAGATCTATCGGCTTTATGATCAAACGTCGGGCAGAAATTTTTATACATCCAATCAGAATATGCGGGATTTTTTGATGGGAATCGGCTGGAGATATGATCGAAGCTCCTGCCAGATTACTTCCCTGCGGAGCACACTCGTCAAAACAGACCGCGAACGCAATACGATTTCACGCTACAAAGAGAGTTCCCATACAAGCGCGTCCCATGCAGACACCAAAAATATAAGCATACACACAGAGGATCGCTATGAATCATTGGAGGAGGTCTTCTATGACATCCCGGACATCCCACAGGATGCATTCTATGATGTCTCCTATGATTCCACGGTAACCGAGTTTGCGGATCATTTTCCGGCAGACAGCTCCGCCTGGCCGGATCCGGCGCTGGCATTGACCGCAAATCATTATTCGGTAGAAAACGTGCATGTGCCGATAGAAGGATGCGAACATACCTACTATTTGCTTTGGGTGTCGGATCTTCATATCTGTATCCCAAGCGATGAGATCGCTGATTCAAATTACAGCACAATCCTTGCAAGACATAACGGCTTTTCCGTGTCAAATGGTGTATCCTCCGATAGGATGTGGGCGGAGCTTCCGAATGTACTGGACGATTGCGATGCGGATGCCATTTTATTCGGAGGGGACATGATCGATTTTTGCTCAGAAGCAAATGTAAGCTGCCTGCGCAATGGTCTGGAGCAGCTGCATACCCCTTATCTGTACATAAGAGCAGACCATGACAGCCACCCGTTTTTTCTGGCAAATCCGGATCCTGCAAAAGCAAAGACCCTGCAGGATGGCGTATGCAACAACAGCGATGTGTTCTCCATGGAATTTGACGACTTCTGCATTCTGGCCGTCAATAACAGTACCGATCAGATGACCCGGGAAGGGCTTGACACTGCAAAGGCTGTGTTTGCCGCCGGAAAGCCGGTTATCATCCTGTCACATGTGCCATATGCCTCAAAGGCTGATCGTTCACTACAGGAAAGCTCCCGGGCTGCATGGGGCAGCCGGGAGCTTGTCTGGGGCTCTGCATCCTCTTATGTTCCCAACGAAACGACACAGGAGTTTCTGGATTTGATTTATGCAGAGGACAGTCCTGTCGTGGAAATTCTTTGCGGTCATCTGCATTACACATGGGATGGCTATCTTACCGGAAATGTCCGTGAACACGTTTTTTCTCCGGCATTTCAGGGTGTCGTCGGCGTCATTACCATTGACGGAGCAACGGAGTAAACCGTTATCGTTCTAATAATTTTTGTATCCTACTTCCTGCAGACGGGCATCCTTTGCCTGCACCTGCTCCTTCAGATCCTTTGAATACTTCTTCAGACGCTCCAGGAGTGCCGGATCTGATGTAGCTAAAATTTTGGCTGCAAGGATTCCTGCATTGGCACCGCCATTGATGGCTACCGTAGCGACCGGAATCCCCGTGGGCATCTGCACGATCGAATACAGGGAATCCCGTCCGCCTAAGGAAGTGGTGTGCATCGGTATGCCAATTACCGGAAGGGGAAAGATTGCCGCGCACATTCCCGGAAGATGTGCCGCCATTCCCGCTCCCGCAATAATCACCTGAAAGCCTTTTTCCTCTGCCCCCCGGGCATATTCAAAGAACACCTCCGGCTCCCGGTGTGCAGAGATGATCGTCATCTCATAATCAATCCCTAATTCCTCTAAAATATCTGCCGCCTTTGCCATCACCGGCATATCCGAGTCGCTCCCCATCACAATTCCAACTTTTGCCATTTCTTTTCTCTCCTTTTTCTGTTTTTGTTTGATCCTTCTTATTCCAGCGGACGGTTCAGCTCCTCTGTACCCGGAACAACGAATTTTCCGTCCCGGATAATATCAATCTGACTGCCGTCCGACCGCTCCACTGCAATATAATCCAACTCCTCAAAAGGGATCGTAATATCCGTGTGACAGTTAAAGTACGCCTTCGACACATCCTCTTTCCGCAAAACGGATATCTCATTATCCCGCGCTATGATTTCCTTTCCGTCTGCATTGTACACCGCGGTGTCCTCCGCGTGGGAATAACAGGTGTCTCCCACCGCAAAATGAGGGCCGGTCTTCTCGGCAATCAGGATCGGAAGCTTGTCTGCAATCCCATAATCCCTTGCCATGCGGTATGCCGTCGTGTTGGTTCCGATGGCGAATTCTCCCATGGGGAGTGTATCATGGCGCATGAGCACATTTTCATAAAAGTACGCACGATTTTCTTCCTCTGTAGCGAAATTGCTGCAGCTGTAATCGGTCACCATGCCGTCCGAAAAACGCACCCGCAGATCCTCATAGCGCAGTCCGTTCAGATACACCGAGGACACATGCAAAAGACCGTTGGTTCCCTGCAGCACCGGAGAGGTAAACACCTCTCCCACCGGAATATTCACATCTGCCACACAGTTTTCAAAGACCGTCTGTTTCTCCGGATTCTCCAGATGACAGAAGGTCACATACAGATCCGTCTCATTGGCACCTTTTCCTTTGATGTGCGCCCGCACACCCTGATCTAATACGTCAATGATTTTCTGCTGCATATCCCGATACCGTGCATAGTCTAAGGTATTGATCTCCACCGTCTTATGAAAAATCTCTTCAAACTGTTCTCCGATCTCAGGAACCGGATAGGCAATGATCGTAAAGCTTCGCTCCTCCCCCTTGATATACCGGTTAGTGATCTGTCCAGCCTCCGAGGCGTGGTAGACATTGAGCCGGTTCTGTTTCTCTGTGTAATGCAGCGCCTCCGGCTTATTTACCGGTTCAAACGGCTTCTCGCCAAACACCTCAATCACAGCCGGTCCCGCATAATCAGAAGCAAGGGTACGGTTCGCCTCGTAGGTGGTGCGGATCGTCTCCAGCTTTCGCTCCACAAACGCCTTGTCAAAGTACAGGGCCCGGTCATCCTTGTGGTCATAGTCATATTGTTTATTCACGGAGGTGGAATAGCAGCCCTGCTGTCTGCCGCTCCGATTCTGAAAGGAAGAAACCGGGCTGCGGAAAACCGTAGCCGCAAGTCCCATTTTTGCAAAATTTTCAATGGCTGCCCTTACCATGCGCTCCATTCCCACCGCATAATGCACATTGACCGTGGACTTGATGCCAAGATCCTTTCCGGTTACCGCAAAGCCGATGCGATACCCCTCGGTAAAGGTATCTGCCATAGACCGGATGTCTTCCTGCGGCATCCGGTTAAAATAATCCGCCAGCTGCAGCTCATTCTCCCCGATCGGTTCTCCGTACAAATACAGGTAACGCAGATCAGAAAGATCGGATTCCATAATGATCTTTGTAAAAAAATCCCGCCCGGGATCAATCATTCCGCAAATCCCATCCTCCGTGAAAATCTCACTGTAATCATGAAAGAACCAGTAAATGATCTGCCGGATTTCCGACTCACTCGTGCCGTCCGGATCCGCAAAACGGGCATACACCTGTACAAACAGCTCACACAAAATGGTGTAGTTTTCCAAATTCCCCTCATAGGCATAGGCAATCAATGCCCGCAGCTCCGCATAGAGCATCGACAGCATGCTCCCATACTCTTTTCCCAGCTGCTGCACGGCATAGACCGGATTGGCATAGGACTTTTCATAATTTTCCGGCAAAAGCTCTTCATACAGCATCCGGTTTCGCTGCCGGTGTTGTTCCAGACTCCAGCTGCCGATGGTGTGAGTCTGCACCGCCTCCTGTACCTGCATCGTGTTTTCAATGAATGCTGCCGTTTTCTGAAAATAATCGAAAAAACGCTCTGCCGCCGGTTTTTCCCGCGGAATTTCACGAATCCGCTCCTTGACCAGCTCCAGACGCTCCAAAATCTCCTGTATTTCTGTTTCCTTGTTCATGCTGCTACCTCTGTCTGTTTTTTAACCCATCCCCGTCAGGATACCTGCCAAATACAGCCCCGACCACATCAGAACCGCCAGCACAGAGCATACCATCCCCAGATAGGGAAACGTCCGGAAGGTATTTTGCTCTCGCAGGCTCCTCCCTCCTATGATCAGGGCAAGGATCGCTCCGGCCCATGCCAGTATGCCAAAGCAGGCTATGTAAACACTGAGATTTCCCGCACTGTGAAAAGATTCTGCCAGCATAATCACACAGCTCGCAATCGAACCTAACGCAAGAACCAGCGATACAATTCCCCGCTTTGAAAATGTTTTTTCCGTAAATTTGTATTTGCGAAATCCTCTTCTTTTTCTTCTTCTCATGGTTTCTCCGTTCTCTTCTTCTTCAAAAACATCAGGAGCTTAAAGCAGCCATAACCGATCACGCCGCCTAATGTATTCAGAATCAGATCATCCACGTCAAAACAGCCGACCTTTGTAATCAACTGTGTCACTTCTATGAACAGACTGAAATCAAAGCTCAGCAGAAGCACCCGGTAAAAATGACGCTGTCTGCGCCACAGCAAGGGCAACAGCATGCCATACGGGATAAAGGCCACCACATTTCCCAATAAATTCAACAGTACCGCTTTTGCCCCCAACTGTTCCCGATATTTCCAGAAACGGCTGATCTCCTTAAACGGTACCGGATTGATATGATAGGATCTGGCAGCGTAATCCACTCCTGCCGGGCTTCTTCCCAGCATCTCAGCAAAAAATAAAAAATATGCCAGACACACCAAATACGCGAAAAAAGCAATCCACGCCAGAATGCGAAGAATTTTTCGTGTTCTCTGACTCACCTTTGTCTATCCTCGATTCCTACATTTTGATATACCAGGAGGGAGATTTACCAGGGTAAAAGGGATACAAACCTTTTTCCCCTCCCTGTTTATCTTGCCCCATATTTCTCGTAATAATGATCAATTTCTGATTTTATTTTGTCATCTATGATGACTCTTCCGCCATACGGGCGACCGTACAAATGCTCGACTACCTCCGCCATACATACAATGGCATTTGCGGGGAATCCATATTTTTCCCGAATCTCCTCCAGTGCGCTCTTTTCCGTCTCAAGCCCGCGCTCCATGCGGTTCAAAGACACCATCAAGCCGATGATTTCCACATCTGCCTGCTCTTTCAGAATCGGAAAGGTCTCCTGAATGGATTTGCCGGAGGTGGTCACATCCTCGATGATCACAACCTTGTCTCCGTCCTTTAGCTTTGAGCCTAACAGAATCCCGGTATCCCCATGATCCTTGATCTCCTTGCGATTGGAGCAATAACGAATCTCCCGTCCGTACAGCTTGCTGAAAGCAATGGTTGTCGCCACACTGAGCGGGATTCCTTTGTAGGCAGGACCAAACAGCACATCAAAGTCCGTGCCGTAGTGCTCGTGAATCGCTTTGGCATAATATTCCCCCAGCTTCTCCAGCTGTGCACCGGTCACATATGCTCCCGCATTCATAAAAAAAGGAGATTTTCTACCACTTTTTAATGTAAAATCTCCAAACTTCAACACTTCACAATCTACCATAAATTCAATAAATTCCTGCTTGTACTGCTCCATTTTATGAAAATCCTCCTCACGCGCCGCAACAGCAAGTCTTTGCGACTTTTCTGAACAATTATCATACTACCATATTTTTTTTGTTTGTTCAATCCGTTTGTAAAAATGGCGGTGTCGTTTTTGTTATTAAAAAATTAATTTTTTTCATTTTCCCTGTCACAAAATGTCAGTTTTGGTGTTGTACTATATGGAGATACCCATAGAGCAAGTCAAAAAACATATATTTGAACAATTGAAAGGAAAGGTGGAGCCCAACATGTTGGACGAAAATATCATTGAGGATATCGTTCTCCGGGAATATTCCCGAGACGAGGACAACCGGAAGAGCAAAAAAAAGCATTTCTTTTCCATCAGACACCGCAGGAGACACCGCCGCTATATGCGGGATCTGTACCGCCGTTACAAGGACGGTCAATCGACGGGCTCTTCGCGCAAAATCAAACGGTTTTGCCGGACAGGCAGCAAGTTTGCCAAGGCTGCTGTGGCTGCATGCATTGCAGTGTTCACGCTGGCAGCCGTGCATGTAACTGCGACAAATGTTCATCTGGGAAAGATCGGAAACAGTCTGCTGCAGGGCTTTGACGATCACATCCAGTTTTCGGACAAGGGCGACCGCCCCAAGATTCTGAAATGGCTGAATGAGAAACTGGCTGCCGGAAAGGACAACACCGAAAAAGATGCTGTTGCGGAGACAGAATTTGAGAAAAAGGTGCCGCAGTATTTGCCGGAAGGGTATGAGTTGATAAGCGAGGACGATCATATCGATTACGGATATTTCACACAGGAATATGATGACAGCAAAGAGCACTATCTGTATTACCGACAATATACAACTATAAATGATGCTGATTTTTCTTCTGGCGAACAAATACCTCAAAGCGTGCAGATAAACGGGCTGGATGGTTTTCTTACCGCCGACAAGATTACCCGGACTCTGGTATGGACCGACGGTACATATTATTACTGTCTCAACGGAAATGTAGACGATGAGACACTTTTGGAAATTGCAGTTAATGTCAATTAACATAAAATCACACTACAAAGGAGGTGAACTCATGCGAAAGAAATTTTTGTGTCTGCTCTGTCTAACTGCACTGTTGATTTCGTTCGGCTATCAGCCGATTCTTGCTGCGGATCTGGATACTCCCGTACAGGAAGAACTCCCCGAGGAATACCAGTATATCAGTGGTTCCTATACATCTGCAATTATCAGCGGCTCGTATGTAAAATGTTTTGCCACTGTACAAGCCAATTGTAAAGCTTCTATAAGTATTACCATGACTTTGCAGCGTAGACCCACCAGCGGTTCTTCTTGGAGCGATGTTCAAAGCTGGCATACCCAAGGTACCAGCAACAGCCTGTCTCTGGAAAAATCTTCTTCTGCCTCACACGGCTATACCTACCGCACCAAGGCGGTATACACGGTAAACGGAGAGACCATCACAAAATACAGCACCACGGTCAGCTATTAACCGCTGACCAAACCACCTACCCATCTATTATGCTGTAGCTTCTTTTGAATGCCGCAGGCTCCGAGAGCTTTGCGGCATTTCTTTCTATGGATACGGCCGCAAACATCCAGTGTCTGCGGCCGTTTCAAATCCTTCTCAATTGCTGCTGTCCGTCTATCTCTGTGTGGAAGAGGTTCCGCTGTTTGTATTGTTTGTCGTATCATCGACTGCGTTCTTTACGCCTTCGCCCACATCCTCTACCGCATTCGCGGCTCCGTTTACGGCATCCTGAGTACCGTTTACCACACCGTTTGTTACATCCTCCACCGGATTGTTGCTGTTCGTGGTTCCATTTGTGGTGGTTCCATTTGTAGTTGTTTTATTTGTCGTCTGACCGGTAGAATTGGTGGTATTGTTCTTATCGGTGGTAGTGTTTGTGCCTGTCATACTGCAGGCCGTCATTCCGGTTACCATACACACAAAAACAAATGCAAGTATCGATTTTCTCAGATGTTTCATGTTCCTTCTCCTTTTCACTTATTATTTGTACTTACGATACCTATTTTGTCCCATTCCGCTGTTTCTATTCATGTGCTTCGGAACTCTTTTCCGGGAATTGATTACCGGGTCAGGTTGGGGGTGCTTTGGTCATGCCGACGGAGCCGGCATTGACTCTTTGCACAAAAACCGCTTCGGAAAGCTAGCTTTTCG
>JAFUTQ010000089.1 GCA_017484135.1 Lachnospiraceae bacterium
AGACAGACAGACAGACAGACAGCATAATTCTGTCCTTTTTGCGTAGAAGTATACGGATATATTCATCCCGGAGCCATCCGTGGGCATGTGAAACGTGAGAAACGTTTCGCATGTCCGCGGATGGCTCTTTGTGATGTTTATATATAAATGTGAACTAATGTACAAACAAAGAATGAGGAGGTTCGATAATGAGAAAATCAGAACACGGAAATTTGAAAAGGGAAAGGAAACGGTGGATGGCATCCGTGCTTGCTGTCACGACGGCGGTAAGCACGCTGATGCCGAATGCCGGGCTGCTGGCTCCGGTAACGGTGTTGGCGGATCGGGCTGTTGCGGGAACCGTAACCGTACAACCGAAAAACACAAACGACGATGCGATTGGAGATGCATTGTCAGGCGATGCAACCGATGTGTGGATCGGAAGGGATGCAACCACGTTGGAATTTAAGGTCGCTAATCCGAACAGTGACGGATGGAAGATTGCTGATGATGACAGTGGACTTGCTGCTGCGTCTGCGGCATTCAATAAGACAGTTGCTACTGTTGCAGATGATGGTGACAAGGACTATAGCATTGGATGGGTGGCACAAAAGAACACAGACACAGATACCAAGAAGACTGGTACATTTACTTTCCACTACGATGCCACCGCCCCCGTAATCGAAAACATTACCGTATCCGGTGACACAGGAAAGGTGGATGGTCAGACGGATAACGCCGGGACCAAAACATACTATCGTGTCGGCGATACCACCGTAACGTTTGATGTTAAAGAAACCAACTTGGTTTCGATTAAATACGACGTGAAGAAATACAAAAATTCATCAGATACTACTGGAGAAGCTGTAGTAACTAATAAGAGCTACACTTCCTCCGGCGTTGCATTATCCGGTGCAGGACGATACGAGGTTACCGTTGTGGCAACCGATAAGGCAGGAAATGAAAATACAACCTGCGAAATCACGGTAATCATCTATGAAACGCCGGTGCTGACCCTGAGCAAGAACGGTACGATTACCTATGATGAAGAGGCGATTGAAGCTGGAGCGGCCAATGCAGACGGCACCGACAACGGAAAAGATCTGACCTACACAGTTACAATCCCGTCGGGCAGAACCCTCACGCCGACAACAAAAATCTACTGGATCAAGAGCGCTGACTATACCAGTACGACAACACTTTCAAACATGAAAGAAGCTGGTGCAAATCCGTTAAAGGATGCAGACACCTATAAGGTAAAGGCAAGCATTGCCCAGGACGATACCAACTATCTCCTTGAGGCAGAGTCCGAAGCCTGCACCGTAACCATCAATCAGGCGACAGAGCTTCCGCTGGCAGCAGTGGATCTGACAAAGGTAAGTGCTGCCGATAATACGGGAGATACTTACACGGTAAAATTAAAGAGCGCTTACACCGCTGACGGCAGCACAGATGTTACGCTCGATGCTTCCAAAATCACCTACAAGGACAAAGACGGAAACACAGTTGCGAAAATTCCGAATGGCACTGCCAATAAAGTGCCCGGTGAATATACCATCTGGGCGAACCTGACAGCAGACGATCTGAACGCAAACTATGCGCCCGGTAATTATCAGATGGGAAATAGCATTGTCGTACAGGGCGGCAACCTTTCTGACGTGGAAGGTATCAAAACCCAGATCCTCGGCGCAGACGGAGAACCGCTGGCAGCTGACTCCGTGGTCGAATACGGCGATACACTGACTGCAGATGTCACAAACTTCCCGGCACAGGGAACGATCGCATATGAGTGGTCCATTAACACCGTTTCAGGTGTAAAGGGCACAGAAGAAACCTTTACCGTACCTGCAGATGCGATTGGTAAGACGATAAAGCTGACCATCAAGGACAGCAGCGGAGTTTACACCAGTAATGATGTGGATACAAAAACATCTGCGCAGACTACTAACAGCGCAGCAGCCAAGCTCCTGACCATCACCGGCATCACGGTAAATGACAAGGAGTACGACGGTTCAGACGAAGCAACAATCGCAGACGATGGCGTAGAGATTTCCGGCGTGGTTGGCACAGACAAGGTCAAGGTCGTACAGGATACCACTGCACCGAGCTTTGCGGATGCGAATGTCGGAACTGGAAAGAAGGTAACGATTACCAATGCAAACGTAAAGCTGGACGGCGATAATAAGACTAATTACCGTTTGTACAAATCAGCGGCGACAGAGCTTAATGACGCAATCAAAGCCCTGAACGTAACGGCAGACATTACCAAAGTAACAGACATAAGGGATTATACGTATGCGATTAACACCTCATCGGTAACTACCGGAGCGACTGCTTATAGCGTAGACGTGAAAGATCTGTTTATCAACGGTGAGGTGGCAGCTTCTCTGATTGCGGGAAATGATGCGACATATATCTTTAATGATACCGATGCTACAGGCGCTACAAATAAAACGTACATTACCTTTGACTACGGCGATGATGAAGAGAATCTGGAGAATGCGGAAACTTATTTGCAGGGAACCCCGGTTCTGATCACAAGCAGCAGCGCAGCAGATATCAAGTTTGGCTTGAACCAGGAAGCAGCAGAAGACATCAAGGGAAGTGTACCTCTGATGATTCATTTCGTTGCGACGACAGAAGCAAAGAACTACGAATTGGAGGGAACGATTTACGTTACCCTGACCAGCAAGGACATTGCAACACTTACGGTGGCATCACCGAACTCTGGTTATGGCGAGGCAATTGAGCCGGAAATTACCGCAGCTGCAAATAGCAGTGATGTGACTTCCCTGATCAGCAAAAAGATCGTGACAACCTTCTTTGACGAAGAAGGAAACGATGTGACCGAGGCTGCAGAAGCCGGAACCTTGGATGCAGGCACTTATACGCTTCATGCCGAGGTAGAGACCACGAAGTACTATGGAGTAGTGGATGAGGAATGGACGGTAGCACAGGCTACGTTGACCGAAGACGACTTCGAGCTGGATACCGAGACAGCAGTCGTAGGCGGAACCGAGCCGACAGCAGTCTTCCGGGGGACTGAAAAGGGCTTAAGCTTTGGCGGAGACAAGACAGTTGTAACGCTGTACTATGACCCGACCAAAGACCCTGCCGGATCTACAACCACGACAACCTTTGATCAGATTACCGATCTGACCGAGGCGACCGATTATGATGTTTATGTAAAGGTAACAGGCGCAACGAATTATAGCAATACGACCACAATCGCAACCAAGATCGGCAAGGTGACGATTTCCCCGATGGATGCAGTTGCCAGTGTGCCCGCACTGGACGCAGTGGATTTGGAGAACGGTGTGTCCAAGGCAGACATTTTGAGTGCGCTTCCGACACAGGCAGAGCTGGTTATGACGGATGATACGATCACAGGCGTAGAGGCAGACATCACATGGAACGATGATTTCAGCTATGACGCAGACTCCAAGCAGGCACAGACCGTAACCGTAACCGGAACCCTCAAAAACGATGACGTAAACTGGGGAGAGGTAGAGAAAACGATTACCGTAACCGTAAACGTAGCGGCACAGGTATTGACCGTAAAGGGCATCGCCGCACCGCAGGCGATCAATGTTCTGAACGGAACAACCAAGGATGCGATCAAAGCACAGCTTCCTGCAAAGGTAACACTGACCATGGCAGAGGGCGTCGAGGGCTCTTATGAGACCACTGTAGAATGGTCTGACTTTGAGTACGACACGACAAAGACTGATGCACAGACCCTGACCATCAAGGGAACTGCCGCAAAGAGCGGTGAACTGGCATGGGGCGATGTAAGCAACGAGACCACGATCACGGTAAATGTAGCAGCAAAGGTGCTGAATGTAAAGGGCGTCGTAACGCCGGGAGCAATCAGTGTCGCAAACGGAACTACCAAAAACGACATCCAGGCAAAGCTTCCTGCAAAGGTAACACTGAACATGGCAGAAGGCATTACCGGCACATATGAGGCAGACGTGGTATGGTCAGACTTCTCATACGATGCGACAAAGACCGACGCACAGACCCTGACCATCAAGGGAGCCGTTATAAAGAGCAGCGAGCTGGCATGGGGAGACGCAGACAACGAGACCACGATCACGGTAAACGTAGCGGCAAAGCCCGCGGATTCGACTTCCGAGGAGACAAATACGTCCGAGGAGACAAATACCTCCGAGGAGACGAAGACCTCTGACGAGACATCGGCCACCAGTGACAAAAAGGATGGCTGGGAGCTGGTAAACGGCACCTGGTACTACAACAAGGACGGCGAAGCAGAGACCGGATGGGAGCTGGTAAATGGCAGCTGGTACTATATGGACAGCACCGGAGCAATGCAGACCGGATGGGAGCTGGTAAACGGCAGCTGGTATTATATGGACAGCGACGGAGCAATGCAGACCGGATGGGAGCTGGTAAACGGCAGCTGGTACTATATGAACAATGACGGAGCAATGCAGACCGGATGGGAGCTGGTAAACGGCAGCTGGTACTATATGAGCAATGACGGAGCAATGCAGACCGGATGGCAGCTCATTAACGGAGCATGGTACTATCTGAACGCCGACGGAGCAATGTTGACCGGATGGCAGCTGATTAACGACACATGGTATTATCTGAATGCCGACGGAGCAATGCAGACTGGCTGGATACAGCTGAATGGAAGCTGGTATTATCTGAATGCCGGCGGAGCAATGCAGACCGGTTGGTATCAGGTAAACGGAAAATGGTATTACAGCTATGCATCCGGCGTGATGGCAGCAAATACAAGAATTGGCACCTATCGCGTAAATGCAAGCGGAGAGTGGGTAAGATAAACCGACAGCTACTTATATTTGAAAAGCAGGAGTATGGATTTGCCCCATTCGCCACGCGGGCACTTCGGCTCTGACCGAAGGCTACCATATAACAATACGAACCTTACGAACCTCCTGCGAATAGAGACGCCGGGTCACACAGAAAACGTGTGACCCGGCGTTACTTTTTCAGACTTTACACTTTTTCGTTTCTTGGATATAATAAACATATCAAAGAAAAGGGGGATATGCTTATGCCAACAAACGAAAAAGAAATCAATAACTATCTGTTTGATCAGCTAGAGATCGTAGAAGAGGCATTGAGTTTGGTTGATGATAAAGAGTCCGCTGTGTCGCGATATTTAGTCAAGAAAAAGGGCTATATTGAGCGAAAGCTTTATCAGAATCCGCCACTGACAGAAAACAACTGACTACTCAATCCGGATCGTGATTTCCTTTAGGTCGGGGTATTTTTCCAGCGTTTTTCGCTCCAGTACAATGCTTTCCATCTCACCGGGTGCCATGACGGGGCGTCGGCGTCTGTTGACCGGTTCCCCGTCAAAGCAGGTGACGATGGAGCTGTTTTTGTAGATCGCCCCCACGCGGAAACGGACGGTAAGTGTTTCCTCCATGTGTCCGGGACGGATACAGGAGGGGACGGTGTATCGCACGCCGTCGGCGGGGGTGATGGAAATCCGGCGTGTATCTGTGGCCGCACCCTTTAAAATATAGGCAGCCGCATGCCGTCCGGCGTTGGATGCTTCCTCCGTCACATAGTCCACCAGATCGTGCACATGCAGGACGTTGCCGCAGGCAAAGATTCCTTCTACAGAGGTTTCCAGGGCATCGTTTACGATGGGGCCCGAGGTCACAGGGTTTAATGCTACACCGGCATTTTTGCTCAGCTCATTTTCCGGGATCAGGCCGCAGGAGAGGAGCAGGGTGTCACAGCAATAGGATTCCTCGGTTCCGGGAATCGGCTTTCCGTCTGCATCTACCTCGGCAATTGTGACGCTTTTCACACGATCCTTCCCGTCAATGTCAACGACAGTGTGGCTGAGCTTCAGCGGGATATCAAAATCATTCAGACACTGCACAATGTTTCGCTTTAATCCGCCGGAATAGGGCATCAGCTCTGCGACCACCTTTACCTTTGCCCCCTCCAGCGTGAGACGTCTCGCCATGATGAGTCCGATATCGCCGGAGCCCAGAATCACCACCTCTTTGCCCGGCATATAGCCCTCCATGTTTACCAGCCGCTGTGCGGTTCCTGCTGAAAAGATGCCCGCAGGGCGGTAGCCCGGAATATTGAGCGCGCCCCTGCTCCGCTCCCGGCAGCCCATGGCAAGGATGATGGCTTTGGCGGACAACTGAAACATGCCCTTTTCGCGGTTCATGGCAGTGACGATTTTGTCTTCCGTAATATCCATGACCATGGTGTTCAACAGATAGGGGATATCCAGTTTCTCTACCTTCTCAATAAATCTGGCGGCATATTCCGGTCCGGTCAGCTCTTCTTGGAAGGTGTGAAGTCCGAAACCGTTGTGAATACACTGGTTTAAAATACCGCCCGGTTCTTTGTCCCGTTCCAGTACCAGGATGTTTTCCACTCCATTTTCTCTTGCGGCAGCAGCGGCTGCAAGTCCGGCGGGACCGCCGCCGATTACGATCAGATCATAGTTTTCCATACAGCACCTCCTAAAGTTCCTTATTGTATCCGCAGACGATACCGGATCGTCCGCCGGACTTAGTGACGGCAAGCATATCCATAGGCACTTCCCTTGCAAGGATTTCCATGACCCGGGGCGAGCAGAAGCCGCCCTGACAGCGCCCCATGCCTGCCCGTACCCGGCGTTTTACCCCGTCGAGAGAGCGGGCGCCTAAAGGACGGTGGATGGCATCTATGATTTCGCCTTCCGATACCATCTCACAGCGGCAGACAATATTGCCGTATGCAGGCTGCTTCCGAATCAAATCGTTGCGCTGCTCCAGGGACAGCTCGGACGGCCTGCAAATACCGGTTCTGGTGCTCACAAAGTCCTGCTTTTTTTTCAGGGACAAAAGCTCTGCCGCAAGCCCTGCCACTTCGGCACCGATGGCGGGGGCAGAGGAGAGTCCCGGAGATTCAATGCCGGCCACATCGATAAAGCCCGGGGCATCGGACACCTCTCCGATGATAAAGTCTCCGCTGTCTTCATGGGCGCGCAGTCCGGCAAAGGAGGTAATGACCTGCCGCATGGGAAGATTTACGACACTCAGGGAGGCGCGGGCCGCAAGGGAGGACAGACCCTCCAGCGTGGTGTTGGTGCCTTCTTTATTTTCGGTATCCTCGGCGGTGGGGCCTACGAGGAGATTGCCGTGTACGGTCGGCGTGACCAGTGTGCCCTTGCCCATTTTGCCGGGCAGCTGGAAGATGGTGTGGCTGACATGGTTTCCGGCGGTTTTGTCAAAGAGCTGGTATTCCCCTCTGCGGGCGGTGATGTGCAGCTTATCTGCGCTTACCATGTTATGGAAACGATCTGCGTAGACCCCGGCGGCATTGATGATGACCCTGCCGGAAAATATTCCCTGATCGGTGTGCACGTCATAACCGCTCGCCGCCTTTTCAATTCGATCCACGGTGGTGTTCAGATGGAAAATGGCTCCGTTTACACAGGCATTTTCCGCAAATGCAATCGTCATGTGAAAGGGACAGACAATCGCGGCGGTGGGGGCGTACAGGGCGCTGACCACATCCGGTGCAAGATTCGGCTCCAGTCTGCGCAGTTCCTCCTGCTCCAGAATACGCAGCTTTGGCACGCCGTTTTTTTGCCCTCGTTCCAAAAGCTCCTCCAGCAGTGTTTCCGGCTGATCCTTGGTGCGCACCACCAGAGAACCGATTGGCCGGAAGGGGATATCCAGCTCGGCCGCCAGACGCGGCATCATCTGACTTCCCAGCACATTGAATTTTGCTTTGAGGGTTCCGGGCAGAGCGTCGTAGCCCGCATGGATAATGGCACTGTTGGCTTTTGATGCGCCGCAGCAGACGTCCTCCTCCCGCTCCAGCACACAGATGTCTGCCTCGTAGCGGGACAGCTCCCGGGCAATGGCGCAACCCACAACGCCTGCCCCGATTATAATGATATCATGATACATAGGGGAATCTCCTTTATTTTGCTCCTGTATTTTTACAAATTATTATACCCTAAATTTTGAAAATGTGGTAATATTTTGATAGTTATGTGTGATTGAGAGTCAAAAAGTACACATCGTGAAACGATGTGTACACTTTGTACAAGAAATCGGATCGGAAAGCTTGCTCTCGGAGACGATTTCTTGTACAAAGTGTCTGTGCTGACTATGTCGGCATAGACTTTTTGACATGCTCATCACTGTATTATGAGGAGGACATTATGATAAAAAAACTCATGGAAAGCCTTCGGGAATTTAAGCGGGCCACGATTCTGACACCCGTCTACATCGTGGGAGAGGTGCTTTTGGAGGCTCTGATTCCTTATGTAATTGCGCTGCTGATCAACGACATCCGGGCAGGCTGCGCGACAGATGTAATTTTTGACTATGCGTGGAAGCTGGTGGTACTGTCGGTGCTGTCGCTGGTATTCGGATATCTGTCAGGCGTGTACTGCTCGAAAGCCAGCACAGGCTTTGCCCGCAATCTGCGCGCCGATATTTTCCGGAATATCCAGCAGTATTCCTTTTCGAATATCGATAAATTTTCCAATGCCTCGCTGGTTACCCGTCTGACGACGGATATCCAGAACATCCAGATGGCATTTATGATGGTGATCCGTACGGCGATCCGCGCCCCGCTGAATTTGATTTTTTCCTTTATCATGGCATATATCATGGGAGGTCCCATGGCGTTGATTTTCGTAGTCGTGATTCCGGTGCTGGGCTTTGGACTGCTTACCATTGCAAAAAAAGCGCTGCCGATTTTCCGGAAGGGATTTCCGATGTACGACGCACTGAACAATTCCGTGGAGGAAAATATCAAGGGAATCCGCGTGGTCAAAGCGTATGTGCGTGAGGACTACGAGATTGAGAAAATGAAAAAGGATTCGGCAAATATCCGTGAAATTTTCACGAAGGCAGAGCGGCTTTTAGCCTTTAATATGCCGCTGATGCAGCTGTGTATCTATATGGTCATGCTGTTCGTGCTCAGCTTCGGCTCCCGTCAGATCATTGTCAGCGGAGGGCAGGCGTTGGATGTCGGACAGTTTTCCACGCTGCTTACATACAGCTTTCAGATTTTGGTTTCCCTGATGATGCTGTCCATGATTTTTGTCATGGTAACCTTTTCCGAGGAATCCTGCCAGCGTGTATATGAGGCTTTGCAGGAGAAGAGCACGATTACCTCGCCGGAAAACGGGGAAAAGCGCGTGGCAGACGGTTCCATAGACTTTGACCATGTGGTGTTTCAGTACTCCGAGACAGCGGAGGAGCCGGTGCTGGACAATATCGATCTTCACATCCGCTCCGGGGAAACTATCGGGATCATCGGGGGAACCGGTTCCGCAAAGTCGTCTCTGGTGCAGCTGATTCCCCGTCTTTATGACGTATCCGAAGGAACGGTAAAGGTAGGCGGCAGGGATGTCCGCGACTATGATCTGACGATGCTTCGGGACAGTGTGGCGATGGTGCTGCAGAAAAATGTCCTGTTTTCCGGTACGATTGCAGAAAATATTCGCTGGGGAAACAAGGATGCGTCGCTGGATGAGGTGAAGGAGGTCTGCCATCTTGCCTGCGCAGACGAGTTCATTGACCGTATGCCAAAGGGCTATGATACCTATATTGAACAGGGTGGAACCAACGTATCCGGCGGGCAGAAGCAGAGGCTTTGCATTGCCCGTGCGCTGTTAAAGCGGCCGAAGATCCTGATTCTGGACGACAGTACGTCTGCGGTGGACACCCGGACGGATGCGCTGATCCGCAAGGCGATGCGTACCTATATTCCGGAGACTACCAAGATCATCATTGCGCAGCGCACCAGCTCGGTAGAGGACGCCGACCGCATCATCGTGATGGATGGAGGCAGGATCGATGCCATCGGTACCAGCGAGGAGCTGCTAAAGACAAACAAGATTTACCGGGAGGTTTATCTGTCACAGAATCGGCAGGGCTGTGAGGAAATAGAAAAAGATTATGTAAACGCAGGAGAGGAGGGATTGGCATGAGTGGACAAAAAAAATCCGGAACCTTTGTCCGGCTGATGAAGCTGTTGTTTCAGTTTTATCCGAGGATGCTTCCGCTGATCATTCTGCTGATCGTGCTCAATGCGATCCTGGGTGCGTTGCCATCCATCTTTCAGCAGAAGGTCATCGCGGTCATGGAGCAGGCGTGGAACAACGGCTGGGATTGGGAGATGACCCGTCCCATGGTTATGCATCTGGTGCTGATTCTTGCCGTCCTGTATATTTTGGCAATGGCGTGTACGCTGGTGTACAATCAGCTGCTTGCCGTCTTTACACAGGGAACGCTGGACAAATTCCGCGTCAATATGTTTGAGCATATGGAGTCCCTTCCGATTCGCTATTTTGATACGAATCAGCGGGGCGATATCATGAGCTATTACACCAACGATGTGGATGCCATGCGTCAGATGATCTCACAGAGCTTTCCCCAGCTTCTGGTCTCCCTGATTACGGTGGTGACCATTCTGTGTATCATGATGTACTATTCTGTTCTGATGGGGCTGGTCATTGTGGCGGGAGCAATTGTGACGATTACCATCACAAAGCGGATCGGCGGAAAATCGGCGAAATTTTTCATGAAGCAGCAGAAGGAAATCGGGCGCACAGAGGGCGTGATTGAGGAAATGATTGCCGGACAGAAGGTGATCAAGGTCTTTAACCATGAGGAGGATGCCCAGAAGAAATTTGACGAGGCAAATGAGAGCCTGTTTCAGTCGTCTTATCTGGCCAATCGGTATGCGAATACCCTGATGCCCATTATCAACAATGTGAATTATCTGATTTATGTGGCTGTGGCTGTGGCAGGCGGGCTGTTTTTGGAGTTAAAGGTGCCAAACCTGTCTCTGTCGGGACTGCCGTTTTCGATTGCCGTGATCGTGCCGTTTCTCGGCATGAGCCGCCAGTTTGCAGGCTCCATTCAGCAGATTTCTCCGCAGATCAATTCGGTTGTCATGGGAATGGCGGGCGCAAAGCGGATGTTTGAGCTCTTAGACGAGGAGCCGGAATACGATGAGGGCTATGTGGAGCTGGTAAATGCAAAGGAAACAGACGGCGAGCTGACTGAAGCGGAGGAAAAAACGGGGCTGTGGGCGTGGAAGCACTACCACAAGGAGGAGAATACCACGACCTATGTGCCGCTCAGGGGCGATGTGCGTATGTTTGATGTGGATTTTGCATACAATCCCGACAAGGTGATTCTGCACAACATCACGCTGTACGCGAAGCCGGGACAGAAGGTGGCGTTTGTAGGGGCGACTGGTGCCGGAAAGACGACCATCACGAACCTGATCAACCGATTTTACGATATTGCGGACGGAAAGGTGCGCTATGACGGCATCAATATCAACAAAATCAAAAAGCCGTCGCTGCGCAAATCGTTGGGAATGGTGCTGCAGGACACGGTATTGTTTACCGGTACGGTCATGGACAACATCCGTTACGGAAGACTGGATGCGACGGATGAAGAGTGTATTGAAGCGGCAAAGCTGGCGGGTGCGCACGGCTTTATCCGACATCTGCCGCAGGGGTATCAAACCATGCTTTCCGGAGACGGCTCCAATCTGTCGCAGGGACAGTGCCAGCTTTTGGCGATCGCCCGTGCGGCGGTGGCAGATCCTCCGGTTATGATACTGGACGAGGCGACCAGCTCCATTGATACCCGCACGGAGCAGATCGTCTCCGAGGGGATGGATCGGTTGATGCAGGGCAGGACGGTGTTTGTGATCGCCCATCGGCTGTCCACCGTCAAAAATTCCAATGTCATTATCGTTCTGGATCAGGGACATATCATTGAGCGGGGAACGCATGATGAGCTGATTGCTGCCAGGGGACAGTATTATCAGTTGTATACCGGTGCGTTTGAGCTGGAATAGGAGTGCATGATGGAACAATATATCATTACGGGAATGAGCTGCGCCGCCTGTCAGGCGCGGGTGGAAAAGGCAGTTTCCAAGGTTCCCGGTGTGACGGTCTGCAGCGTGAGTCTCCTGACCAACTCCATGGGAGTGGAGGGCAGCGCAGCCCCGCAGGAGATCATCCGGGCAGTTACGGCTGCCGGATACGGAGCCGAACAAAAAAGCACAGGAAAACAGACCGATCGTGGCACAAATGCAAGGACAAATCTGGCTGCGCAGGAGGAGGCCTTAAAGGATCGGGAGACTCCGGTCCTGCGCAGACAGCTCCTTGCGTCCATCGGCTTTCTATTGATTCTGATGTATTTTTCCATGGGGCATATGATGTGGGGATGGCCGCTGCCGGCCTTCTTTGCAGACAATCATGTGGCGATGGGACTCGCGCAGCTGCTGCTTGCCGCAAGCATCATGGTCATCAATCAGAGGTTCTTTGTCCGTGGCTTTGGCAGTCTGTTTCACGGAAGTCCCAATATGGACACGCTGATCTCGCTGGGTGCCGCTGCGGCATTCGGGTACTCCACCGTGATTCTCTTTGCCATGACCCGGACCCAGGCGGACGGCAATTCGGAGGCGGTTATGCAGTATATGATGGAGTTCTATTTTGAATCCGCCGCCATGATCCTGACTTTGATTACCGTGGGAAAAATGCTGGAGGCGCATTCCAAGGGAAAGACCACCAATGCGCTGAAAAGTCTCATGAGTCTGGCCCCAAAGACCGCCTGCGTCATTCGAAACGGAGAAGAGATAACGGTTTCCATTGATGAAGTGCAGAAGGGAGAGACCTTTGTCGTCCGTCCCGGGGAAAATATTCCGGTAGACGGCGTGATTCTGGAGGGGAGCAGCGCGGTAAACGAATCCGCCCTGACCGGAGAGAGCATTCCGGTGGACAAGGCTCCGGGAGATACGGTATACTCTGCCACCTTGAATCAGTCCGGTTTTTTGAAATGTGAAGCTGCCAGAGTGGGGGAGGATACGACGCTGTCCCAGATCATTCAGATGGTCAGCGATGCGGCAGCCACAAAGGCGCCCGTGGCGAAGCTGGCAGACCGCATTTCCGGTGTTTTTGTACCGGTGGTGATCGGAATCGCGGCAGTGACCACAGTGATCTGGCTGCTTGCGGGACAGACGGTGGGCTTTGCACTGGCGCGGGGAATCTGCGTGCTGGTAGTGAGCTGCCCGTGTGCGCTGGGACTGGCTACGCCGGTGGCGATCATGGTGGGCAACGGCGTGGGCGCAAAGAACGGAATCCTTTTTAAGAGTGCGCAGGCCATGCAGGAGGCGGGAAATGTTCAGATTGTTGCGCTGGATAAGACCGGAACCATCACAAACGGAGAGCCGAGGGTAACCGATCTGGTTCCGGCGGAGGGCGTTGCCGGGGAGGAGCTTTTGGATCTGGCAAATGCGCTGGAGCGCAAAAGTGAGCATCCCCTTGCAAAGGCAGTGACCCGTTATGCAGACGAGCAGAATCGGAAGCCTGCGGAGGTGACGGACTTTGAGGCGTTGCCCGGAAACGGACTGACCGCAAGGCTGGACGGGAAGCTCCTGTCGGGAGGAAATGCTGCGTTTCTGGAAAATAGAGTGACAATCACGGACGAAATCCGGGAGAAAGCAACGCGGCTGGCAGAAGAGGGAAAGACGCCCCTGTTTTTTGCCAGGGATGCGCAGCTTCTGGGTATGATCGCAGTGGCGGATACGGTGAAGGAGGACAGCAGCAGGGCGGTAAAAGAGCTGCAGAACCTGGGGATTCATGTGGTCATGCTGACCGGAGACAACCGACGCACGGCAGAGGCGGTCGGAAAAATCGCCGGCGTGGATGAAGTGGTGGCAGACGTGCTTCCGGACGGAAAGGAAGCCGTGATCCGGGAGCTGCAGCAGTATGGCAAGGTGGTCATGGTGGGAGACGGAATCAATGACGCGCCGGCGCTGACGAGAGCGGATATCGGCATCGCCATCGGAGCCGGTACGGATGTGGCGATTGATGCGGCGGATATTGTTCTGATGAAGAGCAGACTGACCGATGTGTCCGCGGCAATCCGGCTGAGCAGGCATACCTACCGGAATATTATTGAAAACCTGTTCTGGGCGCTGATTTATAACACGCTGCTGATTCCCACCGCAGCGGGGGCTTATGTAAAGCTGTTCGGAATTACCATGAACCCCATGCTGGGTGCGGCAGCCATGAGCTTGTCCAGCTTTTGCGTGGTGACAAATGCACTTCGGCTAAACTTGTTAAAGGTGCATGACAACACGAAAGACAAACGGCAGAAAAAAGCATTGCAGCTGCCTGAAACGAAAAAACAATTACTGTTAAATTATGAGGAAAAGAGAGGAAAAGCTATGACAAAGACATTAAAGATCGAGGGAATGATGTGCGGACACTGTGAGGCAACGGTAAAGAAGGCATTGGAGGCGCTGGATCAGGTAACCGAAGCGACTGTGAGTCATGAGACGGGAACGGCCGTGGTTACCCTGAACGGGGAGGTTGACGATGCTGTTTTGATT
Organism: Lachnospiraceae bacterium; assembly: GCA_017484135.1. Classification (GTDB taxonomy): domain Bacteria; phylum Bacillota; class Clostridia; order Lachnospirales; family Lachnospiraceae; genus Roseburia_C. The sequence continues at coordinate 14,377 of JAFUTQ010000089.1, forward strand.
CAGACGGTGGAGGATAAGGATTACAAGGTTCTGGGCGTCGAAGGGTAATGGTGATTATGAAAAAAGGAAAGCCTTGCTTCAGAGTCTTACAGTGTGATTGCTGTAGGAATGTGGAGCAGGGCTTTTTTATGCGCAGGGCTCGATTTTGAGATCAGAATATGACCACGGTCACTTTTTTTTTGCACAAAAAAGTGTAAGATAGGTTTTATCAATGGAAAGGAAGGAACAAACCATGTCCCAGACATTATCCGCAGTAAAATTTATCCGGAATAATAAACGGCAGGTTTTTGTGGTGATCAGCGCTCTGTCCCTCGCCTTTATGGCAATGTATGTGATTCAATTCATCCTGATGGTGACGGAGGAAAGCTTCAGACCTGTTATGCTGGAGCAGCCCAAAAAGATCACCTTTGCCTATCTGTCCGGGGAATCCTTAGGACTTACATGGAATGATGATATGACAGAGGAATCATATCAGGAGCAGTATCAGAAAAAAATGGATGACCTTATGGAAGAATTAAGGGCGCAGGATGGCATTAAGGAGTGCTATTATACCCAGTTGTTAGGCGTTTCCTATGTGCCTGTAATCGGAAACTGGTGGTACACCTTTCCCATGCTGGAGGCAGAGCAGATACCGGATTATCTGAAATATATGGATGCAAAACTGGTGGAGGGGAGACTCCCCGAACGGGACGGAGAGGTGTTACTCGATCAAAAGGTCATGATGAATCATGATTACCGGATCGGAGATTACTTTCTGGAAGGAAGCTATGGAAAGATTTTCACGATCGTGGGGACGTTACAATCGGACAGTATGGTCTGTGCGGGCACACCGAATGGATACACCAATGTGGGATGGGCGTTGACGGTTCTGCATGAGGAGAGCAGGGCGGACTTTCGGGAAGTGATGCGCAGTCTCGGAAAGACCGTGGCAGAAGAGGATACCATTGATGACGCTGTCCGGAATAAAAAAAATTATGAGAGCGATGTGGCAGAAACCATTGAATCTGCAATCTCCGTCATTCTGGTGGTGGTAGTCATATTTCTCGCCATTGCGGTTTTTGTGACTTACATTTCGTTTATGCGAAACCGTGTGGGGGAATGGTGCCTGTATATATCCATCGGATATTCCAGAAAGGAGATCTACGGCCTGATCATGCGGGAGGTTCTCATTCTTTTTGGAACCAGTATGGCGGTCGGCTGTATTCTTTCGGCGGTCATGATGGTCATTCTTGCGAAGATATTGATTGTCCCGAAGGGACTTAGCTTTGGGTTCTGGTATCCGGCACATTTCCTGCGATTATGCGCCAGTTATGTATTCTTGATCGGGATGCTGCAAATCCCGATCTGTATCATAATCAACAAAATTCAAACAATTGATCAGGTGGAGGACTAAGGGATGTTTGAAGGAAAGAAACTCAGTATGATTTATGACATGGATACCGACGAGAAAATGTATGCGTTGAAGGGAATTGATTTCAGGCTTCCGGATGGGGGACTGGTTGGAATCATCGGACCTTCCGGCAGTGGCAAGAGTACGCTGATGTACTGCCTTTCCACTCTGAAGTATCCCACAGAGGGGAAAATTTTCTATAACGGAAAAGAGCTGACCGCGTTTTCTGACCGGGAACGGGAGCAGCTAAGGCGGCAGGAGTTTGGCTTTGTATTTCAGAAACATTATCTGGTGCCGTATATGTCAGCTGTGGATAATGTAATGGTGGCGGCCCTTCGCAATGAAAAAGCGATGCGGGAGAAGGCAGAAGCATATCTTGGGCGTCTGGGGCTAAAAGAACGGGAATTTTACAAGAAGTCGTCCAAATTATCCGGGGGACAGTGCCAGCGGGTGGCAATTGCCAGAGCGATGATCAATGATCCGAAGGTCATTTTTGCAGATGAGCCGACGGCGTCCTTAGATCATGAGAATGCATTTCTCGTGATGCGGATTTTGAAGGAGTATGCCAAAGACCGTCTGGTGCTGGTCGTGACCCATGACCGTTCCATTTTGTCTGACGTGGATGTGTTGATGGAAATGTGGGATGGCGCCATCAGCAGCATGGGAGAAAGGAGTATGGCGGAATGAATCCATTTTCAGCGGGATATTATATCAAAGAAAATCGGGGAAGAGCATGTCTGATGATCTTTATGTGCAGTCTGTCGGTGTACATTTTTCTTGGGGGAAATTATGTTGAGAGCATGGAATGGTTCTGGCAGAAGGCATATGCATACTCTGACAAAATCGTCATGATCAGCTGCAATAGTACGGATGAGGAATACAAAGATTATCAGAGTGTATTGGAGGATCTGAAAAAAGATGAAACGCTTTCCTTTGTGGAGCGGACCGCTTACGGGTACGGCGGCATGACCTGGATGTCCACACTGGGATTTGAAGAGGGAAATGCATCCTATGTATTGAATTCAGTCAGTGATATGAAGAAGCTTTTTGGGCGGCTGGGAATTGTCTGCGATGACAGCAGACTAAAAAATCGGAGCATGGTGATCAGTACGGCCCTTGCGAGAAATAAAGGGATTCAATTAGGCGATCAGCTGGACCATAGCTTTGATGATGCGCTGGACGGGACGTTTACGGTGGATGCGCTGATTGACGACGACAGCTTTATTACCTTTTATGTCATTGAGGATGAGGACAATCTTGGCAGAGTGTATGTCTACAGTGATGCGATGGAGGGAGAAGCACTCTATTCCTATGTCAGAAATCTGTGCGGTGACAGGAATGTAATGGTGGTAAATCCTACAAGAGAAACAGCCGGGGAAATGTTTACCATGTTTTATCTGATTTTCATTGCAGGAGTGATTCTGGTTTCCGTAATCCTTGCCGTGACCATATACTCGGTCATTACCGGGCAATATCTGAAACGAACGTATGAGTTTGGAGTGTATCGGGCATTGGGAAGAAGGAAATCGGAGATCCGGCTGAAATGTATGAGGGAGCTTCTGCTCATGGATGGAATCGGAATCTTGTGCGGGAGCGTGGCGGTAGTCTGCTTTACTTACCTGATGAATGTCAAATATTATATACCGAAAGGCGAGTATCTTCCGTATTATTCAAAAAGAGCACTTGTGGGATTTCTGATTTGTAATATACTGGTGATAGTGCCGGCTGTCCTTGGTAAGG
>JAFUTQ010000014.1 GCA_017484135.1 Lachnospiraceae bacterium
CAGAGGCTGCATTGCGTGGTGGAGCAGACGGAATTGCTGCGATAAATACCATCAAGAGTATTGTCGGAGTCAGCCCATATACATTTGTTTCAGCCCCTGCCGTAAAGGGGAGGTCTGCAGTTGGCGGTTACAGTGGAAGTGCGGTAAAACCAATAGCTCTCAGGTTTATATCTGAGATGGGACAGAATCCAAAGCTTAATGGCGTGCATATAAGCGGAATGGGTGGAATTGAGACCTGGAGGGATTCCCTGGAGTTTATCCTCATGGGTTCAGGCTCAATCCAGATAACTACAGCAGTAATGCAGTATGGTTACAGGATAATTGATGACCTGAAGGATGGTCTTAACTATTACCTTGTACAGATGGGGATAAGGTCTGTCAGGGATATTGTAGGTGCTGGTCTTGACAGCGTAAGTGATACAACTGATGTGCTTGAGAGAGACACAGTTCTTTTTCCGGCATTTGATCTTGATAAGTGCAACGGATGCGGAAGATGTGTCGTCTCCTGTAATGACGGTGGACATCAGGCAATCATCTTTGACGACAGGAGACCAAAACTCAATGGAAGCAAGTGTGTAGGATGTCATCTGTGCCGACTTGTGTGCCCTGAGGATGCTATTTCTACAGTAAAAAAACGTATAAAAGTTGTTTAGTTTGTAATTCAAAATGCAAAAAGGACTGGTTTTGCAGATATCCTGACAGTTGAATGACAAGAAGGAGATTGGAAGATGGAAAGGATAAGCTTATGAAACATAGCTATGACACATACAGGCTATATTCCGACGAAAAGATATTCACTTTTTCCGTGAGAGTAAAGGCCAGTGTGCAGATCAGGAGGAAGATTGGCTAAGAGCAATAAGACATGCTGATGTTGAAAGTGATAAGATTGTAAGTGTTTGTGTTGCCATCGACCATAAAGCAATACTTGGCAATTATGATAATTACCGAATGTTTGCAAATACTGCAGAACTGGATTTCACAAAGGACAGGAATCTCGATGATATCGAAAAAGCATGCACTGTCGCCCGCGGACAGCTTATGCTCCAGACTCAGTTTGAGAATTCATTATGGGCAATGAAACAACGAAAAATGATGTATTCACAATTAGATCAAATGCCGTTGCAAACGAAACTTGACAGAATTGCAGCAGCTGCCGGAAGTCCAAGATGGAGCGTTTCTGTATCATACGCAAACAGCAGAAGCTTTGGCCCGTTGGATCCATTTATTGAGGAATTGTATTTTCTTTCCGAGCCTGGAGTCACAGATATGGCGATAGAGGTTACATGCATTAATCACTATTTTTTCCTTTCTATTGCTCAGAATTTTTCATCAGAAAAGTATTTTGAATCATTTCTGTCAGAACTTACAAAAGCTGGAATTGGTTATGAGCTAATGCACCGGGAAGACTCAGGGCTTTGCGGAATTGAATTGTGATATAAGTATTGTGAGATGATCGAGGAAGCATCCTTGACTTCCTCGTATGTGCAATCCTGTCGGGATGTGACTATATGATTACTACAGACGATAGGTTACTGAAGTATAAATCAGATAAAATAAAGGTTGTTGATCCGACTGATTTTATCAGAGAAGTGGAAGTGCAGAAATGATGACAAGTACAGCTGAAATCATGGATTTAGGAATGAATTGCCTGCTTGATAAACTTGGCTCGGTTGAAACGGAGCACTTTATATCCGTCATATTAAGAGAAAAGTCTGATTATACAAAATGGCGTCAGAAATACTTTGATAATATAAGTTCCGATGATTTTCAAGCCGTAGCGGTGGATTATGCAAGAAATAATCCTCTGTAATAGTAGTTCGCGGTGGTCTGGGTAGTGATTGGAACTACCCAAACTACCCGATCGACTACCCAATCTGCCCAATGAGAAGAATTATATTTCATAGAGCCTTGAGGACTGGACTATAATCCAGTCCTCAAATTCTTTCGTGGAGGACTGTCCATTTTTAACAGAGGTTTTCTTTTCCAGAGCCACGGTTTTGAAGTTATTGAAGGCAGATTTCATTTTTGACAGCTGTTCCGGAGAGACCTCTGCGGACTTTTCTGCCTTATGGATGATGTTACGCCAATGCTGGCACTCGTTTTTATATGTCCTATCATAACTGTTTTCGACCGCACGGGCATCAAATTCCCGCTTCTTAATTTTTCCCTGTTCCTTACGACATTTTTCGCTGCACAGTTCATATTTCAGGCTTTCAGCCAGGAAATACTTACCACAGACTTTACATTTTCGGATATTCAGCCCGGCAGATAGCAGGCGGCTGTGATAAAAATTGATTATCGGTAAGATAGAATCATGAGCAATGACGCATTCCGGTTCCGGGGTGCCATTAGGATACCATAGGTCGATTTTGATTGCTTTTTTTGAAAGAGTGCTATCCTCATAGAACTTCTTCGGAGTTTTTATTCTCTCGTCCGTCCAGTCCATCAGTCCGTCTTTAATTTCGGACATCTCTATATTGAAAATTTCTGCAGCGCGGTTACGGTCTCTGGGAAGTCTTGCTTTTAGATATCCTTCGGATATCCTCAAGGCTGCATAGATATCCAGTGGATATCCATTTTCAAATCGTGATCTTAAAAAATCAAATCCTGTTTTTTCAAGTTCCGGTTGTTTCCACCTGTTTGAGTGCAGGGCATTCCAGAAAGGCATGAAACCAAATTCGTTCCATGTACGGTCAGTGTCCTGATGAAAATTCATAAGGAGACTTCCGAGCGGAGCCGTCCGGTCGTAAAAAATGTTATCATCTTCAAAACCTCGGAGCCGAAGCTCTATATAATTTTCACTTCCAATCAGAATTCTTTCTTTTTTCCGCTTCATATCCAAAATCAGCACAAAAACTATGCTGTCAGGTATCGGTTCGTGCCTGTTAAAGGTATATTCCATGGCCAAATCACTCCATATCGTTATGGTAATTATGAAAAATGTACCATCAATTACACACAGAATACATCAAAAGCCTTGATTATGCAAGCGGCATGTCGATATAATGAGTGAAAATGGTAATTCAAAGGACTTGGGACTTGAATGCCATTACAGAACATTGAAAACTGAATATCAGATCCTGCGGGACGTAAGAAGCGGTCGAGCAAAAATGCAGATACGCCATGAGCCACCTGCCATATCAGATATGAAAAAAGAATGCTGGATATTGTCAATGCAAGGAATCCGGCCTACGATTTCCATGCTAAGGTGAGGAGCGATAAACATTGTTGCTGATGTCGGAATGGTAAAACCGAAATGCGACGACACCGCTTTATGATAATGATACTTCACCCGGAATACCGGGTGTCCGAGGGACGGTGAAAAACCGATGCGAGCCAAACCGGAGGCTGACCGCAGGAAGGAACCTGAAAATC
>JAFUTQ010000090.1 GCA_017484135.1 Lachnospiraceae bacterium
AGTACCAGGTGCCGCCGACATTGACCCACCCGGTCTGCATTGCTCCGCTTTCGCTGGTGTAGTACCAGGTGCCGCCGTCGTTCACCCAGCCGGTCTGCATCGCTCCGCTTCCGCTGGTGTAGTACCAGGTGCCGCCGTCGTTCACCCAGCCGGTCTGCATGACTCCGCTTTCGCTGGTGTAGTACCAGCCACTTCCGTCATTCACCCAGCCGGTCTGCATCACACCGCTTTCGCTGGTGTAGTACCAGCCACTTCCGTCGTTGATCCAGCCTGTCTGCATTGCTCCGCTCTCGTCGGTGTAATACCATCCGGTTCCGTCATTGACCCAGCCTGTCTCTGCCACACCGTCTGCATTGTTGTAATGCCATGTGCCGCCCTCCTGTACCCAGCCGGTCTGCTTGGTGTCTGATGTGGTCTGGGTTGTGGTCTGGTTAGTTGTGGTCTGGCCTGCGCTCTGGCTGCTGTCTGTGGTCTGACTTGCGCCCTAGTTGCTGTCTGAGGTCCGACTTGAAGTCTGGTTCGAGCTCTGGTCACTGCCTGAAGCCGGGGGATTGTTCTGGCTGCCGCCCGGTGTCTGGTCAGGCTGTTCCGGGGAATCGGATCCTGAGGGCTCATTCGGATTCTGAGGTTCTTCCGGCTCCCATGTAGCGATGTCTGCAAATTCGAAACCATTCTCCCTGGCATATGCTTCTGCTGTAGAGTCCGGGTGTCCAACGATGGTTACGGAATATGTTGTTGCATCCTCTCCAGTGTTTTCATAACCTACAGCGTATTTTCCAATTTTTGTCGTATTATTCGATATGATAATGCTGGTCAAATTACTACAGTAGCGAAATGCACACTCGCCAATTGATGTCACACTATCCGGTATGGTAATGCTAGTTAAACTGTCGCAGCCCAAAAATGCATCGCGATCGATTGACGTCACACTATCCGGTATGGTAATGCTGGTTAAACTGCTACAGTCGAAAAATGCAGAGCTACCGATTTCTTTCACACCATTCCCTATGGTTACGCTGGTTAGACTGCTACACCATATAAATGCAGAGCTACCGATTTCTTTCACACTATCGGGTATGGCAATGCTGGTTAAGCTTCTACATCTATCAAATGCAGAATTGCCGATTGATGTCACACTATCCGGTATTTTATAGGAGCCTGTTTTTCCCGCCGGACATGTTATAAGCGTGGTTTTATCTATATTAAACAATACTCCTTCATCAGATGCATAGTATGCATTGTCGGGTTCCACCTCGATATTGATTAAACTACTACAGTTCTCAAATGCCTTATAGCCGATTGTTGTCACATTAGCCGGTATGGTAATGCCGGTTAAACCGGTACAGCCACTAAATGCATAGCTGTCGATTGATGTCACACTATCCGGTATGATAATGCTGGTTAAACCGGTACAGCCACTAAATGCATAGCTGCCGATTGACATCACACTATCCGGTATGGTAATGCCGGTTAAACCGATACAGCCACTAAATGTATATGTATCAATTAACGTCACAGTATTTGGTATTTCATAGGATCCCGTTTTTCCCACCGGACATGTTATAAGCATGGTTTTATCTATATTAAACAATACCCCATCATCAGATGCATAGCTGTGATTACCGGAATCTACCCCGATAGCGGCTAATCTGCTACAGCCCTTAAATGCTCCATCGCCGATTGATGTCACACTATTCGGTATGACAATGCTGGTGAAACCGCTGCAGTCATAAAATGCCTCCTTGCCGATTGATGTCACACTACCCGGTATGGTAATGCTGGTCAGACCGCTACAGCCCCTAAATGCCTTATCGCCGATTGATGTCACGCTATTCGGTATGGTAATGCTGGTCAGACCGCTGCAGTCATAAAATGCACTATTACCGATTGATGTCACCCCTTCCGGTATGGTAATGCTGGGCAGACTGCTGCAGCCACTAAATGCCCCATCGCCGATTGATGTCACCCCTTCCGGTATGATAATGTTAGTTAAACCGCTACATCCAGAAAATGTATACCTGTCGGTTGATGTCACACCATCCGGTATGATAATGTTGGTTAAACTGCTACAGCCCCCAAATGCACCGCTTCCGATTGATGTCACGCCATCCGGTATGCGAATGCTGGTTAGACCGCTACACCTATTAAATGTGCACTCGCCGATTTTTGTCACACCGTCCCCTATAGTTGCGCTGGTTAGACTGCTACAGCCTTCAAATGCACTTATGCCGATTTCTGTTACACTATTTGGTATGGTAATGTCGGTTAGGCCGCTACAGAACATAAATGCACTGTTGTCGATTGATGTCACACTATCCGGTATGGTTACGCTGGTCAGACCGCTACAGCCATAAAATGCACCATTGCCGATTTTTTTCACACCGTTCCCTATGGTTACGCTGGTCAGACTGCTACAGCCATAAAATGCGTCCTGGTCGATTTCTGTCACACCGTTCCCTATGGTTACACTGGTTAAACTGCTACAGTGAGCAAATGCATTCGAGCCGATTGATGATGTCACGCTATCCGGTATGGTAATGTTGGTTAGACTGCTACACCTACTAAATGCCCCACCGCCGATTGATTTCACACTACCCGGTATGGTTACGCTGGTCAGACTGCTACAGCCAGCAAATGCACCCGAGGAGATTGTTTTCACACCGTTCCCTATGGTTACGCTGGTTAAACTGCTGCAGCCAGCAAATGCCTCACTGCCGATTGATGTCACACGATCCGGTATGATAATGCTGGTCAATCCGGTACAGCCATAAAATGCTTCATAGTCGATTTCTGTCACACCATCCGGTATGGTAATGCCGGTTAAACCGGTACAGTCATAAAATGCATGATCGTCGATTAACGTCACAGTATTTGGTATCGCATAGGAGTCTGTTTTTCCCTCCGGACACCTTATAAGCGTGGTTTTATTTGTAGTAAACAATACCCCATCCTCAGATGTATAGTTGTGATTGCCGGAAGCTACCTCGATAGTGGTTAAACTGCTACAGCCATTAAATACCGAAAAACCGATTGATTTTACACCGTTCCCCATGATTACGCCGGTCAGACTGCTACAGTCCATAAATGCCATCCTGCCGATTGATGTCACACCATCTGTTATTTCAACAATTTTTACCTTCTCTCTATAATCCTTAGTCCATGGAGATGCCTTACTATAATCGTTATTGGTAACGCCAGAGCTAGTCACAGTAGAGACATAGTAGTCCGCCATCTCCCCCTCCCCGCTGATCGTCAGCTTGCCGTCCGAATACAGCGTCCATTTTACGTTATCCTCATACTCTCCGCAGTTACCCGAATCGACAATCTCCGCCGCATACGCCGTAAGCCCCCGCGCGCCAAACAGCAGGATGCCCACCAAGGCCATAAATGTCAGGTACTTTGCTACTCTTTTTTGTGTTATTTGGTTCATTTCCAATCCTCCTTCTGCTGGATTTTTGACCCACATTTTGACCCCTTATAACTTCGGATCTCCTGCGAAACATGCAAATTTGCGCTACAATTGCACTGAATTTATGGATAATTCTATACAATTCTGCTCCGATTGTGGCGGAATTCTGTTGACATTTGTCGAATAATTGAGTAAAATTAAAAAAATATTGAATGAAAAGGTTGTTTTGAATGGTTTTTTTTATTTTGAGCGCGAAAAATTGTTTCGTAGATTATAGTTATCTATGAAAAAGAGTGCAGTCAAAAAGGCGCTTGTCGAATCCCCTGCGGGAGGGTTCGACAAGCGCCTTTTTGGGCGGATTTTAAGTAACAAAAATTTAAGAAAGATCTTATCAAGCGCATTCAATCATACGACTGATGAGCCGGAGCTGGAATTAACATGCACGTCACCAAGGCTATGACATTTCTACGGTCTGCAGCAATCCATTCTGATCGCTTTCTCCCCCGCAGCACGCACTGTAATCTGACCGGATTTCATGGTGTAATAGACCATACTTCCCACTGCCTCCATATGCTCCACGGCTTCCGCTGCCGGATGTCCGTAGCGGTTCGTCTCTGAGCAGGAAATCACCGTCACCTGCGGTCTCAGCCGCTGCAAAAATTCCTCCGTGTTGGAATATTTGCTGCCATGATGGCAGGCCTTTAAAATATCGATTTCAAAAAGCTTCCATGCATGGTCAGATTCTGCCTCCAGCATCCACGCTTCATCCTCCGCTCCGCTGTCTCCCGTCAGCAGAATGTTGGCGGCAGGATGCGCCACATAGAGCACCATACCGTTTGCGTTTTCATCTCCCTCCGTCACCTGTGCGCTCCGCCCCTGATCCGGCAGCAGTGCGGTAATTGTCGTGTCGCCGATGCGCAGGGAATCCCCCGCGTCAAAATAGGAAATCGGTATCCCGTGTTCCGAAGCAAGCCGGACGATCTGCTGATAATTCGCATTGTCCGGTTTCTCACAGGGAAGTATCAGATTTCGGATCTCATAGCCCTGCTCCAGAAGTTCAATCAGTGCACTGACGTGATCCGTATCATAATGACTCACAAACCATTCATCAATCCATAAGATCCGATGATAGCGAAAAAATGGCAGGATCCGATACTCTCCCAGCCCGCTCTGGTCGCTGCTCCCTCCATCCACAAACACATGCACGCCCTTTGCTGGCTGCAGGTAAATCCCATCGCCCTGTCCCACATCCAGAAACGCACACAACATATCATTTTTCTGCGGCAAAAGCAGCAGAAGGAGCATTCCGGTCAGCTCTGCCAAAAGTAATGCCCTCCGGCACAGACGCGCGTTTCGGCGCAGGGACATTCTCCGGCAGGGGCAAACCTCCGGTTTTTTGTAAAATTTTTTCACAGTAAACACAAATGCCATGAGAAAGAGATAATAGAGCACAATCCGAGACACACTGCTGTGTCCCACCGGATACTGTGCCAGCGGAAGCTGCAGACTCAGGTTTGCAAGCGCTGTCACACAGGAAAGAAGCATCCCCAGCGGTTTTGCAGCAAGACACGCCACAGAAATGGAACAGATTCCGATTACCGCACACAGGGTTCCGAGCACGAGTATCAGACTCAGCACCTGTACCACAACCAGATTCAGCAAAACCGCATACACCGGAAGCTCATAGTAGTAATAGACCACCAACGGCATTGTGGCAAGCTGGATCGATACGGAGCCAAGCACCGCTGCATGCATCCGCTTCCTCCATGTTCCGCTGTTTGAACGCTCCAAAGTCTCCTGCAGACTTCGTTCCAGCCAGGTTGCTCCCAGCACCGCTGCAACGGAAAACTGAAATCCTGCATGCAAAACCAGACAGGGATTCTGCCAAAGCAGCAGCAGGGCAGATGCCGCCAATGCCGTAAGAGAATCATAGCTCCTGCCAAGGATTGTTCCTCCCATCAGAAGGACAAACATAAACAGCGCCCGAAGCGCGGAAATCCCCATCCCCACCATCTCCACATACCCCCAGAGAAAGATACAGGAGATGCTTCCGGAAAGCAGCAGGGAACCCTTCTTTCGCAAAAGTCGATAGACCATCATCCCCACAAAGCTGATATGCATTCCGCTGATGGTCAGCGCATGGGAAATGCCCGCCTGTCGGTATACGTTTTTTGTATCGCTCCGCAGCAGCTCACGATCCCCAAGCACCATGGTACTGATGATCCCTGCATTTTCCTCGGAAAAGAGCTTCTGATAGTTTTCTTTCAGCCTTTCTTTGAACTGATACAAAGCCTCACGAAGCCGATCGGGCTTCCCGTACTCCCCCGTAATTTTTTCTGCACGGATCTGGTAATCCATATTCAGGCTGTGATAGTATTTTTTTTCGTCATAACCCCCGTCATTCGCCGCCGTGACCGGCATGCGTACCGTTCCTTCTGCAACAATGGTTGTTCCAATGGGATATTCTTTGTCCGATATGCGGACAATCACTGAATGTGAGGGAAGAATCTGTCCCTCTGACTGTAAGATTGCATGATCAAGATATAATAAATTTTCCTTTGAACCGTTTTCTTTTTTGTAGATTTTTCCCTGCAGCCGGACGACGTCGCCATCCTCCAGCAGCGCTTCGCAGCGTTCCGTAATCCTTGCTTCATAACTGCACCGGAAGTAACCCGCCATCCCGGACAGCAGCAGAAGCAAAACAAGAAGCTTCTGCCTGTTCTTTTTGTCTGCGGCTTCCATCACTGCCAGTGCCGAAAGAAAAACCGCTGCCGCAAAGAAAGGGCCTTGCCCCGCCATCTGCAACAGAATCCCCAGCACAAAGAAAACGGCAAGGTAACACATTGGTCGTTTTTTTATTGGGCTTCCTCCTTTCCATTAGGTATCGGCACGCGCCGCTCCGCGTCACCTGCCATGTCGTCGGAAGCCATTTCAAAATGAGCTTCGCTCATTGGGCTTCCTCCTCTCTTTCCGTATCAAACAGGGATTCCAGGTTTTCGGATAAGAAATCCAGATTCCGTTCAAAAGGCTTCTCCAGACTATAACTTTCACGATACACAATCCCGGAATTTCCGTTTACCGAGATCTGTACTTTATTTACATTTGCCAGCTCTGAAAGGGAATCCACAACGGAGTACAGGACGATTGGCTCCTGAATTTCATAGTTCTGATTCAGAAATCCTTCATCAAAATTTACATAGCAGATTCCGTTTGTGGTGGTCACATGGATCAGGTGAGTACCGGACGGGATCGTCCCCTTCATGCCGGGTCTCTCAGGTCCCTTCAAAAGATGCTCCATCACCAGTTTTTCCATAGACATGCTGGTGCTGTATTGAACCTCACGCTCCTCCTCCACCAGACCGTCTCCGGCTTCATTGGAAAAATATAAGTGCAGCACGGTACTCTGAATGGCATTGATCTGTTCTCCCGGATTTTCCACAAAGCTTTCCTCGGTCATAAGTCCCACCAATGCCCCTTTACTGTCGGTAAGCGGTGCCTCTCCCACATAAAACGCCACACAGGAAACCTCCGGCAGCTGGATCATGGTCTTTACCACCGCCGCGCGGCACAGAATCTCCTCCGGTGTACTCATTTTTGCATAGGTCTTATTCCAGTATATGGAAAGCTGACTCTCCTCCAGCTGATAGCCAACCATCTTGACATCGTCGGGAATAATCCTGACACAACCCATACTGTCCGCATCCTCGCACAACGCCTCATAGAGCTCCTGAATGCGCAGATCGGCGGAAGCCCGGGGCTCTGCCTGCAGCTCATATGGCTGGGGCACCAGTGTCGTCTTCTCTGTATTCATATAATAAATATAATAATCGGAATCCGAATCCGTGTCCTGCCCGCAGCCGCAAAGCAGAAAAATCATCAGAAACACAATCATCCATATGGAAATTTTTCTCATCTCTGCCTCCTACGCATCATTCAATGTAATTCAACGGGATTCGAACCGTAAAGGTTGTGCCCTCCCCCTCCACGCTGAACACCTTGATCGCGCCGCGATGCATCACAATGGCATTTCGGGTAATGGCCAGACCCAGCCCGGTTCCTCCGATTTCTCTGGAGTGAGACTTGTCCACCCGGTAAAACCTTTCATAGATGTGCTCCTGCTCCTCCTCCGGAATACCGATTCCGGAATCCTCAACCTTCAGATAAAAATACTGGTGATCCGCATTCAGTGACACATGCACCCATCCGTTCTCCTTGTTGTACTTAATTGCATTTTCAATCAGATTGGTAATCGCAAGCGTCAGCTTTACTTCATCAATTTCTGCACTGACCGGACGAAAGCTCTCCAGCACCAGCTCGATATGCTGCTGCTCTGCAATCGGGCGCAGACGCTTCAAAATCAAATCCAGCATTTCATTAATATTGATTACGGCAATATTCAAATCTGCCGCCGAACGATCCATCTTTACCAGTGAAAGAAGGTCATTGATGATTTTGTTTTCGCGCTCTATCTCAATGCCGATATCCTGCATAAAGTCCCGATACAGCTCTATCGGCACATCTTCCTGCCCGTTCAGGGAATCTGCAAGCACCTTCATGGACGTCAGCGGTGTTTTTAATTCATGGGACACATTGGATACAAAATCCTGTCTCGACTGATCTAGCAGACGCATGCGGCTGTACAGCCGATTGAACTGTTCGGAAATTTTCGCCGTCTCCGTATAATTATTCACTGCAAGCGCCTCATCCCTGTCGTCTGTAAACCCGTTCTGCAAATCGGAAATATCCCTTGCAATCCGCTCAAACGGCAGGGTAATCCGTATTGCTGCAAATACGGAAACTGCAACCAGGCACGCAGTCCATACCAATACCAGAATCAGTGAAGTTTTTTTGATGTAGGTCAGCATATTTTCAATGTCATCCGTGGACACACTGACCATCATCATACCAATCACCTGATCTCCCTCTTCTGCATTTTCGTAAGCCTTCAGCGGAATGGAAAGTTCAATGTAATGGTATTCATCATCATAATTGATGATTTCTTCTCCGGAATAGCTTCGGACAACCTCTTCGGATATAATGGTCTTTCCCTCATCCATCTGATAGGTATCCTCTATGATGCGAAAGGTTTCATCGATGACCATAATGCGTCCGTCATAAATACGCGACATCAGTTTCAATTGCGAGGTGATACTTTCCAGATCGGGATGCTCCAGATAATTGGCCGCCGCCATGTCATTTGCAAGCACCTTGGCATAGCTTAGGATTTCTATGCTTTCGGCGGATACCGCTTCCTTTTCATAGACAATCATGACTCCCATGCGCACGATCAGACCGGACAGTACGCCCAAAAGCATGATCAGACAGATCAAACGGATTTTCAGACTATTGATTCGTTGATATTTCTTTTTTTTCATACTCCGCACCTATGCTGTTTCGCAGCTATTTCTGATAATAGTATCCCTGCCCCCACTTGGTATGAACATATCTCGGCTCACTGGGGTTGGGCTCAATTTTTTCACGAAGGCGTCTGACATGCACATCCACCGTCCGAACGTCTCCCGGATAGTCAGAGCCCCATACAAGGTTCAAAAGTTTTTCCCTGCTGTATATTTTATCCGGATTGGTTACCAGAAGCTCCAGCATGTCGAACTCTTTGGATGTCAGACCAATCTCACACCCCTTGATGAACAGCCTCCTGCTCTCACAGTCCAGACGTATGTCTCCGCTTTCTATCATATCCGCCGCTGTCTCCCCCGTTGCCGCGGATGTCCTGCGCATAATCGCTTTGAGTCGTGCCTTTACCTCGAGAATGTTAAACGGCTTGGTAATGTAATCGTCCGCGCCGTATTCCAATCCCAGAATTTTGTCCATATCGTCGCCCTTTGCCGTCAGCATCACGATGGGGACATTGGAAAATTCCCGTATCGCGCGGCACACCTCAAACCCATCCAGCTTCGGCATCATGACATCCAGCAGAATAATATCAAAAACCTCCTGCCTTGCCAGCTGCAATGCCTCCTCACCGTCATAGGCGCAGTGCACCTCCATCCCATCCTGCTCCAGAGAAAACCGAATCCCCTTCACAATCAGCTTTTCATCATCCACAACCAGAACCTTTTTCATTCTCCTTCACCTCAGTCGACACGAATGCTGTCCTTAATTTTGTCAAACACTCCTTCTTTGATTCCTGATATATTCATCAGTTCCTCGATCTTTGTAAAAGCTCCATGCTCCTCGCGATAGGCAACAATGCTTTCTGCCTTCGCCTGTCCAATCCCCGGAAGGTTCTTTAATTGTTCCTCCGTCGCTGTATTGATATCCAGCCTGGGATCCTGCTGCTGCGCTGATTGGCGCTCCGCGGCTTCCTGTGCATTCGGAATCCGGATCATCTCACCGTCCGACACCTTCTGCGCCTGATTGATCCCTTCTACCGCCGCTTCCTGTGTCAATCCTCCTGCGGCTTCCATCACATCACAGATACGCGCACCCTCCGGCAGCTCATATACGCCCGGACTGACCACCTCTCCACATATATACACATAGCAAGAAGTCGGTTCACCCACAGAATCCTCAATGACTGATTCTCCCTCATTCTGTGAAGCCGACTCGAAATAAACCGCACTCTCCTGATCGGCGCATCCGCCGAGATACAACAGCTGCGTACTCAGGAGCAAGATACAGAACATCATTTTTTTGTTTATCATACTTCACTCCTTATATCGGTATCTGATATAAGAGCGTCCCTAATGTCTGCATTCCCATTGTAACCAAAAAGGGCGGGCTTTACAAGTATCTTTTTATTAAGAAGTTCTTAAATATCTCCGGCATATTGTCATTTTTATTATCGGACGCTGCCGGCACGATATCGCGCCGACAGCTGTTTTATGGTTCACGGGAAGTAACACCTGCATGCCACAGATTGTACACCTCCCCCTCAAACTTCGCCCAAAAGGAACCGCTGTGTATGGATTCCGGCACGAGGATGCTGTCCTGATACTGCCGATATGCCAATTCTCCCTGCGTGCTCCGCGCTGCATCCTCCTTCACGGGCTGATGTCCCGTCAGTTCTTCCAGGTCATCACTTTTTTGCTCCACCAGATAATTTGCAAAGTCCCGTGCTGTATCCTTGTTCCGGGAGAAATCATTGAGATACAGACGCCCCTGCCGGGAGCAGGAACGCAGGGGAATCCCCGGTGCAAGATCCGGCAATTCTGTAAGCATACAATCCTCTGCCGTAACATCCGCGAGATCATCGGAGCTGATCAGTGCGCAAAGGCAGCTGCCCTCGTTAAAATCCTGCAGCACTCCCTCATCGGTAACCGTTTGCTCATCCAGCCGGGTGGCTGCCGCCAACGCTTCAAAAAAGGCTGCCCGCTGTCGGTAGCTTTCCGAATCCTTTGCAAGCGCACTCTCCTCAGCGGAAAAATCATATGTTATGACATCCGCAAAAAAAGGATAATCGTAGAACCCGTCTGCCACATTCCACTCCAGCGCAGTGCTCACGCCCTCGGGAAGTCCGTTCTCGACCGTATCCTGCAGCAGCTCATCCAGGCTCTCCGGCTTCTGTGCCAGCTGTTTACCATGGTACACGAATACCACCGTCTCGAAATACAACGGTATCGATTCCTTCTCTGAAATTCCGTACAGGTATGCTTTTTCGGAGATTTCGCTTCCTGACAGATAAAGATCCGGGAACTCCCCGTCCGCAATGCTTGCGTCATAAATATCCTCCGGAAAGGAGGTCGATTCCTTTTCGCAGAGCTTGACCCGTTTCCCCGTAAGCGCCTCGTACTCCGCTGCTGCTTCCTGAAAAAAAACGGTCATATCCGCTTCCTCATACCAGAAAACCAGATCGTACTTCGCTTCCTTTTCTTCCCGGATCCGGTTGGGATCATACGGGGTCTGCGCTGCCGCGAGCATCGCACAAAAAAACACAACAATCAACACTGCCGATCGAACGGCACTTCCTTTGATAGGTAACATATATACTTTTTCCCTTAGTTATATTTTCAGATGCGGCTCAGCACTCTTTCGAACTTCTCCGCCATTTCATCTACATGTTTTTCCTCTATGATCAGAGGCGGAACCAGCCGGATCACATTTGTACCCGCTGTAATGACAATCAGTCCCTCCTTTAAACACTCCGAAGCGATGGCTCCTACCGGCTTTTCGCTGACCAGTCCCTGCATCAGCCCGATTCCGCGGTGCGCCGTAATAAAATCATACTTCTCAGCAATATCATCCAGCTTTTCTGACAAATACCCGGAAATCTTCTCCACATGCTCCGTCAGATGCTCTTCCTCCATAATGTCAAGCACCGCACTGACCGCCGCGCCCACGAAGGGATTGCCGCCGTAGGTGGTTCCGTGATCGCCCGGAACCAAAGACTTTTCTGCCACGCGCTCTGTCATGGCAAAGGCACCCACCGGCACCCCGCAGCCCAGTGCCTTTGCACTGGTCATGATATCCGGCTTGATATCATAATGCTGCCATGCAAACATCTTCCCGGTTCTTCCCATCCCGCATTGAATCTCATCCAGGATCAGCAGAATATCCTTTTCTTTGCAAAGTGCCGCTATCCCTTCGACAAATTGCTCCGTGGCCGGATAGATGCCGCCTTCTCCCTGAACCGTCTCAAAGAGAATGGCACAGGTCTTATCGGTAATCTGTGCTTTCACACTGTCTAAATCATTAAAGTCTGCAAAACGGATTCCGCCCGGCAAGGGCTCAAACGGCTCTCTGTAATGCGCATTTCCCGTTACCGCCAACGCCCCCAGCGTCCTTCCGTGAAAAGAATGGTTCATCGCAATGATTTCATGATCGGCGTGCCCGTCTCTGGTATAGGCATATTTTTTTGCCGCCTTAATTGCGCCCTCAATCGCCTCTGCCCCGCTGTTGGTAAAAAATACCCGATCCATCCCGGAGACTTTTAAGAATTTTTGGGCCGCCTCCATTGTGGGAACATTGTAGTACAGATTGGAGGTATGTGTGAGCTGATCGATCTGATTCTTCAATGCCTGTTTATATTTTTCATTGCTGTACCCCAGTGCCATGACCGCGATGCCTGCAGCAAAATCCAGATATCGATTGCCATCTGTATCGTAGAGGCAGACACCCTCTCCACGATCCAGCACCAGTGGAAAACGATTGTAGGTATGTAGCAGCGCTTCCTCTGCTTCATTGATATACTGTTGTTTATCCATGATAGAATTTTTCCTCCTTATCGCCCAAAATCGCGGTTCCGATTCCCTTATTTGTGAATATTTCCAGCAGAAGGCAGTGCGCAATCCTTCCGTCTAAGATATGCACCCGGGAGACCCCGTTTTCAATTGCATCGATACAGTTATTCAGCTTGGGCAGCATCCCGCCGCCGATGGTGCCGCCGCCAATCAGCCGCTTTGCGTCTTCAAGCGCCAGCTCTGAGATCAGCGTGGTTCTGTCCGAGGGATCCCGGTACACGCCCTCCACATCGGTCAGAAATGCCAGCTTTTCCGCCTTTACCGCCCTTGCAATCGCGCAGGCCGCATCATCTGCATTGATGTTGTAGCTGTCAAAATGCTCATCCATCCCGATGGGACAAACAATCGGCAGAAAATCCTTTTCCAGCAGATCATACAGCGCCTTGGGGTTTACATCCGTAACCTCCCCTACATATCCGATATCCTGTCCGTCGGAAAACCGTTTCTTTACCTTTAAGAGTCCTCCGTCCTTGCCGCTGATGCCGATTGCGTTCACACCCAGACTCTGCACGCTCTGTACCAGAGATTTGTTGACCTTGTTGAGCACCATCTCTGCAATCTCCATGGTCGCCGCATCCGTCTTCCTGAGACCGTTGACAAACTCCGGCTCCATCCCGGTCTTTTCCACCCACTTGCTGATCTCCTTGCCGCCGCCGTGTACAATGATCGGCTTGAAGCCCACCAGCTTTAACAGGGTCACGTCCTGAATAACACTGTGCTTGAGCTCCTCGTCCACCATGGCGCTCCCGCCGTACTTTACCACAATGATCTTGCGGTTAAACCGCTGGATATATGGCAGGGCTTCAATCAGCACCTGCGCCTTTTCCATAACTTCCTTCATATATGCTTCTTCCACGATATTCCCTCCTATATCTAAGTATATATCTAAGAACGATAATCCGCGTTGATTTTGACATAGTCATAGGTCAGATCACAGCCCCATGCGGTTGCGGCGGCTTCTCCCATCTTGACATCCGCAATGGCCGTCACCGCTTTTTCAGACAAAATCTTTGTCGCCTCCTCTTCGGAAAACTCCAGCACCACGCCATCTTTGATCACGTCAATGCTTCCGGCGGCACTTTCAAAACGAAGATCCACCTTTTCCGGATCAAACTGTGCACCGGAATAGCCCATCGCACACATGATCCTGCCGCAGTTGGCGTCATGTCCGAAGATGGCTGCCTTTGTCAGATTCGAGCCAACCACCGCCTTGCTCAAAAGCACCGCCTGCTCTTTACTCTCTGCATGAATGACCTTCACTTCAAACAGTGCAGTGGCACCCTCTCCGTCTGCCGCCATTTTCTTTGCCAGCGTCTCATTTACGAAATATAAGGCAGACTTAAATGCTTCGTAATCCTCGTTTTTTTCTGTAATCTCCGGGTTCTTCGCCAGACCGTTTGCCAGCACCACACAGGTATCGTTGGTGGAGGTGTCTCCGTCTACCGAAATCATATTGTAGGTGTCCTGCACCACCTCGCCCAGCGCCTCCTGCAAAAGCGCCCCGGAAATTGCGGCATCTGTCGTGACAAAGCTTAACATGGTGCACATATTCGGATGAATCATGCCGGAGCCCTTTGCCATGCCGCCGATGGTAACCGTCTTTCCCGACAGCTCCAGTTCGACTGCAATCTCCTTTTCTACGGTATCCGTCGTCATGATCGCGCACGCTGCCTCATGTCCGCTCTCCAGGTCCTCTTTTAACTTGCCATGCAGGGCTTCAATTCCGGCACATATACGATCCATCGGAAGCTGTTTGCCGATTTCTCCGGTAGAAGCTACCAGCACAGAATCCTCCGGGATTTCCAGAAGCTGTGCTGTTTTCTGTGCCTCCTGCCTGCAGTAGTCCCAGCCTTCCTGCCCGGTACACGCATTGGCATATCCTGCATTTACCACAACTGCATGGACTGCCGGACTGTTTTTTACAATCCTTTGATCCCATTTTACCGGCGCAGCCTTTACCACGTTGGTGGTAAAGGTTCCGGCTGCGATACAGGGTGTTTTGCTGTAGATCATCGCCATATCCGTGCGATTCTTATATTTTATCTCCGCTGCAACCGCTGCCGCTGCGAAGCCTTTTGCTGCGGTCACACCGCCTGTGATCTGTTTCATCGTGATCCTCCTAATATTTTTATATTGTGATTTCTTGTGCAAAGTGTTCACATCGTTTCACGATGTGAACCTTTTGACCCTCAAATCATATTATCCGACAAACTCCGTCCGGTTTTCTTCGTTCAGGGTGTAATCATAATAATTGAGGTCATCCCGGAAGGTCCAGCCCATACTCTGCCAGAAGCGGTTCCCTACTTCGTTGGTCGTAAAAGCCACGAGATTTACCTTATTGATGCCCTCCGCCTTTAAGGCTTCGATTGCCCGCTGTGCCATCGCCTTTCCGATTCCGTGCTGTCTGTACTGCTCATCTACGCATACATGATAAAAGCAGGCGCGTCTTCCGTCATGCCCGCACAGGATCGCACCGACAATCTGATCCTTCGTGCATGCCACGATGCTGGTGTTGGGGTTGCGCCGGATAAAACGGGTAACTGCTTCTTTCGAATCATCCAGACTGCGAATTCCAAACCCTTTGATCCGCAGCCACAAAGCATGCACCGCCTCGTAATCTTCTGTTGTCATTGCCCTTATGGTATATTCCTTTTCCTGCATGTCTTCCTCCTGGTTACAACCAATCACGCGACGCTTCGCGTCACCTGTTAAATCGTCCCCTAGGGGAACATAGGCACAAGCTCCAGACCTTCCGCCTCCGGCAGCCCAAATAAAAGGTTCATGTTCTGCACGGCCTGCCCGGCTGCTCCCTTTACCAGATTGTCCAGAGTCCCCATCATAATGACCCGATGCGTCCGCTCTTCTACGACAAAATTCACGTCCACATAGTTGCTGCCTTCCACCCACTTTGTCTCGGGACAGACGCCTTCCTTAAGTACGCGCACAAATTTTTCCTGATCATAATATTTGTGATACGCTGCCCGGAGCTCCTCTGCGGAGGGATAGCTGCCATCCGGCTTTTTTGCCAGAGAAGCATATTCCGTCGCCAGAATGCCCCGGTTCATGGGAACCAGATGAGGCGTAAAGGAAACCGTAATCTCTTTTCCTGCCGCATAGCCCAGCTGTTCCTCAATTTCCGGGGTATGTCTGTGAGTCGTTACCCCGTAGGCCTTGATATTCTCATTTACCTCGCAAAACAGGTTACCAACCTTTGCCCCTCTGCCCGCGCCAGAGGTGCCACTCTTGGCATCGATGATCAGTGTGTCCGGATCGATGAAGCCCTCCCTTACCAGCGGATATGCGGTAAGAATCGAGCAGGTGGTGTAGCAGCCAGGATTGGCGATCAGACGCGCCTGCTTAACCTTTTCCCGATTGATCTCGCACAAGCCGTACACCGCCTCCTCAATAAGCTGCGGGCTTTTGTGCTCAAGCTTGTACCACTTCTCGTAGGTTTTCACATCCTTGATCCGGTAGTCCGCCGAGAGGTCCACCACCTTTGTCTGACTCAGTATCTCCCCGGTAAGGATGCCGCTCAGATAGCCCTGCGGCGTTGCGGTAAAGATCACATCCACCTGCCTTGCGAGTTCCTCTAAATTATCATCCAGACAGGTGTCCTCCACCAGTTCAAACATATTCTGATATACACTTGCATAGCTCTGATCCACATAGCTTCTGGAGCCATACCACTTGATTTCTGTTTCCTTATGTCCCAGTAAGATACGCACCAGTTCTGCGCCCGCGTATCCGGTAGCTCCGATAATCCCTGCTTTGATCATGTTCCTTCTGTCCCCCTCGTTTCATGATATCTTGCATAATTATACGATTGTTTTTCCAAATTTGCAAGAAATTTTGTAATTATTATTCACGCTTATACATTTTTTTGTATATTTTCCACTTGCATCATCCACACCTTTTGTTGTATGATTGTTCCAGCGCAAAAATTAAGAGAGAGAAAGGAACTAAGCATATGAAGGAAAAGGTTGTTTTAGCTTATTCCGGTGGTCTGGATACCACCGCGATCATTCCCTGGTTAAAGGAGAATTATGACTACGAGGTCATCTGCTGCTGTATCGACTGCGGACAGGGCGAGGAACTGGAAGGACTGGACGAGCGTGCAAAATTATCGGGCGCGAGCAAGTTATACATTGAGGATATTACCGATGAATTCTGTGACGATTACATTGTCCCGTGTGTACAGGCAAATGCGGTCTATGAAAATTCCTATCTGCTGGGCACCTCCATGGCGCGTCCCGGAATTGCAAAGAAATTAGTAGAAATCGCGCTGAAGGAGGATGCCGTCGCAATCTGCCACGGCGCAACCGGAAAGGGAAATGACCAGATCCGCTTCGAGCTTGCCATCAAGGCGCTTGCACCGGACATCAAGATCATTGCTCCCTGGCGTGACGACAAGTGGAACATGGATTCCAGAGAGTCTGAGATCGCCTACTGTAAGGCACACGGAATTGATCTGCCCTTCTCAACCGATCAGAGCTACAGCCGCGACCGCAATCTCTGGCATATCAGCCATGAGGGACTGGAGCTGGAGGATCCGGCAAACGAGCCCAATTACGAACATTTGCTGGTGCTGGGCGTGACACCCGAAAAAGCCCCGGATGAGGGCGAATATGTCACCATGACCTTTGAAAAAGGGGTTCCCAAGACCGTAAACGGCAAAGAAATGAAGGTATCCGACATCATCCGGGAGCTGAACCGTCTGGGTGGCAAGCACGGAATCGGAATTGTAGACATCGTGGAAAACCGGGTAGTCGGTATGAAATCCCGGGGCGTCTATGAGACACCGGGCGGAACCATTCTCATGGCCGCACACCAGCAGCTTGAGGAGCTGGTTCTTGACCGCGCCACCATGGAGACAAAGAAGGACATGGGCAACAAGCTGGCACAGATCGTCTATGAAGGAAAATGGTTTACTCCGCTTCGGGAAGCGGTTCAGGCTTTTGTGACTTCTACTCAGGAGTATGTGACCGGAGAAGTAAAATTCAAGCTGTACAAGGGCAACATCATAAAGGCCGGCACGACCTCTCCCTACTCTCTGTACAGTGAGTCTCTTGCAAGCTTTACCACCGGTGATCTCTATGATCATCACGATGCGGACGGTTTCATCACACTGTTCGGTCTTCCGCTGAAGGTTCGCGCGATGAAGCTGCGGGAGCTGAAAAATGAGAAGCGGATCTAAATGATTTGAGGGTCAAAAGGTTCACATCGTGAAACGATGTGAACACCTTGTGCAAGAAAGCTCTGGAGAATGCCAGCATTCCCCAGAGCTTTCTTACGCAAAGGGTCAATGTCGGCTCCGCCGACTTGACCTTTTGACCCTCAAATCATATCATCGCCTGAGGATCAAGCAGAAACTCATAAATATTCAGGATTAAACTTCCGGATTCATCATAATGCTTTGGAATGATAGCCTTGGTTATAATGATTTTTCTGAACGAATCATTAATTTTACGAAACGGTCTGATTTCCTGTGTCAGCTTTTCTTCATTC
>JAFUTQ010000091.1 GCA_017484135.1 Lachnospiraceae bacterium
GATGCCAACGATACCTTCGAATTGCTGGATGTAATCGAAAAGGAGCTGGGCATTGCCACCTGTCCGGTCAACTGGCCCATCGGCTCCGGGAAAAATTTCAAGGGCGTGTACTACCGCTCGACCAAAAATGTGATGCTGTTTTCCGACACCTTAAAGGGGACTAAGTAAGGGGAGGAGCAGGATTTTTCTCTGGATGATCCGATGCTGGTTCAGCAGATCGGAGAAGATTATGTCGGGCAGCTGCGCGATGAGATCGAGCTGTTGGACGGAGCCAGTGCGGAGTTTGATCAGGAGCTGGTATCTGTCGGAAAGCTTTCTCCGGTATTTTTTGGGTCCGCGCTGACGAATTTCGGCGTGGAAACCTTTTTGAAGCATTTCCTGCAGATGACAACGCCGCCATTGTCCAGAAATTCGGATCAGGGGGCGATCGATCCGTTTGCGGAGGATTTTTCTGCGTTTGTGTTTAAGATACAGGCAAACATGAACAAAAACCACAGAGACCGGATCGCATTTATGCGCATCTGCTCCGGGCGGTTTGATGCGGGCATGGAGGTGCGGCATATACAGGGAGGGAAATCCCTGCGTCTGTCCCAGCCGCAGCAGCTGATGGCGCAGGAGAGAAAGATCATCGAGGAGGCCTATGCTGGGGATATCATCGGGGTGTTTGATCCCGGCATTTTCTCCATCGGAGATACCCTGACGACCGCAAAGGACGGATTTGCATTTGAGGGGATACCGACCTTTGCGCCGGAGCATTTTGCAAGGGTGCGCCAGGTGGATACCATGAAGCGGAAGCAGTTCGTGAAGGGGGTCATGCAGATTGCACAGGAGGGGGCAATCCAGATTTTTCAGGAATACAAGGGCGGTATGGAGGAAATCATTGTCGGTGTCGTGGGCGTGCTGCAGTTCGATGTATTAAAATACCGGCTGGAAAATGAATACAATGTGGAAATTCGAATGGAGAACCTGCCCTATGAGCATATCCGGTGGATTGAAAATAAGAATCTTGATATGGACAAGCTGACGGGAACCTCCGACATGAAAAAAATCATGGATCTGAAAGGCAATCCGCTGTTGCTCTTTGTCAATGCGTGGAGTGTAGGCATGACCCTCGAGCGCAACGAGGGATTGGAGTTATCGGAGTTTGGGAGAAATTAATTTATGGTAACAGTTCAGCCATGGCTGTAGTCATCTGCGAATCATGCTTGCATGAATGAGCAGATGATTGCAGCCATGGCTGAACTGTTATGATTTGTGAAAATGTGTTTGTGGGGATCTTAGATTGTGCAGGGATCAAAAGGCTGGGAAAAAAGGTCATGCCGACTACGTCGGCATAGACTTTTTGCGAAAAAACCGCTTCGGAAAGCAAGCTTTCCGAAGCGGTTTTTTTGCAAAGTGTTCACAGCGTTTTACGATGTGAACCTTTTTCCCCAGTCTTTTGATCCCGATATAGTACCCATGATATATTTTTATATCATTTTATTCTGATTTTCCCGAATTTGTTCCAGTTGTCCGATGGCACGTCCCTTGTTGAAGGTAGTCAGTTCGCGAAAGATGTTTAACAGCATCTGTTCTTCCGGGGTAGCGTCCTTTTCGTAGGCGGCAATGTCCTCTTGAATTCGATCGATGGGCGCAGACCGACCAGTCAGCAGAAAATAGGGATCTACCTCCAGAAATTCACAGATCTTAATGATTTTATCTGAGGCAGGATTGCTGTTCTGGCTTTTCCAGTTGCTGATTGCACTCGGAGAGATCCCTGCATAGTCAGAAAGATCCTTTTGAGATAAATGTTTTTCTTTTAACAGTGCAAATACACGCTGGCTGATATTCATAGCGTCCTCCTTCAGGTATAATAAAAAAAATACAAAAAAATCATATTTATGAATTGACAAATACATTTTTATGAATTATACTTGTATTAGTATGGGGTTCTGTAGTTTGTATTATACAACACAATCAAAAAATACTCAATGTAAAAATGGACAGAATCTGCAATTCTATAGATATTACCACAAACATGTGTATGGGGAGGTTCGAATCATGGCAAATAAACGAGCAATGACACCTTTTGGAAAAGAAATTAAACGCAGACTTCTGGAACTGGAGCTTACCGAAGGAGAGCTGGCGGAACAGGTCGGTACAAGCCCGCAGTATATCAACCATATTATTTTCGGTGAGCGTACGGGAAAAAAGTATGTCCAGCCGATTTGTGATGTTTTGGAAATTCAATAAAAAGGCTGATTGTATTTTTCGGAAATATATGCTACAATCAGTCTGTCTTTTGTAAGCTTTCTGAAGAACACCTGCCTTCCCTGCGGAGATTCCCGTCAGGAGGATCTGGTGTTTTGTATGTAATTTCTTTGTATCGAACTGCTTTCCCTGGATATTTCACGGAGTTATAAAAAATAGGATTGACAATTGTCAGAATGTGTATTAGTATGATAACAAAAGCGAACATAAGTTCGTGTTTGGCGAAAAATATTTGACAAAAGGAGACAAACTATGGCAAAGGAATCAAGAGAAGATAAGCTTAAAGCGCTGGATGCAGCGATTTCACAGATTGAAAAACAGTATGGAAAGGGCTCTGTCATGAAGCTGGGCGACGAGGCCAATCACATGAATGTGGAGACGATTCCGACCGGCTCCCTGAGTCTGGACATTGCACTGGGACTGGGCGGACTGCCGAAGGGACGTATCATTGAGATTTACGGACCGGAATCCAGCGGAAAGACGACCGTTGCACTCCATGCGGTTGCAGAGGTTCAGAAGCGGGGCGGCATTGCGGGCTTTATTGATGCGGAGCATGCGCTGGATCCCGTATATGCCAAAAATATCGGGGTAGATATTGACAACCTGTACATATCACAGCCGGACAACGGAGAGCAGGCATTGGAGATTACAGAGACCATGGTTCGCTCGGGCGCAGTGGATATTGTGATTGTAGATTCTGTTGCAGCATTGGTGCCAAAGGCAGAAATAGACGGAGATATGGGAGATTCCCATGTGGGCTTACAGGCCAGACTGATGTCTCAGGCGCTCCGGAAGCTGACAGCCGTTATCAGTAAATCAAATTGTATTGTAATTTTTATCAATCAGCTGCGTGAGAAGGTGGGAATCATGTTTGGCAATCCGGAGACCACCACCGGAGGACGCGCATTAAAATTCTATTCTTCCGTACGGCTTGATGTCCGCAGAATTGAATCGTTAAAGCAGGGCGGTGAGGTGATCGGAAACCGGACAAGAATCAAGGTCGTAAAGAACAAGGTGGCACCTCCGTTTAAGGAAGCAGAATTTGACATCATGTTCGGAGAAGGTATTTCGCGTGTGGGCGATTTGTTGGATCTGGCAGCAGAAAAGGACGTAATCAATAAATCCGGGGCATGGTATGCCTATAATGGAGAAAAAATCGGACAAGGACGGGAAAATGCCAAAATCTATCTGAAAGAAAATCCGGATGTATGCCAGAAAGTAGAGGCACAGGTGCGTGCGGCTTACGGACTGGACAGTGACAGTATTTCGGAGGAGCCGGAGGAGAAAACGAAAACGGCTGCAGCAGATGAGGCAAAAGCATGATTGTAATTCAAACAATCGAAGCCTATAAAAAAAACAGATATAAGGTATGTATGGGAAATGGTACATACCTTATTCTGTATCAGCAGGAACTTCGGCGGTATCATTTGCGAGAAGGTATGGAGATTTCGGAAAAATTATATCAGGAATTATTTTATGAGATCTTCGGGAAACGGGTCAAAAAACGTGCATTGGCGCTATTGGAAAAGATGGACCGCTCGGAAAAAAATCTAAGAGACAAGCTGGGACAGGACGGCTATCCACAGGAGCTGATTGATGATGCCATTTCTTATGTGGCGACATTTCACTATATAGATGATCGCAGGTATGCAGCCAATTATATTGCCTGCCGCCAGAACGAAAAAAGTTTGCAGCAGCTGCGGCGGGAGCTGCTGCAAAAAGGAATTAAAAAGGATGTGATCGAACAGGCGCTGGAGGAACACTATGATTCAGATGACCTGGAAAAAATAAAAATAATTTTACAGAAGAAAAATTATGATTCTGAAGCTTTGGATCCGAAGCAAAAGCAGAAATTGTACAGCTATCTGCTTCGGAAGGGATTTCGCAGCGATGATATCCTAAGTTGTATGAAATGTGGGGAATACTTGACATGACCATTGAAAAAGTATAAAATCTAACTGTTGTAAGTTATGACAGATGTTTATTTATAAATGTTATATGTACAATGAAAACTAAATAAAGGAGGTGCTCCTGTGCTCAAAGTGATTATCGCTGTTGTAGTTACGCTTATTATCACAACTGTTGTCGTATGGTACATTGCAGGACTCTATCAAAAGAAAGTATCGAATGCTAAGATAGGAAGTGCAGAGGACAAGGCAAGAGAGATAATAGATGAGGCAGTAAAATCCGCGGAAGCTAAGAAGCGGGAGTCTTTACTTGAGGTAAAGGAAGAGTCGATTCGTGCAAAAAACGAATTAGATAAGGAAATCAGGGAAAGACGAAACGAGGTACAACGAAATGAGCGTCGCGTGGAACAAAAGGAAGCAAATTTGGACAAGAAGTTAGAGGCTATTGAGAAGCGTGAGGCGGGATTTGCGGCAAGAGAGGCGGAACTCAACAAGCAGAAAGTCGAGATTTCAAAGCTAAACGAGGAGCGTGTACGGGAACTGGAACGAATTTCCGGACTTACCTCCGAACAAGCAAAAGAATACCTTTTGAAGACTGTTGAAGAAGATGTAAAGCTTGACACAGCCAAAATGATTAAAGAGCTGGAAAGTCAGGCGAAGGAAGAGGCTGCGAAAAAGGCAAAGGACTATGTTGTCACAGCAATTCAGAAATGTGCCGCCGATCATGTGGCGGAGACCTGCATTTCGGTTGTGCAGCTTCCGAATGATGAAATGAAGGGAAGGATTATCGGACGCGAAGGTCGAAATATCAGAACACTGGAAACGATGACTGGTGTAGATCTGATTATTGACGATACACCGGAAGCGGTCATACTTTCCGGATTTGACCCGATACGGCGTGAGGTTGCCCGTATCGCTTTGGAGAAACTGATTGTGGACGGGCGTATTCACCCGGCCAGAATTGAAGAAATGGTAGAAAAAGCCCAGAAAGAAGTCGATCGCATGATACGGGAAGAGGGTGAAGCAGCAACCTTAGAGGTTGGTGTACATGGCATTCATCCGGAGCTTGTAAAGCTGCTTGGAAGAATGAAGTTTCGGACAAGCTATGGGCAGAATGCATTGAAGCATTCCATTGAGGTCGCACAGCTGTCGGGACTTTTGGCTGCTGAAATCGGTGAGGATGTCAGAACTGCCAAACGGGCCGGCTTATTACATGATATCGGGAAATCCATTGACCATGAGGTGGAAGGGTCACATATCCAGATTGGTGTTGATCTCTGTAGAAAATACAAGGAATCAGCGCTGATTGTCAATGCGGTAGAAGCACATCATGGGGATGTGGAACCGGAGTCTTTGATTGCATGTCTGGTGCAGGCTGCGGATACGATCAGTGCCGCAAGACCGGGCGCAAGACGCGAAACCATGGAGACATACTCCAGCAGATTAAAACAGTTAGAGGATATTACAAACAACTTCAAAGGGGTTGACAAATCTTTTGCTATTCAGGCAGGTAGAGAGGTTCGGATTATGGTCGTTCCGGAACAGGTGAATGACGCAGAGATGGTAATACTGGCCAGGGATATTTCCAAACGGATTGAATCCGAATTGGAGTATCCGGGGCAAATTAAGGTAAACGTGATACGGGAATCCCGTGTGACGGATTATGCAAAGTAAGGTGTAAGAAAAACAAGGATAAGGAACGTTTGGAAAAATTTTTCGGAACGTTCCCTATTTCGTTTCAATTTCATTTGAGGAGGTTTTTGAGATGGAATTCTATGATTTGACTGTACAGGCTGCGGACGGCAGTGAAGTGGCTCTTGCTGATTTCAGGGGGAAGGTGGTTTTGATTGTGAATACCGCTACGGGGTGTGGTTTTACCCCGCATTATGAGCCATTGGAAGCAATGTATGAAAAGTATCATGAGCAGGGCTTTGAAATCATTGATGTGCCCTGCAATCAGTTTCATGGACAGGCACCGGGAACAGATGAGGAGATTCATCAGTTCTGTACGCTGAATTATCACACCCAATTTCCACAGATGAAAAAATCGGATGTCAATGGAGAGCATGAAATCCCGCTATTTACGTTTTTAAAGAGCAGGAAGGGATTTGCCGGGTTTGGAAAGGGAGCAAAGGCATTGGCTTTTGGTGCCATGATGAAAAAGTTTGACAAGGATTACAAAAATAATCCGGATATTAAATGGAACTTTACGAAATTTGTAGTGGATCGAACGGGCAACGTCGTTGCACGTTTTGAGCCCACGGAGGATATGAAGCAGGTGGAAGCGTGTGTGGCTGAACTGATCTGACAGGGCTCTCTTCGGGAAGTCGGTTGGCTTCTCGAAGAGAACTTTTGATATTTTAAGCAAAATATAATTATGATTTATTTTTGCGCCTTCTGGGCTTTCCATAGCGCTTTTCAACCGAATTGGTAATCTGATACAGAGCCATGGCGATTGCACATAGAATCGGGATGGATAGGATCACCCAGTCCAGCTTGAAGACCTGACTGCCATAGATAATCAGATAGCCCAGCCCCTTTTTGGCTGCAATAAATTCTCCGATGATAACCCCCACCAGACATAGTCCGATATTTACTTTCATAATGCTCAGGATGACCGGAATATTGCCGGGAATTAAAATCTTAAGCAGGATGTGTTTTTTGGAACCTCCCAATGTCCGGATCAGCAATAGCTTGTCGGCATCGGTTGTCAAAAATGCGGTATACAGACTCAGGATGGAACCGAAAATAGCTACCGACATACCGGTCAGGATGATGGTCTTGTAATTTCCTCCTAACCAAACAATCAGCAGAGGAGCCAGCGCTGATTTCGGCAGTGAGTTTAGCA
>JAFUTQ010000092.1 GCA_017484135.1 Lachnospiraceae bacterium
TATGAATAATTCGCCTCTTTCCATTGCCGGTGCCGGAACTCCTGTTGTTACTTCTGCAAGAGAACGTAAACATCGCGTTTGTGACTGTTCCTTAAAAGATATACATAACTGAAACCGTGAACGTTATTTTTCCCAATTGGACTGTGAGATAGGATGGGATTCCTCCAGAGGATGTTTTTATCATGGACATGACCTTTACATGATGGTCGCTTCTGATTCCGAAAGCGATCTTCCTGTTTTTCCTCTGCTCATCCTACATCCATGCACGATTCACATGGTTTTTTGCATACATTTTCAGAATGAAGTGTTTTCTCCCGGATTTCCATGTGGAAAAACTTCTTCTTGATTCTCCCCATGATGCAATGCCTTATTATCAGTCCTGCAAAAAAAGGAATTACGCCATTCATTGATTTAAATGAAAAGCGAGGCATTAAAAAGAAATACAAACATGACTTTATCATCGTTGAAGATGGCATTCCTGTCTGTAAGGCCGGAAGAAAAATGAACCATGACGGTATTGAAGTTTCAAAAGCAAGAATAAAGTTCCGGTATCCTTTTGCAAGCAGAAAACATGGATGCTCTTGTGAATCCCCATGCTCTGATTCAAAATACGGAAGAACGCTTCATCTTGCAATGAAAGACAATCCACGTCTTATAAATATTCCGCCTCGTGACAGCGAACAATGGAAAAATGCGTACAATGCAAGGACTTCTGCAGAACGCTCAAACAAACGTGCGAAAATAGACTTCAAATTAGAAAGCGGCAGGCACCGCTCTACTAAGATGTGGTACTGCCGCCTCTATCACATCCTGATGCCACACCATCTGGATGCATGGGATCTGCCGTTTGAATCTACCCTAAGAAAGTTGATTTTGAACATAGCATAATCCTACAGATATCATACCGCATTTCTTGGCATAGCAACGATCCTATGTCTATTTTTTGTATCCATTTTGTCAATCTCGAATAATATTTACTTGTCAAAGTTCAATGCCAGAGTTTTGCTGGCATGATCAATCAGAATTCCGACAGATCATAGTCTTCTTAGAAGCAACACGTTATGTTTTTTCAAACTTTGTATTATGTAATCTCTTTTTTGATCCATTTAATAATGACCTTTGCAATCCTTTCGGATCCGTTTCCATCTACTCGCGCTTGAACCGTTTTAGAAAGCTGCATCCTTTTATCTCTGGCATCACATAAATTTTGTGCCAGAAACACAATATTCTCAAAAATGTCCTTACTACTTCTGACGTCACCGGCATAACAAATAAGCTTTTCCTTCGCCAGTGCTTCATTGCCCTTGATTTGATTATCCGCAATGGAAAATGTTACCATTGGCAATCCACAGGCACAAAGCTCCATTACTGTAGTTCCACCTGCTGTAATGGCAATGTCACATTTTTTCATTACATGGGCAACATTAGGGATATCCTGATATATCCTTATTGTAGAATTACCATCTTCATCCAATTGACTGGATGCATATGCTCTTAGGTCATCCATGTCCTTATAGAACTTTCCAACTACAATGTGCTTATGCAACGGCTGTAGATCAGTCCCTTCCATGGTCTCCAAAAGATTCATTAATACATGTAAATGATCCGTACCACCGGATGTCATGTAAATATTCTCTGCTTTATTTTTTACAACAATTGGCGTCTGCGAAAACTGCTCTCTTAACGGTACGTATTTAGGACCAAGTAACAAATCCACCGTTGCATCATACCCAAAATGTTTGTATAACGCCTCCGTTGCACCGACAGAATAGTTTATGATCATATCGACCGGATATCGAAATGCTCCTAAATCATCAACATAAATCAATTTATATTTTTTATGCAGCTCACTCAGATATCTATATGTAACTTCATATGAGTCAATCAACAGGGTCTTACAGGCAAAATGATCCAGGATTTTTTCCAACTCGCACAGCTCTGATTCTTTGTCGTTATATGAATTGTGCAAACAGATCAATTCAAAATCATTGGTCTGAATAAAATCGCTTATATAAGGTTCTGAAACAACAAACACCACTCTGCACCCATGTTTTTTCAATGCCGCTGCTATAGACATGCATCTCATAACATGTCCTATCGCAATAGTCTGATTTGCATCTGCGCGAATCACTATGCTTTTTTGATTCATACGTTCTAACCACTCCCGAAATCACCTATGCCATTTGGACAATTTCCAATTTGCTCCTCCGACTATCAATATCAGAATATAATAGCAATACTCTATTATTTTATCGGCAAAAAAACTGCAAACATTAAGAGATTCCATCGATAAACTATCTTTCTATGATCATCTGTGTTCGCGTATTGACAAAAAAAAGAGAAAATAGTATATCTATTTTATATTGGACACACACAAGGAACTTGATTTGTAAAGTTACCGGAAAGGATTTCATTCTATTCATGAAAAAGAAGATAACGATAAATAATCGGGTAATATCGGAAAACATGCCGACATATGTAATTGCAGAAATGTCTGGAAATCATAATAACAGCTATGACCGCGCTGTAGAAATTTTAAGAGCAGCAAAGGAAAGCGGTGCCGATGCCATCAAACTCCAAACATATACCGCGGACACGATCACGCTTGATTGCAGCGATCCCTGTTTTCAAATTACGCAGGGAACTCTTTGGGATGGCACAACACTATATGAGTTATACAAAAAAGCTTATACTCCATGGGAGTGGCAGCCGGAGCTAAAAAAGGAAGCTGATAAACTGGGTCTGGACTTTTTCTCATCTCCCTTTGATTTTTCGAGTGTAGATTTTCTTGAAAAGCTGGATGTCCCTGCATATAAAATTGCATCCTTTGAAATTACAGACATCCCTTTGATCAAGCGTGTCGCAGCACTGGGAAAGCCAATGATCATTTCTACCGGAATCGCATATCTGGCAGATATTGAATTGGCAATGCAGGCCTGCGCTTCCGTTGGAAATGATAACGTCATTTTGCTTAAATGCAGTTCAGAATATCCAACGCCTTATGAAGATATTAATCTGAAGACCATGGTATCAATGAGCGAAACTTTTGATTGCATCGTAGGACTGTCAGACCACACCATGGGGGGTACTGTGGCGACAGCAGCAGTGGCTTTGGGTGCAAAAGTAATCGAAAAACATTTCACATTGAGCAGAGCGGACGGCGGTGTAGATGCGGCATTTTCCATGGAACCGGACGAATTCAAAAAAATGGTGGAAGAGATAAGAATTACGGAAAAAGCCCTGGGCAGGGTTACCTATGAGCTTACATACAAACAAAAGAGAGAACGGGAACATTCCCGCTCCCTCTTTATTGCGCAGGATATGCGGGCAGGCGACATCCTGAATGAAACAAATTTACGGTCAGTGCGCCCGGGAAACGGTCTCCATACAAAATACTACGAAGAACTCTTAGGGAAAAAAATCAGAGAAAATGCAAAAAAAGGAACTCCGGTCAGTTGGAATATGATTGAGTGAAATTTATCTCAACATCTTGTATTTGATTTCCGCCATTTTCCAATCATCCTCCGTGTCAATATCCTGCACCTCCAGTTCCGAAAGGATCAGCGGATATATATTTTCATTGTATATCCCATCCCTTTCCATAAATTTTTTTATATCCATACAATAAAACTGTCCGGCATCATGATAAACTGGCTCTAAATCCTGCGACCGCGCTTTCATATACTTCTCCCATTTCATAATGAGACACTCATCCTTAATGATAAGGCATCGCTGCGGAGGATAAGAGAATTTAACAACCGGTCTCACTTCTATCGCGTTTTTTTCTTTCAGGATGTGCATCCCCTCACTTAAATGCTCCTTTGTGATAAAAGGAGCCGCCGGATACAGGCAGCACATATAGTCAAATTCTTTCCCTATCTGACCATACTTTTGAATCACTTCTTTCAAAACCTCTGCAGTGGTTGCATAGTCGTTACTTGCTTCATTGCTCCGCATAAAAGGAACCTGTGCACCGTATCTTGTTGCGATTCCTGCGATTTCTTCACTATCCGTAGAGACCATTACCTCATCGAACAAGCCACTTTCCAATGCCGCTTCTATGCTATAAGCAATAATCGGTTTGCCACAAAATTGCTTGATATTTTTTTTCGGTATTCGTTTACTTCCGCCTCGTGCCGGAATGATTGCTAAGTTTCTGCTCATTTTATCAAATTTCTCCCATTGTCTTTTATTCCAGATCTTCACTTGAAGCCTATGTCACCTGTAGCAATTTAGGCATATAGCTCTGAATTTGCTGATCCGTCATTTGTTCCATATATCCTGCCAAATCTGTAATTCCAATTTTCAGCAGATTATCGGGATGTATCACGCTGTCTAACAACCGGGCAAATTGTGTTTCTGACAAGCTTTCTCTCTTATCCGCGTTTGTCCCTTGTTTTATATAAACAGAATCTATATAATCCCATAACCAGGACTGCTCCACGTAAAAATCTCTATCCGGAATCGCTAACAGCTGCTCAATTAAGGCTTCCACCTTGTCATAGATCATTTCCTTAAACCATGATAACATATCTGCAACATCTGCATCCGATAATACTCTTTCCAACTCTAACAGGCGATCCTGACCGCTTACCTCCATATCATTCATATACTTATCCCGAACAGTAGCTATGGAGCATAAACTTTTCATCCCCTCAAGCAGATTCCATCCTATCCGTAACGCAAAATATTGCAGGGTATCTTCTTGTTCTGTATGACTTTCCATCATTTTCCTGATATCTCTCCATTGTTGTCCATGTATATAATCATACGACCCCCAAAGATAATGCCCCTTCGTCTGGGAGGTATCTAATCGTAATACATACAACATCCGATCCACTGTCATAATAGAATTTGCACATGTAATAGCATGTGTCATACCCCCGCTGTCTGCATAATACGGTTCAAAAAAATCAATATTATTTTCCCTTAAAAACTCTATCCGTTCATAATGTGCAAAGGAATTGTAGTACGCTCCCTCCATGATATCATACATCGCATACATGGAATCTTTCGCTCTGTATAAACAGCTTTTCGGTATGATTGCTGACTCTATTACCCTTTTGCCATGATTTACTGTTTCTCCCCCAATTCCTATAAATACTAAATCCGGAAATACCTCCTGTCTTTGGCACTCATCATAAATACAGTCCAGTGCCCCCGGCACAATTTTGTCGTCTGCTGCCAAAAAAGTCATATAGCTTCCTTTTGCTTTTGAGAGGCATATAGACGCTCCTTTGGCCCAGCCAACGTTTTTTTCACTGCGCATAATATGAATTCTGTCGTCTTTCTCTGAATACTGACATAATTTTTCCCAAACATGATTCCCGCATGTGCTATTATCCAAAATAAGTAGCTCCCAATTTTCGTAAGACTGGGTCAGCACCGATCCAATTGCCTCATCCAAGAACGAATCATCATTATATGTACACATTATAATTGAAAAAAAAGGAATTTCCATTATCATTTCCTCACTATGAATAGTTTCCTCATTTATTATAAAATCTTCTCCAAAAGAGAAACAACCTGCCCTTCCACACCCAACCGCTCCGAATCTCTTAAAATAATTTCCAGACGATGACGAAAAGTATCTGTATCTAAATAATCCTTTTTATACTTCTCCAAAATAAGTATACTCGCAGTTAAATAATTTGCCATATTTCCGGATACTCCATCTGTGGCATAACGAGCATCCATTAAAATCTCATCTATAAATACTGCCTGTGCATGTGCAGCCATCTGCAAGGCAAAATCATAATCCTCCAACGCTTTCAGC
This sequence comes from Lachnospiraceae bacterium, assembly GCA_017484135.1. Taxonomy (GTDB): domain Bacteria; phylum Bacillota; class Clostridia; order Lachnospirales; family Lachnospiraceae; genus Roseburia_C. The sequence goes on from JAFUTQ010000092.1 coordinate 5,777, forward strand.
TTCGTGTCAAAGCCCTTTGTTTTTTCTATGCAGCTTCGTTTTGCCAAAATAGTCGGGCAACCCACAAGATTATCCCATAGCAGCTGCGCATATATATTACCGCTTTTTTTTTCCAATTCCACTGTCTCCGCAGGCAATATTGCCTGCATATGGTTTCCCATATGATAAAGAATTTTATGATAACAGAATCCCACATTCTCCGTGGACTGAACCAAAACCTGCATCTGTTTTTCCAACTTTGAAGGTCTCCAAACATCATCCGAATCTTCAAAGGCAATATAATCATATTGTGCGCATTGAATTCCATAGTTTCTCGCCCCTGCTGCTCCCTGATTATATCCGGGATTCACATATCGGATTCGAGAATCTCTATACTCCTCTATCTGTTTCTTCGTATCATCCGTGGAACCATCATCCACCACGATCAACTCAAAATATGGATACGTTTGTTCCAAAACGCTGTCAATTGCTTTTTTTATAAGGCTCGCCCGATTATAAGTCGGCAAAATAATACTTACATGTTCCTTTTTCATACTCCGTCCTCTCATCCAAGACATAACATGCGTCCCAGTCGATCCTCGAATGTAAATTTTTTCTCTATGATGTCTTTTCCGCGTTCGCACACATGCCGCCTCTCGGTTTCATGCTTTAAGTAAAAATCCGCTATCTCCGGCAATTCCTCCAGTTCCTGATAGATCACAATATCCTCTCCCAATTTGAAATACTCCTCCAGCTCTGCCTGATAATTCGTGATCAAAAACCCTCCACCGGCTAAAATATCTAATATTCGAAGTGGTATTCCTGTCTGTATACACTTCAAGGTTATATTCAGGTTGATCCGGGAGGACGCAAAGACCACCGGCATCTTTGTATAGTAATCTACATAATTATCTGCTTTTACATTTGGCAACGCTACGTTTTTATCATTGCTGTATAAGCTTACCTGATGGTTCCTTGCCAAAACCGTTAATGCCACCTTCCGCTCTCTGCTGGTAATCTCCTTTGCCAGCATAAATTCTAACTCTCTTTTTTCGATCTGAACCGTTCCGGCAGATGCCTTATCATACATACCATTTAATTTGTCCAACAGGTCGTCTGTCAACAATTCGGGCAAAAAATATGCCCCGTACAATCGCATCTGTGCAGACAGAACCGCTTCCAGATATCCCCTCATATATTCATCCAAGGGGGTAAGATAATAGGCATACTCCGACTCATACAGCTGTCCGACCATTGATATTTCCGATTCATACCGGGACTGCTTTTCTGCTGTCTTTTGAAAAGCTGTGATATCTGCGGCCAACGGCATATAAGAAACCTTGATTCCCAGTTTTCGCAGCCCGGCAATCTGTCCTCTGTCAAACGTATAGATATGATTCTGTTCATACTTCATCGGCTCCAGATTTCGAATGTGGATTGGCGCATCGTAGATCCAGGAAAAATATGCAAGATTCTTTTCCTTACAGACCTCAGATATCAGTGGATGATAATTAATTGAAAACACTCCATCATAATTTTTTCGATTCAGCAGGCCTGTCAGCTGCTGCATAAATCGATCATCCTGCTCCCAATCTGTCGGTTGATAATCAAAAGCGTCATAATCGATATGAAGTTTTGTAAATGCCTGTTCCACGCCTTTCCTCATAAAGGAATTCCAACGCCAATATAGCACTTTCATCATTTTACTCCTAAATCATATCCATTCACATTCCATTCGTCTCAGATATTCCTATTTAACATAAAACCGCTCAATCGCATCCACAACATTTACCACATCTCTCTCCTGTAGATCATAAAACATGGGAAGACGCAGCAGACGCTCACTTTCTTTCGTTGTAAATTTATCCTTGCCGATAAATGTGCCCCATCTTCTTCCTGCGATCGATGAATGTAATGGTACATAATGAAACACCGCGCTGATCCCTTTTTGCGCCAGATATTCTATCAAAGCAGTCCTCTCATCCAGATTCCTGACCTTAATATAAAACATATGAGCATTATGCGCACATTCTTCCGGAATATAGGGCAGCTCCAGATATTCTTTTTGTGCTAAATCCTTCAGACTCTCATAATACAAATTCCACAACCTGAGCCTTCGTTCATTTATTTGATCTGCCATTTTCAACTGCGGCCACAGATATGCCGCATTCATCTCACTCGGCAAATAGGATGAACCCATGTCTACCCAGCTATATTTGTCTACCTCTCCCCTAAAATACTGGCTTCTGTTTGTTCCCTTTTCCCTTAAAATTTCAGCCCTATGTACATGTTCCTGCCGGTTGACTAAAATTAATCCTCCCTCTCCCATGGTATAATTCTTGGTCTCATGAAAGCTGTAGGCCCCAAAGTCGCCGATCGTGCCTAAATACCTCCCCTTATATGTTGCCATCATACCCTGTGCCGCATCTTCTACAACCAACAGATTTCTGCTCTTTGCAAGATCCATAATCGTATCCATCTCGCACGCTACCCCTGCATAGTGAACCGGCACGATAACCTTTGTTTTTTCGGTAATTGCCTGTTCGATCAAATTCTCGTTGATGTTCATGGTGTCATTACGGATATCGACAAATTTAATCCTTGCCCCACGCAATACAAACGCGTCCGCCGTAGATACGAAGGTAAACGATGGCATAATGATTTCATCCCCAGGCTGTATATCTGCCAGTAATGCCGCCATTTCCAACGCATGTGTACAGGAGGTTGTCAACAAATTTTTTTTTTGAAGTTTATCCTCAAACCACTTCGTGCACTTTTCTGTAAATGGACCATCCCCATTCAGGCGGCGATTTTTAATAATCGCTTCACTGATACATTGCATTCCCTCCTCACTATAGAAAGGCTGGTTAAATGTTAACATGATAGTATTCCTCCATCTGGTGTTTGATTTGATGAATTAAATCATACATGTACTTCCGATAAGCCTCCTCCCCATGTCTTTCTGCATATTTCATACAAATATTTTTCTTTTCTTCATAGTACTGACCTGATTGCGCACACAACAAAATTTGCTGCTTCATTTCATCATAACTATGTACAACTGCTTTTTCCCCGGTATTATATTCCACATCACAGTCCGGCAGGGTCAAAACTGGCATGCCTGCAACGGCTGCCATCGCACCACTCCATCCGCCGCCGCTTCTCTTAGGATTTACATACATATCCAACATCTTTAATGTTGCCAGCAAATCCTCCCGATAACCCATATAGTATATCCGGTCTTTTAATTTATCATCTTCAAAATATTTTTTTATTACAGATACCTCTCCAATAAATGCAACCGCGATATGGGCATCCAGCTCCATGACTTCCTTCAGCATATCGACAAATTCTTCTGTAACCTCAGTATCCAAACGATTTCCCACGACAGCAAGAATAAACTGGTTCTCGTCCAGCCCTTCATCTTTTCGGCAATAAACATGACCAGTTTCCTTGAACCTCGCAGGTTCATGATTTTTAATAAAGCATTGTACTTGATTGCTATTCAAGTTTTCCTCATAGCATTTCTCCATTATTTCATTTCTCTTTTGAACTCTTAAAATAATTTGTCCCGCCGATATCGGACACTGATTTGACATATTTTTTACAACAAGCGTTGTAAAATCAGCCACGATATCTATCGCCGGATTAAAGATTCCCATTCCCCACACAAACAATGGATTATATCCATATATCAGAGAATACAGTTTTTCATATTTTTCAATGGATGGATTCAGCAAATCAACCTGCATATAAGGAATCTTTGCCTCTTCATACTCCAGTGTGATTTTTTCTCCATCAATACCCTCAATAGAATTAAAGAGACTCCGCTTCCCATACCATTGATCTACAGTCAACTCCATATTGCTCGGACATGCACACACCAATATCTCATATCCCATTTTCCTCAAATAATTGACATACGAAACAATCATCCTCGTTGGCGCATGGTTCAGTTTCCCCATCTGTTCCGTAATAATCACAATGCGTTTCTTATTTCTCTGTTCGATCGGAATGGGCAAAAGCTTCTGCTGTAAAGTTTCACGAATTCGTTCTACATTCCTTTGATGTAATTGTTTTTTCTCTCTGTAATACTCATCTTTTGCATAGATCAATTGAATTTCATACATAATATTAATCCACGGAGAAAGACTATTGCCCTGCAGCAGCTCGATTAAAAGCCTATGCAATCTCGGATCCTCAATAAAATGATTCAAAAAAGACAAAAAATATATCGCATCTGTCTCGTCAAAGCTTTTGAACATTGCCATAATTTTATCTTGTTCTATCGCCGACATAGCATGGTATGTTTTTTCCAAAGCTCCTATCTGCTGTATACTATTTTGATCAAAAGATGTGCATAATTGAATTGCCTGTTTCATCCACTCAATCGAATCCACCGTGCTCTCACCAGCTTTCTCCATATATGACTCTATTCAATGACCTACTTTCATTCACTCCGACCCATCGCGATTTGAAAAATCTCCGGAAGTAGTCTCTCATAGGTAAAAATCTGCTCCGCCCGTTCATGCCCCTTCAAAGCCAGCTGCTCCCGCTCTGTATCATGCTTCAAATAATAGTCAATTTTCATCATCATATCCTCGGGGCTTTCATACCACATGATTGTCTCTCCATAGGAAAAGTAGTCTGCCAGTTCAGATTGGTAGTTGGTCAGCAAAAAACCTCCCGCTCCCAGAATATCTATGACACGCAGCGGAATGCCGGATTGTATAGAACGCAGGGTAATATTTAAATTGATCCTGCTGTTGTAAAAGATTTGCGGCATCTGCGTATGATACTCCGCATAGCCTTTATACCTCAGTTTTATATCTGCAGGTTTCTCCGGCGCATACAATGTCACTTCATACTTTGCTGCAATCAGCTCCAAGAGCCTTCTGCGCTCAATGACCGTCATTTTTTTCCGAATCATATCCCGCAGAATATCATTTTTGCAGTCTCGGTATAAAGACCCCATATCAATCTGCGCATATCTGCCCATTTCCCTGCACTTTGCATCGTCAAATATGTGATCACAAAAATCGTAACCATACACCAACAGCTGTGATTCGATCATACCGTCAATATATCCCTTTAATTCTTCCGGCAAGTATTGAATCTGATCAAAAAAATTATTCTTATCATTATATAATGTGCCCAAAAACGTCACATCTGCCCGGTAGCTTGGCATTCTGCCTCCCAGCAACCGCTGCAGCCTTCTGTGATTGTAGGCTAACGGCATATAATACACCGTACGAATTCCCTGTCTCCGGTATTTCGCAAGCAGGTTATGATCAAAGAGAAAAACCACATTACAGGGATTTTCCAATGCAACGGATTCCAGAGTCAGATGCGGCGAATCAAATACCCATGAAATATATCGAATATCATGCTGCATTGCAATTCTTGAAAGAATCGGATAAAAATCAAAGGAAAAAATACAATCATACTTCTTTTTCAACAAGCGATCCATCTGCTCCATAAACAGTTCATCCTGATCATAATTTTTCATGGATAAATCTGTCACGTCCACCTGCCATCCAAGTTGACGCATACACTCCACACAATCATTGCATGTGCATTCGTTCCGATGATAGTATAAAATTTTCATTCTTATGACAATTCCTTTGCAGCCGCTTCCAATTCCTCAAAAAACCTCATTATATCTCCGCTCAGTAATTCTACCATTTTCGCATCATCCTTCGCCTGATAGGCCTCATTAAATTGTAAAAAAATGGCATTCGTCTCATCCTTATCAATTCTGACCCTGTCCTCATTGATATAATCCCTGGTTCCGTTAAACACCTCAATTTCCCAGTTCATACCATTCACAATACTATGCAGGTACTCATCGGTATCCGGTTGCCGATTGCCGTTTAATTCCTCTGCGACATTTCTGATGGCTGTGATGAGACGCGGACTATACTCCGTCAAGGCTAATAACGCTTCCTTCTGTTGCTTTCTTAAATCCTCCATGATTCATCCTCACTTCCTGTTTTGTATAACATTTATATTTATTGGTTATTATAACATACAATGTATTTTTATGAAAATTTTTTAATCGCTAATTTCTATTACAGGATATGATGTTAATTTCCTGACTTCATCCCAATCATCCCGCAACATGGCCATTTCAATCACATCATAATACTGATTATTTTTCCTAATATGCTGCTTACGAACTCCCTCTATCTTAGCGCCACATTTCTCATGTAAATGTATTGCAGCTTCATTAAATGACAATACATCCCAACATAATTTATTTAAATTAAGTTTCTCAAAAACATAATCATAAATATTTCTTTCCACTATAAAAGAAATCCCTTTTCCTCGGTATGTAAGCTCCCCTATGTAATGTCCGGCTTCGCATTTCCCATTCTTATAGTCTATATTCTGCAGGCTAAAAACTCCAATTGATTTGTCTTCTACATATATGACCCAATATTTCTCTGTCTTTTTTTTGTCTAGTGCATCAAACCACTGTATTTGTGTATCCATGGTAAGAACAGGGTCTGTGTACATATATTTCGTCACTTCTGCACTTTGACGCCATTTCATAACCAGTGACAAATCCTTCTTCTGCAAACGGCGCAATGAAATCTTCATTTCTAATGTTCCTCTACGGTTTGTAATAGTTCTTGAATTTGTCCCACCGATAACCAATCCTTATTGCTGCCCGAACTGTATTCAAATCCTTGCTCGACCTGTTTCCCTCCGGCCTGTATCTTATCCGGATTCCACCAATCAAAATGAGGATATACAATAAAATGCTCTTCGTACTCATAAGTAAGCATGGAGTCCTCTCTGGTTACCATAATTTCATGAAGCTTTTCCCCTTCCCGTATTCCAACCTCCGGCATATTACACCCCGGCAGAATTGCCTGTGCCAGATCCGTAATCTTAAAAGAAGGAATCTTCGAGATAAAGGTTTCTCCTCCCTTTGCCTCATTCAGCGCCTTGATTACCAAATTCACGCCCTCATCCAGACTGATCCAGAAACGCGTCATCCGATAATCCGTAATCGGCAGCTCCGTCCCTCCATTTTTGATAATATTTCGGAAAAACGGGATGACCGACCCCCTGCTGCCTGCTACATTTCCATATCTCACAATGGAAAAGCACACATCCCTCTGTCCCGCATATGCATTTGCCGCAATAAACAATTTATCCGATACCAGCTTGGTGCCGCCATACAAATTGATCGGATTCACCGCTTTGTCTGTGGACAATGCCACTACGCGCTTCACCCCGCAATCCAACGCTGCATCTACAATATTCATCGCTCCGTTGATGTTGGTCTTTACCGCCTCCATCGGATTATATTCACAGGCAGGCACCTGTTTTAACGCTGCCGCATGTACCACATAATCCACTCCCTCAAATGCACGGTAAAGCCGATCCCGATCCCGTACATCTCCGATAAAAAACCTCAACCGGTCTGCCTTGGGATGCTCCCGAAATTCATTCTGCATGACAAACTGCTTGTACTCATCTCTGGAATATATAATGATTTTTTTTGGATCATAGTGATTTAATACATAATCTACGAACTGATGTCCAAAAGAACCGGTTCCACCTGTAACTAATATACTTTTATCGTCTAGCATGCCGCTGCCTCCGTTTGAAAAATTTTTTTCTTATCCGCCACTATACCACATCCAAAAAAAGCCTCTGCAAGTCAGCGGACAGCTGTTCGATCGCAGAAATACATCCCTTATACCAAGCCAATGCCTTCTCGCACAATTTCGGTATCTCAATATCGTCTGCGAAAACATCTCCTCCCACAGAATATTCCGTATCACTATTATAAAATAATATAATATCCTGCATAGGGTACTCGCGGATTTTGGTATTTATCTCATCCAATTCCAAAATGAGCTTCTTTTGCTCTGCTATATCATTTTCATGATAGCATTCCAATAAGTTCTTAATATTTTTTTCTCCGACCTTGATCTGCTCGATCAATTGCTTTAATCGGTTCGGTTCATCCCGAAATCTGGCTATAATCTCCTGTCTTTGCTCCGACGAAAATGCGTCAGGTACGTCGGCTAACATACTCTTAAAATCCACCTGTGTGTGGCAGCACTCCTCAATTGCCTGCTGCAATGTCATAATCTCTGTGCCCTCAATGAGCGCCCCTCCCTCTGTCGCGTCAATCACCCGTATCCCTTTCGGCAGCATTTTAATAGAATTCTCAATCCACTGTCTGTACATATCCATTTGGTAATCCGTCTCTAGCATGCTACCATCCTGTCCCTTTACCAAAACGTTGTATCTTTCCTTTTGATATATTTCATCCTCTGTTTTTGAAAACTTAAGACTCTGATTATACGTCTGCCCACCTGTAAATGCCAGATCCTGCCCAACAAAGACAATCACCCGAAATCCAAGGTAAATCGCAAGAGAAAATACAACTGTTGATACAGATCCCCCTGTTTTCATCGCTGCATATTTGCCCGTCGTTAATTCTTCAGCAATATTTTGAAAATAACGGTTTGGCATTCCATCATAAAAACGCCGCCCCCTATGCCTGTCTATAATTTCACTTCTTGATATTGGTTCAAATACAAATGGTATTTCACTGATATCTATCCCCTCAAAAAACCGATCCGGCACCCGTGAGTCCACACTAATCGCCATATCCACATGCACATGATGATCATATACCGCACGCAGCGCTGCGTCCACAACGATAATAAACGCCTTTCCCTCTGCCAGTTTTAACGTTTCTATATTTTTATTCAAAGACGGACCGGCTGCCACAATAATTACCGGTACATCTTTTATATTCTGCGTCTTAAAATACTCTTTCATCTGAAACAGATTGCTCTGATACAAGATATCTCTCATTAACACCAGACTATTCTGTGCATATTCCTTTTGAAAGTCTATGATGGTATTCTTTCTGATAATACTGTTTTTCATTTCATAGACAATCATTTCGATGGATGATTCACACTCCCGATTATAAACCCTGTCATAATTTGGCAATATCAAGTGATGTACTAACCGCTGATTGTTATAGTCCACCACCCCTTCTATCCCCCGTTGAAGTACATATCGACTCTCAGCAGACAGATAAACTCTCTCGTTGTAAATCAAATCTGTCAAATCCATCTCCTTCATGAGCAAATCAAAATAGTCTCCATTTGGCTCATGAATAATCCAAAGGTTTGTATTATTTCCTGCTGTCATCAGTTGGCGAATTACCGTTCCGTCACTGATTCCGAAAATATAGTATATCCCGTAGTCAACAATTTCCTCCCTGTGTCCATCTATATACAGTTTCGCTGCCAATACGGGATCATGTTGGCTGTTTAAAAGCCACCATTCCCCTTGATACCTTACTTTTGGATAGATTTCTCCCTTTTGTGTCCGAGCAAACCGAACCTCATAATCATAGCCGCTTTCTTCTTTTAATTCTCCGTACATATAACGGTACAGCTCAGGCTGATGCTTCTTTAATGCCTGCACATTTTTTTCATACATCGTCATTTGCACAACTCCTCCAGCTTCTCAAACTCTGAAATCTCAAAATACAGACAGTCCGCCAGCTCTAATATCTTTCCCTGTTGATAAAACTGCAAAATTCTTTGAAGTATTATCACAACCAATTGTGCCACTTCCTGATAATTGATCCCGGGATAATTTTCCAACCGCTGCAGTATTTCCAGCAGATGCATCTGAATGTCGTTCAGGTGCTGCTGTATCCAATCATATGCCTGATGCTCTTTATTCTGATAGAGCCAGATTGCTGCCTCTTTCGTTTGTTTTTCTATTGCATCCATTCTCTCTCTTCCCATCTGAATTTTTTAGAAAAATAAAGCCGGCATTACTGCCGGCTCTATTTTTGATAGTAGTATTACAATTACTGTAATAAGGACAATGCTCCCTGCGTAGACTGGTTAGCCTGTGCCAACATTGACTGTCCTGCCTGAGCAAGAATGTTGTTTTTGCTGTAGGTAACCATCTCTGATGCGATATCTGTATCACGGATACGAGACTCAGCAGCCTGAGTATTCTCAGCAGTGGTGTCCAAATTCGCAATGGTATGCTCCAGACGGTTCTGAATTGCACCAAGCGTTGAACGCTGTGTAGAAACGGTCTCAATTGCAGACTGCACAGCCTTCATGTAGGAACCAGCATTCGTGAATGTGGCAACCGCCAAACCAGTCGGCAATCCAATTGATACTGCGCCAAGATTCTTGATACTGATTTCAATCTTCTGTCCGGACAAAGCTCCTACCTGAAGATTCTTTCCAGTAAAGGTACCATCCAACAGGTTCATGGTGTTGAACTGTGTGGTATCCTTGATACGATCAATCTCAGTTCTCAACTGATCAAGCTCTTTCTTGATTGCGTTTCTGTCAACAGTAGTATTCGTATCGTTTGCTGCCTGAGTAGCCAACTCATTCATACGCTGTAAGATAGAGTGTGTCTCGTTCAATGCACCCTCAGCGGTCTGGATAGCAGAAATACCATCCTGCGCATTAGAAGATGCCTTGTTCAGTCCACGGATCTGGCTTCTCATCTTCTCTGAAATAGAGAGTCCTGCAGCGTCATCGCCAGCTCTGTTGATTCTGTAGCCGGAAGACAACTTCTCTGTTGACTTTGCCTGTGCGCTTGTTGTGATTCCTAACTGTCTGTTTGTGTTTGCTGCCTGTAAATTGTGCTGTACTACCATAGTTCATTCCTCCTTGAATATATCGCCGCTTCCCTGCGGCTGATTTGCTGTTTTTTAGATTCTGTGGATACTGCTCCCTCCGGCCGTACGCTCCGTACTGAATTTTCTCCACCAGGCAAATCGTTTTTTATTTACCTGCTATATATATCGGTCAGTCCTCCCGATACTTTATAGTAAAAAGAAAAATTTTTAATTTTTTCTCCTTTACTTCTTGTCATCCATGAACTGCGGATCGATATAATTTACCTTCATCATCGTCTGATAATAGGATTGTACCGCCGTCCTGGAATTTTTCACCCCACGAATCTGCTTCCGCACATGGGCAAATTTCTGTTCCATCAACGCCTTATTTCTCTGCTCCTGGCTCTGAACAGAGGCGCTCAGAGCCATAATCTGCTTGATGAATTGCTGCATCTCCCCAATGTCCGCTGTATAACTGTCGCGATTTGTTGACAACTCCTCCTTCAGCCGCTCATAGACCTGCTCAAACCCGTCATCTAACAGAGAAAGTGCATCCACAAGTTCTGCCTTTGTCTGAATATTTTTCTCCAGATCGTCCGGATCCAACTCCGGATTTTCCAGCAGGCTCTTCTGTTCCTCATTCAGCACAGATAAAGCCTTCAAAATATCTACTTTTTTTGACAATCCCTGTTTCAAGGCAGTCACATAATCATTTTCTGTCATAATGCATCTCCCGGGCTATCCCCGCCTGATTCTAAAACATCTACGAAAGCTTAGTTCCATTATTTGTGAGCCGCATGACTTCCTTCCATGTGTCGCGCATCGTGCGAAGATGGCCTAGAACCTCTTCCAGAATATCCTTGTCTTTTTTTATATTCGCCTCTACCAGTCTTTGCATAATATAATTATAAACGTTTTCGAAGTCTTTTGCAACCGGATATTTATGATTGAGGGTTCCCTGAAACTCCTCGATAATATGCTCCACCTTCATGATATTGGTATGTGCCTTTTGGATGTCGCGTTCCTCCACTGCCATGATCGCAATGTTGCAGAACTTAATCGCTCCCTCATAAAGCATCAGCGTAATCTCTGCCGGAGATGCAGTCATAATCTTGCTATTTTGGTATGCTGCATATCCCTGATTGAATGCCATTCTCTTACCTCCGTATCATCACTCACATTATTTACGAACCAAGCAGACCGGACAACGCACTGGTACTGCTCTGCAGCTGTGTCAGCGCAGACTCCATAGCAGCAAACTTCTTGTAGTAGGACTCCTCCATAGCGCTGACCTTATCCTCCCACTTCTTGATAGTGGTAGTGTATTCATTGTACTGCGTCTTCATCTGTTTGTCATTATACACCGTATAAGCGCTGCTCAAGGTGGTAGACTTCATTTTGGCATCCAATGCATCGTATAATCCGGTTGTCAGTTGTTTCATAAACTGCGTTACCACTTCCGGATCGTCCTGGATCATCGCCCGAAGCTTATCTGACGACGAAGAAGACGATTCGTCATCCGGATCTCCGTCAATATGAAATGCATTCTCCTCATGTTCATTTGCTGCCAAAATGCCTAATGTCTTAATTCCAAAGGACGCCAAGCTATAATTTTTTCCATTCACTGAATACGCCTTTGACATGGCAGTCTGCATGATATTCTTCACGCTGCCCAAAGTATCGTCCCTGCGCAGGATAGAATCTTTGATCTTTTTCTCCCACTCCTCTACTTCCTTGTCGGACATAGCATCCTTTTCCTCTGTTGTAAGCGGCTCATAGCCTTTTGCGGAGGCTGCTCCGTAGAGAGATGTCATCTCATTGATCAGTTCATTATACTGCTTGATAAAATCCTTTACCTTGTTATAAACGCCATCCACATCATTCTGGGTCGTAATGGTAATTTCTTCGCCCGCTCCCGTCACTGCCAGAGCTTCAATGGTCAGACCGTTAATCTGGAACGTGCTGGTGGAGGATCTGAATGATGCGCCATTTAAAGAAATCTCCGCATCCTCCCCTTTGATCCGAACCGCCCCGCTATCCCGGCTTAACGAATCGCGGATACGCGCCTCCAACGCAGCGGCATCCTCGCCATTGTTCACAGTTGCATATTTGTTCAGCACCCTATTGTTGTCCGCAATGGTTTGATTATAGTCCGCAATATTCCCCTCTGACGTGAAAATGAGTCCATCCAACGCACTCATATATTCGCTTAAATTTGCATATTCACTATCCGTCCCGCTGTATATCTCACGAACCTTATCTACCGTATCCTGATCTACCGGATCATTTTCCTGATAAGCCGTCACCGCCTGCCGACTCTTTACATATGCTGAAGCCGCATTCTTATCCAGCTCCCCGTCGGCGTTGGTCAGCCCCGCTTCTTTCTCGCGCTTTGTAAGCAGATCAGAACCTTTCACAGATTGGTATAAACTATGATCATAGTCTTCATTTAGAACCTCTGCAGGCTTTCTGGTATCATCATATATCAGATTCCCCTCATTATCCACAAGATAGGACTTCTCCAAATCACTATCGGACATCTGGGCCAGTGTGCGCATATCCTTGATCGCATCATCGGTCATTCCCATTTGTACTGCCAGTTCCTCCACCGATGCTACTGTCTGATAGGACTGCACATAACTCAGCTGGGATTTGTATTTTGTCAGATTTGCCTGCTCCGTCGCTAAGGGAAGTCTCACGCTTTCAATGTTCGCATTTGCCTGACTAAGCTCTGCCAAAATGTTAGTCAGGTTATTCTTTGTGTTTTCTTCACTATAAGTTCCGTTCGTCGTGCCATCTGCATTGTAATATGCATTCCCTTCTGTGTTCCGGGCATAAGCCGACCATTCCTTGCTTGAATTCAATTTTAAGGCAGACAATGCATTGGTTCCGTTTTGATCTGCACCAGCAAGCGTAAAATCATTTGCCGCGCCGCTGTCATTCGCCGATATGAAAAATCTGCGATTCGTAGCATCGTAAGATGCCTTGACCCCGGCATCGTTCAAGTCAGAGACAAACTGTGCAATGGTGGTATCTCCGGTTACCGCAATATTGGTAGTCGTACCCCCCGATGTAACCCGTACTGTGCCATCGCCTGTAAAGCCCGTCAACTGAGACAGCGTTGTTCCTGCTGATGTTCCTGCATCCAGTTCTCCACCTGTCAGATATCCCGTCTTTGCTGTATTCAAAATCTTCAAAGTCTGGGTCCCGTTTACCGCATTAGCAGAAGCTGTCACCTTTACTTTCGTCGAGTCAGATGCGGTAGCCTTCTTGGTGTTATATGCGCTCTCATAACGGAGATTGCCGATTTTGCTATACAAGCTGTATATTTTCTTGTTCAAGTCCTTCCATGCATCCTGCTTCCAAGACAGTTTGGTCTGAGCCTTCACATAAGAATTCTTTTTTACGCTATATGCGGATACCAACTGCTGTACAATTGACTCAGTATCCAGCCCGGATGCTAATCCTGATATACGAATTGACATACCAATCCCTCCTTACCTTTTCTCATCTACCATGAGTCCGGCCATCTCCCAGACCTTCTCAATCATATCCAGCGTCTTCTCCGGCGGAAACTCCTTTACCACCTCTTTTGTGTCCTTATCCACAATCTTAATGGTTACCCGGTTGGTCCCATCATGAATTCTAAAGACCGCTTCCGTATTCGCAGACTGCTTGTTGATGCTGTCTACCGCTTCCTTGATCTGGGAATTGGAGGCATTTTCCTCCTCCTTCTTCTGATCTCCGACATTGATATTCGGCAGGCCATTCTGCTTACCGGCTGTGACTGTCTCCGCATTTTTCTTTGCTTCCTGAGCGGGCGCAGCCTCCTTGATCACCGGCGCTTTTGTTGTCTCCGGCACACTGGTACTTCCCTGATACGCGATGCCGCTGTTTTTGATTCCTTCAATTGCCATTCTCAACACCTCCATGTGTAAATGATTTTTCAGCGGTTCACCCATAGCCAATATCATACGATATTGGCTATGGGAGGAACCGATTTGCATACTTCATACTCTCTATATCGGTAATTTTTGTAAAATATTTAGTCTTTCTACAATAAATTTTTCAAAGCCTCCAGACCGTCGATCTGCAAGGACTCCTTGTTCTCTTTCTGAATCTGCATATATACTTCCTTCCGGTACACCGGCACGTCCCGGGGAGCCTGTATGCCCAGCTTGATCTGGTCTCCGCGAATTTCCAGTACCGTGATTTCGATGTTATTGTTGATTACGAGGGATTCTCCCTTTTTTCTCGTCAATGCCAGCATGCCTATTCACCCGCCTTTTCTTTTGCAGCCTTCAGCTGCTCATAGATTTTATATTTTACCGGAAGATCATCCTCTACAATCAACTGGCAACCCTTCATGGTATCGGTGTTGATCACGATGGGTGCCCTCAGATTGATGGCCATCTCCTCAATATTTTTCGGAACCGTCACAGTTACCAGCACATACAGATTGGTTTCTGTCAGCTCTCCCAACGGCTCCAGCAGCTCATCCTGTATCGTGGGGTCGTAATCCGGGCAGATCAGCAGCGGATCAATCACCGGAAATGCGATCTCTGGTTCATCCATGGACTGCAGCCACGAAATATTCGCCGCGTCTTCCCTTTCACTGTCATAGAGAAGACTGAATTTCTGCAGCTCCGGAAAGCCGATCATTCCATGCTCCATATGCAGGATCCTGCTGTCTTCAATATCAATTTCGCCAAAAAGTCTCGTCGTCACTCTCATAGTATTTCTCCTTCATTTTATAAATAATCCAGCAGCGTCTGTCTTTCCAGCTTCGCCGCTGCCTGCAGCGATGCCTGGTAGGCCGTGTAGCTCGCCGTATAGTCAATGACAATGTCGGACAATTCCCGGTCTTCATTGTCGGACTTCAATGAGTCCACCGTCATCTGCTGGTTCGACATTCTGGTCTTGGTAATGGCAAGGCGCTGTCCCTTGCTGCCCACATCCGTGATCGCAATGTTGACATCGGACATATAGCCGTCAAATTTGCCGACTCCCTTGCTGAAGAGCTTTTCCAGTCTGGCATCCGCGTAGTCCGCCTGCTTATTGGCCGCATTCAGGCATTTCTCCAGGTAAGCCTTGGAGACATCGTCGGAGTAGCGCTCCTCCTTCATCATGCTCTTGATCGCCGTTACAGTATCATGTGCGCTGATGGCATCCTGCACCGCATTGACCAGATCGTTCACATCCCGTTTGATATCGGAATCAAAGACATCGTTTGCCTGTGTATTGACAATCAAAGTCTGATTGGCAGCGATCGTATATTCGATATCCTGATTGATCCGTTTCCCGTCGGCATCGTAATTGGTAAATTCAATGGGATTGACCGGATCCGTGGTATTCGTGCAGTCGTAGTAATTCTCGGGCTTAATCTCCCCCTTATCAAAGCCCGTCTTGTCGTAGGTGACGGAGAGGGTTGCATGCTTGGAGTTCAGATCGGATGCAACGTTTTTCCCCAGCAGAAATTCTCCGGTGTCTTTGTTGAAGATCACTTCATCATCCGGCACCACATAGCTCATACTCTCCAGATCTGCCGTTGTCATTTCCGTAACAGAAAGCGTATCCTCTACCGTGGCTCCTGTATCATCCTGATAGCTGTATTTGAGTTCGCCATCTGTCAGCGCCGTGATATTATTATAAGCCAGCCGCAGTCTGCTCACTGTGGTCTGTCCGGGAGCATTCACTGCACTCTGCCCCGACACATCCGATGCCGTAGGTGTTTCCACCCTGCCGTAGCCGTAGGTAAATTCCTCGATATCCTCGTAGGAGAGGTATTCTTTGATGGTATAAGAATCTTCAGAATCCGACTGGAAGGTCAGCGTATCGTTGGTCTTGTAGCCGGTAAATACCGTACGCCCCGCATAATCCGAATCCCCCTCGGAATACACCTGCTCCTCCAATGCCTTCAACTGCTTTAAGATCGTGTTGCGATCCTCCTCTGTCAGCGTACCGGTTGCTCCGTTCACGCACTGGGTATGGATGTCGGTCAGCACCTTTTTCATATTATTGAGCGCCGTCTCTGTCACTTCCAACCAGGACTCTGCGTCCGGTATGTTTTTCTCATAATACTGATTGATCTGGCTCAAGCTGCTCCGCAACCGGAGGGCGCGGATGGCCACAACCGGATCCTCGGACGGTCTGCTGATCTTTTTCTGGGACGACATCTGTGAATTTAACGTATCCAGTGTCGTTTTATTGCTGTTTATGTTGGTCTTTGTGTTGCTTCGGATGATGTTGTTGGTAATTCTCATCTACAGCCCCTCCTTATTCTGCTCATTATACTCCGGTTTCCAGAATCAACCGATTATACATCTCTGACATGACGGATATCATCTTGGATGCCAGGTTGTATGCGTTTTGGAATTTGACCAGATCCAATGCCTCTTCATCCTCATCCACACCAGATACCGACTGTCTCTGTCTTTCGATGGAGGATACGATATTGTCATAGTTTTGGGTAAAGAGCTCTGCCTCCTGTGTATCAATGGACACATCGGAGATCAGACACTGCAGGAAATCGTCAGCTCCGCTGCCGCGGTAAAGCACCGTATCGCTCTTTAGCTTTTCCAGACTTTGTATCAAGGTGTATTTGTCGGTACCATCCGTGTATTCTGATTTGGTAACTGCGGCAAAGATGTTCGAATTCTCCACCGAAGCCGCTGCTATGGTAACTCTGCCTGCCGTGAGCCGATAGTAGGTGTTGGAGGTGGAGGATACGGTTTCATCTGTAAAGTCGTATTCGCCGCCCAGATGCGTCTTTGCCACAAAAAATGCACCCATCGGATTTCCATATGCATCCACACCGGGATCGGTATCGCTGCCTCTCTCAATATCGTTGAAGGACTTTGCAAAATTTCGCAAAAATTCGTTCATCTGCGACATATAATACGGAATACCCATGCCGTCCACGCTTTTCCCGATGGTCATGGTCTCTCCCGAGAAGCGGCTCCGCTCCACTACGTTCAGCTGTTTTTCCAGCGTAAAGGTGTAGCTTCCGTCATCGTTGATGACAAAGCCGGAATAATTATAGTTGGTGTTCATCACCGTAAGGATGCCTTCCTCTGCAATGCTCAGCTTCGCAATATCCGTAATGGAAGGATCATATACGCGAATCTGCGTAACCGGCTTTCCATCCACAACGGTGTCACTGATGTCTGCTGCATTCGAACCGACGGTTGCCTTGAAATTCTCCTGATTGTTTCCGTCCCGCACCTCGAACAGTGCCTTTAGGATTCCAGACATGGCGGAGCTGGCCGGATGAAAGCTGACCCCTGTATCTGCCCAGGTCAGATCGTATAAGCCGTCCGCATCCGACTGATTGATCTTGTTTTCCCGCGCCTCATAGGCAAAGGTGCGATATTGATAACCGTTTACAAGACTCTGTCCGTTGATCTTAACCACATAATTGTTAATTCCCAGATCCATATCGGGATAGTTGCTGTTTACGATCGGGTTTTCTGCAACTGTCACGGGAATGATCTTTGAGAGCTCATCGACCAGCAAAGCCCGCTCATCCCGCAGCTCGTTGGCATAACCTCCCTGGATTTCAATCTGATTGATCTGTTTATTGATCAGCGCGATCTTCTGGGAAATAGAGTTCACATTGTCCACGGTGGATTTGATCTCGTTATTGATGCTGATCTGAAGCTCCGTCATGCTGTTGGCCACGCTGTTGAAATAGGTGGCAAAGCTCTGTGCACTTCCGATGAACTGTTTCCGGACGTTTTCGTCTCCCGCATTGTCCTGTACAGAATTTAAGTTGTTAAACATCGTGTGGAGCAGGGTGGAAAATCCACGCTCGGTGTCATCATCCGTGAAATACATCTCTATCTGTTTCATGTAATAGAGCTTTTTTTCATACAAACCAAGACTGGAAGAGTTGTTCCAGTATTTCGTATCGTAATATTCATCTCTCAGCTGTGTGACGGAGATTGCCTGCACACCGGTTCCGGTTGTGCCGTATTTTGCGTTTACCCGGAGAGCTCCGGAGGCCTGCAGATTGGTTACCTGCTTGCTGTATCCCTTTGTCTGCACATTGGATACGTTGTTTGCAGCGGTATTCAGTGATGCCTGAAATGCCGTCAGCGCAGAGCTTGCGATATTAAGTCCGAAAAATTGTGAGGATGCCATCTGTTCACCTTCTTTTTGTTTTTTCTGCAGACATACATCTACAGATTGTTAATCAGAGTGTCCAGCATCTCGCTCACCACATTGATGAAACGACTGGATGCATTGTATGCGTTCTGATACTGAATCATTTTTGTCAGCTCCTCATCGGAGGATACGCCGATTACCTGCTGTCTCTGATAGTCCACCGAGGATACCGTATTGGCAAGGGTGTCTGCTGTCGTACTGTATACGGAACCCGCAGTTCCCAGCTCACCGATCAGCTGTGCGTAGTACTCTGTAAAGGTACAGCCACTGGTTACATTCGGATTTAAGGTAAGGACACTGCTCTGCCATGCCGTAGAAATCGCATTTCCCATGGCATAGTCCACTTCTCCGTTCTGTTTCAGCGACGGGATCAACGCCGGTTGTTTGCTGATCTCTTCATTGACCTTCAGGCTTCGCAGAGTGTACATTTTCGAGGTGTCCGTTGCGCTTTCTTCATTATACACATAATAGGTCTTCTGATTTCCCTCAGCATCGGTAACATTTACGGCCGTGTACCGCTCTGTTCCCACGCGGACAAACAACTCCCGGGGCGGCAGCTCTCCGTCGCTTCCTACCGAACAGTTTTCCTCGTCCAGAATGTTCATGCCTGCTGTAAGTGTAAATGCTGTTCCGTCCTCCGTGGTTCCGGACAGATCCGCGCCGGTATATTCCACATTGGGGGAAAGCATATCGTTGATCGTTGTGACGATCTGATGTACCAACTGGTCAAACTCTGCCTCGGTGGAGAGCATAACCGAAATTCCCGTAGAGTCATTGTAGGTTTTCGCATCAAGCCCCTCTACGTCTCTATAATCTGCAATCTTGCCACCCCGCTGCATGACAAGTGCCTTTAATTCTCCGATATCTGTGTTAAATTCCGGAGAAATATCTACTCCGAAATTAAATATTTCCGAAATCTGTCCCCGCTGTGTCGCTGACATCTGGGGCCAGTAAGGTGTAATAAAGCCTGTTACGTCGTCTCTGTATTTTGCGATCTCATATACCATGGAAGGAGCCACAAAATCAACGCCCTCCAGCTTTACCGTAACGCCGCCGTCCCACTTCTCACTGTAGGAAATATTGGCCAGTGACGCCAGTTCATCCAACGCATTATCTCTCTGATCGCGCAGATCCATGGCAGTTTCAACTCCACCCGCCTCGATTTTGGTGATCTGCAGATTTAATTTATAAATGTCGTTGCCCAGCTCATTGATCCGGTCAATGTCATTTGATATTTTGGTATTCAAATTTGACTGATATGCTTGTAAACTGGAATAGATTGCCTGGGAGCGGCTGATAAACAGGCTCGCCTTCTGCATAACCAGATTCTGATTTACGGAATCCGCCGGATCTTTGGCAAATTCCTCAAAGGAATTGCTCAAATCGGAAAGGCAATTCTGAAATGCCTCTCCCTCCAGCTCCTGAAAATAGGTGTACAATTCATTTGTCGCAGAAAAACAAGTCTCATAGAATGCCTGGCGTCCCGATTCGGAACGATAGGCCTTATCCAAGAAAATATCCCGTGCATGGATGACATCCGCAATGGATACACCCAGACCGGCTTGCTGATTACTGATTGCTGCTTTTGTGTTAAAGGTTATATAATGCTGATCCGCCTGCAGTACCTGCTGGCGAACATATCCCACGGTATCCACATTTGCCACGTTGTTTGCCGTGGTATTCAATGCATTCTGACTGTTTCTCACTCCACTGGCACCGATGTACAAGCTTCCCATTCCATTTGCCATGGTAAATTCCCTCCTGTTTCTGCATTACTGCTTTGCGTCAAACCCGCTACTACCCAACAAATCCCCTGTATTGCAGGCGGATTTGTTGTAATTTGCAGTTTCCGGTGCCTGCCGCATACTTCGCAACAGGGTCAGGTCAAACTCTACCATCTCCAGTGCCTGTTGAATTAATATCTGATTCTGGGTATTAATCTCTACCATCCTGCGCAGTGTCTCGCGAAGCCGGTCGCGAAGCTCAATCAGACGCTTCTGCTCCTCCGGCTGTGATTCCAAGGATTCGATCATGACCTCTACCGTAAAGTCATCCGCATTTTTTCCGAGCACCTCTGCCATGTCTTTCAAGACAGATCTCCTTCGGACTTCATACTGATGCAGTACGTCGGTCTGCTCCTGCTCCGTAGCTGTGATCTGTTCCAACCGCTGTACATCCGCTTTGATCAGCACTTCCTTTTTTTCCTCGGACAGTGCAATCAAAGCCTGATACTGTTCATCTTCCTTCGTCAAAACTTCTTTCAAATCATCCATCAAACTAGCCACGGCTCATCCTCATTTCTTAACTTACTGCTGCCTGATACTTCTGTAACAGAACACTCGCAAAATCTCCGGAATCCACGTCGTAGCTTCCCGACTGTATTTTTGCCTTGAGGTCAGCAACTTTATCTTCCCTGATATCTGAGGCTTCTGCGACTGCCTGTTTTGCGATCTGATAATCACGCCCGATCTGTGAAATCTGTACCTGATCCTTTCCGGCATTCACTCCGTATGTCTTCTGGCTTTTCACAGTTCCGTTCGTCTTATAAACAGATGCGATCTGATTATAGGTCTCTATACGCATAATGGCATCTCCTTTCTTCCATGAATATGACCCCTGAATTAGGTGTCTTAATTTATTTATCGGCTCTTTTCGGATAAACCTTAGAAGATTTTTGAACTTGTTACTGATTTGGGGGCAAATTTGGGGTGAAAAGGTTCACATCGTGAAACGATGTGAACCCTTTGCATAAGAAATGCCGGGGGAATGCTAGCATTTCCCCGACATTTTTATGCAAAGAGTCAATGTCGGCTACGCCGACATGACCTTTTCACCCCCAAATTTGCCCCCAAATCCCCTTTCACTTTTAAAAGATTATAAACTTTTCCCAAATTTCCGAAGATTTATACCGTCCTACCGCTGTATGATATAGGCCATATATCCGCCATAAATGAGCAGCATCGCCGCTCCTTCCCAGCGTACCAGCTTCTTTTTTGTGCTGCAGAATGCTAAAACCACCAGACTCATCAAGGTCAGAAGAACCAGATCGATCCGGTTTTCCCCATTAAATTTTATGGGACTGATGGCTGCGGCGAGTCCCAGAATCAGCAGAATATTAAAAATGTTGGAACCGATGACATTTCCCAACGCCATGTCAATCTCATGTTTTTTCGCGGCTACCAGCGAAGTGACGAGCTCCGGCAGCGAGGTTCCCATTGCAACGATCGTGAGTCCGATCAGGTTCTGACTGAGACCGAAGGTCGCTGCAATGACAGATGCCGCATCCACCACCAGATCTCCGCCGATTGCAATCGCCGCCGCTCCGCCGACGATAAAAAGGATACACAGCCAGATGGGTCTTGTTTTTCCCGACTGCTCTGATTCTTCCTCCGCCGACACATTCCCGCCTGCCCGGGCCTTTTTTGCGGAACGAATCATCTGCCACAAAAAAATGACAAAGAGCAGGAGGAGAACGATACCATCCAAACGACTTACCGTCATGCCAAGACTTCCAAGCCCCAGCAGCAGGAGTCCTACGAAGATTGCAAACGGAAACTGTATTTTCAGAATCTCATCGTCCACCATCAAAGGAACAAACAATGCGCAGGCTCCGCAGACTACGATCAGATTAAAGATGTTGGAACCCACGACATTACTGACGGCAAGCTCATTATTTCCCACGAGGGAGGCAGTCACGCTGACGGCGCACTCCGGCAGGGAGGTTCCCATCGCAACGATCGTCATTCCTATTATAAAGGATGGCACCTTCAGCTTTTTGGCGACATCGGAGCTTCCCTCCACAAAAAAATCTGCTCCCTTAATCAGCAGTACAAATCCGACAATAAGCGATACATACGTCCATATCCCTGTCATAAGTGCCTCCTTTTTTTGTCTATGCGCCTAATTGTTCTCTTTGCGTTTCGCTTCGGCTATTACTTCATTAATCAATTCTAATGCCTTGTCTTTGTTGTCACTCTCCAGTAATGCTTTGATAGAAAGCAGCAAAGTAAGAAGTTCTAAACGTGTCATATGATCACCCTCCTCGTAATGATATCGGCAGATTTTGTGATATTTTGCTGATCACCATTATAACAAACTAACCGCGACGGTGTAAAGTCTATTCAATTTCATAATAAAAGTCATTGTAAAAATTGTCTGCTTGGGGCTATAATAGGACTTGTTCCGACAACTTACCGGCTGAAAGGAATATGATATGAGTAAAATTTCTATGGTATTAACATTGTTGAGCGGCGTTGCCTTTTTTCTGTTCGGTATGTCACTGATGGGAGACGGTCTGAAAAAGGCGGCCGGAAACAAGCTGGAGCTGATTCTCTACCGGTTGACAAGCAATCCCCTGAAGGGTGTTCTTCTGGGTACGGTCGTAACCGCTGTGATCCAGTCCTCCTCTGCCACTACCGTAATGGTTGTGGGCTTTGTAAATTCCGGTATGATGAAGGTCGCACAGTCCATCGGAATCATCATGGGTGCCAATATCGGGACAAGCATAACCGGCTGGGTGCTGTGCCTTTCCTATATTGACGGTTCCGGCAGTGTGGCAAATCTGCTTTCCACCGCAACGATTTCGGCTATTGTCGCGATCATCGGTATCGGATTCAAATTTTTTTCGAAAAAACATTCCCATAATAATGTGGGCGACATCATGTTAGGATTTGCAATTTTAATGGTGGGTATGCAGACCATGAGCAGCTCTGTATCGTCACTGAAGGATAATGTTTATTTTCAGAACGTCTTTACCATGTTTTCCAATCCGTTCATGGGAATTCTCGTGGGTATTTTGTTTACGGCGATCCTGCAGAGTGCCTCGGCCTCTGTCGGTATTCTCCAGGCTCTGTCCATGACCGGTGCGATCACCTTTGCAACAGCATTTCCGATCACGCTTGGAATCGGTGTGGGCGCAGCCTGTCCGGTGCTCCTATCCTCTATGGGCACCAACAAAAACGGAAAACGGACGGCCCTCATCTATCTGCTGAATGACTCGCTGGGAATGGTCATTTGGGGCGGGATTTTTTATCTGGCCCATGCCATTGTACATTTTGATTTTATTACCACCACCATGACGCCGGTGCGGATCGCCCTGTTAAATACCGTATACCGCACCCTTACGGTTCTGGTGCTGGCACCGTTTATCCGTCAGATTGAAAAGCTGGTGTTCCGTCTGATCAAGGACTCTCCGGAGGACATGGAGGAACAGGCGGATTTCGACCTACTGGAGGAGCGTTTTATCGCTTATCCGGCACTGGCTCTGGAGCAGAGCCACCTTGCAATGAACGGAATGGCAAAAAAATCCCGAAAAAATATTTTCCGGGCGCTGAGCCTGTTTGTCAGCTTTTCTCCCGAAAAATATCAAAAGGTGCAGGAAAAGGAAGCTTTGATTGACAAATATGAGGATAAGCTGGGAACCTATCTGATGCAGCTGACCGTACGGGAAATGACGGAGCAGCAGTCCAAACAGGCCTCTAAGCTTTTGCATACGATCAGTGATTTTGAGCGCCTGAGTGACCATGCGGTAAATTTATCCTATGCCGCGCAGGAGCTTTATGAGAAAAAGCTTTCCTTTTCCGATGAGGCGAAGTATGAGCTTGATGTGCTGACCTCTGCTGTCAAGGAGGTAGTGGACCTTACCGTCAATGCCTTTGTCAATGATAATCTCTCCCTTGCAACGCAGGTGGAACCGCTGCGGGAGTGTATTACGGCGCTGTGCAATGAACTGAAGCTTCGCCATGTCTCGCGCCTGAGCCATGGAAAATGCAAGCTGGAGCAGGGATTTGCTTTTAATGATGTGCTGACCAATCTGGATCGCATCGCCGCACACTGCTCGAATATTGCCGTGGCACTGATCGAGCTGGAGGCAGCGGACTTCGATACACATGAATACTTAAAGAGTATCCGGGAACTGAAAAATGCAGCCTATACGGCCTCTCTGGAGGCATATGAACAGAAGTATGATATTAACGGATTCAAAAAGGGAAAGAAAAAAGCAAAATAGGAGGAAATAATTATGACATTATATGATGAATTAGTTGCCCGGGGATTGATTGCCCAGGTAACGGATGAGGATGAGATTAAAGATTTGATTAATGAGGGGAAGGCTGTGTTTTATATTGGCTTTGATCCCACTGCAGACAGCCTGCATGTGGGGCATTTCATGGCGCTTTGCCTGATGAAACGTCTCCAGATGGCAGGGAATAAGCCAATCGCTCTGATCGGCGGCGGAACCGGCATGATCGGAGATCCGTCCGGGCGCTCCGACATGCGCCAGATGATGACGAGAGAAACCATCCAGCACAACTGTGACTGTTTTAAGAAACAGATGAGCCGCTTTATTGATTTTTCGGAGGACAAGGCGTTGATGGTAAACAATGCGGATTGGCTTCTGGATCTAAACTATGTGGAGCTGCTGCGGGAGGTCGGCCCGCACTTCTCCGTAAACCGTATGCTTACGGCTGAATGCTACAAGCAGCGTATGGAAAAGGGTTTAAGCTTTTTGGAATTTAATTATATGATCATGCAGAGCTATGATTTCTATGTGCTGTTTCAAAAGTACGGCTGTAATATGCAGTTCGGCGGCGATGACCAGTGGAGCAACATGCTGGGCGGCACGGAGCTGATTCGCCGGAAGCTGGGAAAGGATGCCTATGCCATGACGATCAATCTCCTTTTGAACTCGGAGGGAAAAAAGATGGGCAAAACCCAGTCCGGTGCAGTCTGGCTGGATCCTGACAAGACCTCTCCCTTTGATTTTTATCAGTATTGGAGAAACGTTTCCGACAACGATGTCTTAAAATGCCTGCGCATGCTGACCTTCCTGCCGCTGGAGCAAATCAATGAGATGGATCACTGGGAGGGCAGCCAGCTGAATGAGGCGAAGGAGATTTTGGCCTATGAGCTGACAGCTCTGGTTCACGGCGAAGAAGAGGCAAAAAAGGCGCAGGAGGGTGCCCGGGCATTGTTCTCCGGCGGCAACGCTGCCAATATGCCGACTGCCGGAATTACCGAGGCAGATTTACGGGATGGAGTGATTGATATCATGGGACTTTTGGTTGCATCCAAGCTGTGCCCGACCCGTTCCGAGGCGCGGCGTGCGGTAGAACAGGGCGGCGTCACCGTAAACGGTGAAAAAGTGACCGATATCAAAAAAGTCTACACCCCGGAGGAACTCAACGCGGAAGAATTTATTCTGAAACGCGGAAAGAAAAAGTTTTGTAAGATTATCGCCGAATAAAAGAAACAGCATCCAAGCTTTGAATCAAGGTTTGGATGCTGTTTTTTCATTTTTTCTGATACAGGTGACTGCCGGATTTGAACCGGCGATCAGGGAGTTGCAGTCCCACGCCTTACCACTTGGCTAAGTCACCTTGTGCCAAAATATTGTATCAAAGCAGACCGAATCCGTCAACTGTTTTTTCCGTTTGACAGTTCAAACTTCTTCAGCAGTTCCTCCAGCTCCTCATAGGTCTCGACCTGATTCATCTGTCCCCGCAGTCTGGAGGCATGCTGATACCCACTGGTATACCAGGCCGCATGCTTGCGCATCTCGCGCATTCCCAGATGTTCTCCCTTAAAATCAATCTGCATCCGTGCATGGCGCAGAATCATATCCACTAGTTCCGACCACTTTGGCCGCTCCAATAACTCCCCGGTATTCAGGTAGTGCAATGTTTGGGAGAAAATCCACGGATTCCCCTGGGCGCCTCTGGCAATCATCATTGCGTCGCAGCCGGTCTCCTCCCGCATGGCACAGACATCCTGCGGAGTAAAGAGATCTCCGTTTCCGATTACCGGAATGTGCACGGCTTCCTTTACCTGACGTATGATGTCCCAATCCGCCTTTCCGGCGTAAAACTGCTCTCTCGTCCTGCCATGAACCGCAACGGCTGCCGCCCCGGATTCCTCTGCAATATGTGCGAGCTCTACCGCATTGATATGCTCCCCATCAAAGCCCTTCCGGAACTTTACGGTCACGGGCTTCTGAATCGCATTCGCCGTTTTTTCGATGATTTTTCCTGCCAGCTTCGGATTTTTCATCAGTGCCGAACCGTCTCCGTTATTGACCACCTTGGGAACCGGACATCCCATATTGATATCCAGTATGTCAAAGGGTCTGTCCTCGATTCGCTTTGCCATCTCACTCATGATATCGGGATCGGAACCGAACAGCTGCAGCGATACGGGATGCTCTCGTTCATCGACGGTTAAGAGCTGCTCTGTATTTTTGTTATGGTACAAAATCCCTTTTGCGCTTACCATCTCCATACAGATCAGTCCGGCTCCCTGCTCCTTGCACAAAATCCGGAAGGGAAGGTCTGTAACTCCTGCCATCGGCGCAAGGATCAAGTTGTTTGCCAGTATAACGTTTCCTATTTTTAGCTGCTGTGGTTCATCTGTTCTGTTTTTCATAAATCAGACGCATGCCTTCCAAGGTAAGATTTGGATTATAATAGTCGATACATTCTGTCTCGCCCGCAATGATCTTCCCCAGACCGCCTGTCGCAACGACCTTGACATTTTTCAGCTTAGACTCCTGGATCATATGTTTTATGATATACTCTGTCTGTCCGATCTGTCCGTAGATCAGACCCGCCTGCATACTGCTGATGGTCTCCCGGGCAAGGATGTGATCCGGCTTTTTGATTTCTATTTCCGGAAGCTTTGCAGCATCCTGCCACAATGCCTGTGCCGAGATGCGGATACCCGGCGCAGTTACTCCCGCAAAAAAATCGCCCTTTTCATCCACAAAATCGTAGGTGGTGGCCGTTCCGTAATCCACCACGATAACCGGTCCGCCGTATTGCTCATAGGCACCGACCGCGTCCACGATACGATCTGCTCCGATCTGCGGCGGATTCTCGGATGTAATGCGAATGCCCGTCCGGATGCCCGGTTCCACGATCATCGGTCGGATATTAAAATATTTGATCAATCCGCTTCGCAGGGAATGCATGATATTCGGCACGACCGACGACACAATGGCATCCTGTATATCACTGATCTGTATCTGATTATACTCCAGCATATCAGATATGGTAATCCCAAATTCGTCGGATGTACGCTGCAGCTTTGTGGTCATACGAAACGTGCTTACTAATTCCTTTTCCTGAAATACTCCTATGGTAATGTTGGTATTCCCGACATCGATCGCTAATAACATGGTTCCTCCTGAATCTGTTCATTCAAAGAAAACCTTATAATAGGTTTCCAAAGCCTCCAGCAGTTCTTCCTTTTCCCTCTGCAGCTGCTTGATTTTCAGAACGCTCCCGATCTCATCATACAGCAGATCTCCCTCTTCACAATCCGTCTGAAAATAAAGCTTTCCCTCTTCGTCATAAATCAGCTGCAACACACCGCCGATATCCGCAGTGTACAGGACGCACATGATTTTGAGCTCCTCCTTCACACGCTCCGGAAGGCTGTCAAAATCCTCGTTTAAATAAAATTTCTGAGTATAAGCGCTGGCTCCGCACAATACTACTCTCTCCTCAGACATATCCGTAAACTCCTCTCACCGACACTTCCCCCGATGCGACTTTGCGCTGTCCCTCTGCCGTCTCTACCAGAAGCTCTCCGCGCTCGGTGATTCCTTCTGCCACGCCCTCGAAGGTTCCTTTGGGATCCAGCACGCAAACCCTTTTTCCCCGGTTGACCAGATACTGGTCGTACTCTTTCAGAACACTGCTCAGATCCTGCGTCTCCAGAAAGCCTTCATAGCAGGCTTCAAATTCCTCCCAGATTGCTTCAATCAGCTCTGCACGCTGAACATGCCGCCCGCTCTCCAGATAGATGGATGTGGCTGTCTGGACAATCTCATCCGGAAATTCTGTATTGTGCACATTGATGCCGATTCCGATGATGATGTGGTTTACGTAATCCATCTGGGCATTCATTTCCGTCAAAATTCCGCAGACTTTTTTCCCGTTTATGACAATGTCATTCGGCCATTTGATCTGAACCGTCAATCCGGTATTTTTCTCAATCCCTCTGGCAACCGCCAAAGCCGCCAATAATGTCAGCATAGAGGCATTGGCAGGCTCGATGTCCGGCCGCAGCAGCAGCGTCATAAAAATTCCGGTCTGCGACGGAGAGCTCCAGCTGCGTCCCCGCCTGCCCCGACCGCTGTTCTGATGATCCGCAACAACCAGGGTTCCATGCAAAGCGCCCTCCTCAGCCAGCTGGCTCGCTCTGCTGTTGGTAGAATCGATCTCATCAAAATAACAGATGCGCTCTCCGACCCATTTTGTTTTCCGCAGGCTCTGCAGCTCGCTCTCGCTCATCACATCCGGTGCTTCGGTAAGACGATAGCCTCTGTTTTGTACCGCTTTAATTTCATAGCCCTCCCTATTTAACTGATGGATTACCTTCCAGACTGCTGTGCGAGATACCCCGAGCCTTTCGCTCATCTCCTGCCCGGACACATATCCTTTTTTCTCGCGCAGCATGGCTAATATTTCTGCTTTCATCTATTCTCCCAGGGTTGCAAGCATGACTGCCTTAATGGTATGCATGCGGTTTTCCGCCTCATCAAAAACAACAGACTGCGCTCCTTCAAACACCTCGTCGGTTACCTCCAGTTCAGAGTATCCAAATTTTTCATGTATCTGTTGTCCGATCTTCGTTCCCAAATCATGAAATGCCGGCAGGCAGTGCATGAAAATTGCATTTTCCTTCGCATTCTGCATCAGCTCCCGGTTGACCTGATACGGCATAAGTTCGCGGATCCGTTCTTCCCATACTTCCTCGGCCTCACCCATGGATACCCACACGTCTGTATAAATCACATCCGCGTCCTTTGTTCCTTCTGCGGCATCCTCCGTCAGCGTAATGACGGCTCCTGTCTCCTTTGCCACGCCTTCACAATATTCCACAAGCTTTGCGTCGGGGAAGTATTTTTTTGAGGTACAGGCAGTGTAATGCATACCCAGCTTTGCACAGGTAACCATGAGGGAGTTTCCCATATTATAGCGGGCATCTCCCATGTAGGTCAGCTTCTTTCCCTTCAAGCTACCCAAATGCTCCCGAATGGTCAGCATATCGGCCAGCATCTGTGTGGGATGCGACTCATTGGTAAGTCCGTTCCACACCGGAACTCCTGCGTATTCTGCCAGTTCCTCCACGATCTGCTGTTCAAAGCCCCGGTATTCGATCCCGTCAAACATCCGTCCAAGCACCCGCGCCGTATCCGGTATGCTCTCCTTTTTCCCGATCTGGGAGCCGGAGGGATCAAGATATGTAACATGCATCCCCAGATCATGCGCCGCCACCTCAAAGGAGCAGCGTGTCCTGGTGCTGGTTTTTTCAAATATCAACGCAATATTTTTCCCCTTCAGGGTATCATGCGGAATATTTTTTTTCTTTTTCTCTTTCAGATCGGCTGCAAGATCAATCAGATACAGAATTTCCTCCGGGGTAAAATCCATCATCTTCAAAAAATTTCGTCCGGTAAGCTTCATTTATGTCCTCCTTTAACAAATCAGGAGCCTGCCCCTTTGCATTGACAGCCTCCTGATTTTTGTGAATGCATTTTGTAATCCATTCCTGTCTATTTTTCTGATGCTACCTCTGTCACAGATTTTACAAGGCCTGCAAGATTTTGAATTTCAGAAGGGATAATGATCTTTGTTGCCTTTCCGTCTGCCGCCTTTGCAAAAGCCTCCAGCCCTTTGAGCTGCAGTACCTTTTCGTCCGGTGCTGCCTCCCTTAAGAATCTCAGACCATCGGCATTCGCCTGCTGAATCTTGAGGATGGCTGTTGCCTGTCCTTCTGCCTCTTTAATCGTGGCTTCTCTCTGCGCCTCTGCGCGAAGAATTGCCGCTGTCTTCTCTGCCTCTGCATCCAGAATCGCAGATTCTTTCTTACCTTCGGCAACAAGAATCGTGGATTTTTTCTCACCCTCTGCGCGAAGAATTGCTTCACGTCTTTCACGCTCCGCCTTCATCTGTTTTTCCATTGCATCCTGAATTGCCTTCGGAGGCATGATATTTTTCAATTCTACACGGTTTACCTTGATTCCCCACGGATCCGTGGCGATATCAAGAGAGGAACGCATCTTGGTATTGATGGTTTCTCGGGAGGTCAAAGTCTCATCCAACTCCAGATCTCCGATAATGTTTCGCAGTGTAGTGGCAGTCAGATTTTCGATTGCCATAATCGGATTTTCAACACCGTAGGTAAACAGCTTAGGGTCGGTAATCTGAAAGTACACGACCGTATCAATCTGCATGGTTACATTGTCCTTTGTGATTACGGGCTGTGGAGGAAAATCCACCACCTGTTCCTTTAAAAGCACCCGCTTTGCAAGTCGGTCAATAAACGGTGCCTTAAAATGTAATCCCACATCCCACGTGGTAAGATAACCTCCCAATCGCTCAATTACCACCGCATGAGCCTGTGGAACAATCTTGATACAGGAAACCGCAATCCACAAAACAATAACAATCAAAACAATGAATGCAATAATTCCTCCCGGCATATTGATTCCTCCTCTTTAATTAAATTAAGATACCTCCTATCATACTATATTTTGATTGAAAATGCCATATACTTTCTCAATAAAATACATGATTTCCGATCACAACCCCGGCATGACCACCGGATGCCCTCTGAAAGGATAACGCTCCGCCGGTGTTATCCGTACCGCTCAGGGCTTCCTGTGCGGCCTGCAGACAGCTGCTGCTCACGCCTGCAGCTATGGCCGCATCTACTTTTCCGCTGCCCGCCGGTGCAAATTGTCCGCTCTGGTAAATGACTCCGTATACCGAGGAAGGATACGCACCGGATCTCACACGATTGACAACTACCGCGCCTACTGCAAGCTGCCCCTCGTAGCTCTCACCTCCGGCCTCGCACTGGATGATTGCGCCCAAAAGCGTCACATCATCTGTAGACGCTGCAACTGATTCCTTCTGGGTCACGGCTGCAGATGTCTGCTGAGCTGCCTGTGCTGCTTTTGCCTCCTCTGCCGCCTTCGCGGCCTCTGCTTCCTTCTGCTTCTGTATCGCTGCCTGTTCCTCTTCTACGGAAACAGCAGCTCCGATATTCAGGCTCTGCTCTACATAATTCTCAGCCACATAGCCTGTTTTTCCGTTTATCTTTACTGCCACCCACTCGGTTGTCTCCGGAGCATCCGTATCCACAACCAATACGGTGTCCTTCGTCACGGTCTTGATTACGGCTGCATCCGTATCCGCCTGAGAGCGGATTCTGAGTCCGTCAATCTGTACCACCGCCACAGAATCACAGACCTCCTGTGCCAATGCATATGCCGCAGCGTCCGTCACACAGTATTCACTCTTTACATATCCATCTACCGTTCCGGATGTAATATGATACCATCCGTCCAGAATTTCCACGATATCCGCCGCACTTCCTCTGTACAGCTTTCCTTCAATCGGAGCATTCTCATCCGTCTGACTGCGGATATATAAAAATTCTCCCACATCTGCCATCAGCTTATTGCTCCACTGCTTTTCTTCCTCTGTGGGCTCCGGCTCCGGTTCTGCTTCTGCCGCAGATACAGCCACTGTATCTGCCCGCTCCACGCTGACCACATCAATGGCATCCTGTCCGACCTCTTCCAGTCTTCCGCATACTCCCGCAACCATATCTGTGGAAATCTCTGTCTCCACCTCTGTATTTACTTCATTTGTAGCTTCGTTTATCCGGTAATCCGATGTAACATTTGCTGTAATGGCTGCAGCAGAAAGCACGATTACAACAATACTCCCCGTCACAACACACCCTCTCAAATTGTTTCGCAAATTCATAGAACCCTCCATACATAAACCACTTTATTACTAAAGTATTACAAGTTTATGTAATTTTATTCCTAATTTGTTACATTTGTTACAAAAATGTTACACGACGCATTATAACAAGGTTCTATGAGGTTGTCAACTACTAAATAACGAAGTATTTACAAGCGCTTCAAAAGTGCTTCCCTGGATTCTTCATAGCCCGGCTTTCCCAAAAGGGCAAACATATTTTTCTTGTAGCTCTCAACGCCCGGCTGGTTGAATGGATTCACACCTAAGAGATACCCGCTGACACCGCAGGCAAACTCAAAGAAATAGAACAACTCACCCAGATAAAATTCGTTCTGCTCGGGTATGTGAACCATAAGATTCGGAACCTGTCCGTCTGTGTGCGCAAGAATTGTTCCGTTCATGGCACTCTTATTTACAAAATCCATCGTTTTTCCGGCAAGATAATTCAAGCCGTCCAGATCCACTGCTTCCTCCTGAATGATAATATCCTCTCTGGGAGTCTCCACATTCAGCACAGTCTCAAACAGGATTCTGGCTCCGTCCTGAATATACTGACCCATGGAGTGAAGATCGGTTGTAAGGTCGACCGATGCCGGGAAAATGCCCTTCTGGTCTTTTCCTTCACTCTCTCCGTACAGCTGCTTCCACCACTCAGCTGTATAATGAAGGCTTGGCTCATAATTGCACAAAATCTCAATCGCTTTCCCTTTTCTGAGCAGGATATTCCGAATCGCCGCATACTGGAGTGCATCATTTTCTTCAAAATTCTTCTCCAGCGCCAGTTTTCTTCCCTCTGCAGCGCCTTCCATCAATTTCAGAATATCCGCGCCGCTGACTGCAATCGGCAAAAGACCTACCGCGGTCAGAACCGAAAAACGTCCGCCCACATCGTCCGGAACCACAAAGGTCTCATAGCCTTCCTCATCGGAAAGATTCTTTAATGCGCCCTTTGCTTTATCCGTAGTCGCATAAATTCTCTCTGCGGCCTCTTTTTTTCCGTATTTCTTCTCCAGCTTTTCCTTAAAGATCCGAAAAGCAATTGCCGGCTCTGTGGTTGTCCCAGACTTAGAGATAATATTGACGGAAAAATCCCTGTCTCCTACTACATCCAAAAGCCCCTGAAGATAGGTGCCGCTGATGCTGTTTCCCACATAATATATTTCCGGTGTCTTGCGAATCTCTTTCGACACCTGATTGTAAAATCCATGTCTTAAAAATTCAATGGCTGCTCTGGCCCCAAGATAGGAACCTCCGATTCCGATCACAACCAAAACCTCTGAGTCTGACTGAATTTTGGCCGCAGCGCGCTGGATTCGTGCAAACTCTTCCTTATCATAGTTAACCGGAAGATCCAGCCAGCCCAGAAAATCGTTTCCTGCGCCCGTTTTTGCCAGCAGCTCTTTTTTCGCATTGTCTGCCAGTTTGCTCATATACTGTACTTCTTCTTCACTGATAAAAGATGCAGCCTTTGAGTAGTCAAATGTAACTTTATCCATTGTTTAACACTCCTTTGTCCTTCTGAACCTCTGTTGCTCAACATTGTATCAAAAGTGTATCTTTTTATCAAGGAAAAATTTCCTGCAGGACAGCATCAAATACCGCTTCCTCCTGTTGGAGCCTTTTTTGCCTGATGACCTCTCTCATCTGTTGTTCCTGTACCGAAACAGGCTCTGATTCCGGCATCTCCGGCTCCTCCTCTGCCAGCACCACACATAGATAATGCTCAATTTTTTTCTGTATCGTGTCCATGCGGCGGTTAAATCTGTGTACTGCCACCCCGATACAAACTCCAATGATATTAAGCGCAGCCAGCGCTCCCAGCAGAAGGATTGTGCCATAGGTCTGCATAAAATCTGTCACATACTGCATCGCTTTACCTCTTTTCTGTAAACTCAACGGGCAAATATTGTCTTTCAAAGCCGGAAAGCTTTTTCGGTTCCGACCATGAATTGTTCCAATTATATGTTGAAAAGAGGCTCGAAATGAGTAATTTTTGCTCGACAATTTGACATTTTCTCAGAACCGTTTAATATAGATGGTAGCAAACAAATATATTAACTATAACAACACCAGAGAGGATCCCTCCATGAAAAAAATCGTTATGACAGGCGGCGGAACAGCCGGGCATGTTACTCCCAATATTGCTTTGTTTCCGGCTCTTCGGTCTGCAGGCTATGAAATTCACTATATCGGCTCTTATACCGGTATCGAAAAAAAACTGATTGTAGAACAGCATGTCCCTTATTCCGGCATTTCTTCCGGCAAACTGCGCAGATATAAGGATTTACGGAATCTGACCGATCCCTTTCGCGTCCTCAAAGGTCTTGGTCAGTCTGTCTCTTTATTAAAAAAAATAAAACCCGATGTGGTGTTTTCGAAGGGCGGTTTTGTCTCCGCCCCTGTGGTAATCGCCGCCAAAATGCTGCACATTCCTGCCATCATTCATGAATCGGATCTTACCCCCGGACTGGCAAACAAACTGGCGATTCCGTCTGCCACAAAGGTCTGCTGTAATTTTCCGGAGACACTGGAATATCTCCCGAAAAATAAGGCCGTTCTCACCGGTTCTCCGATCCGTCAGGAGCTTTTGCACGGTGACAGCCGACGGGCGTTACAGCTGTGTCATTTTTCGTCGGAAAAACCGGTCATCCTTGTGATCGGCGGCAGCAGTGGCTCCAAATTCATCAACGACACCATCCGTGCCTTGTTAGATGATCTGCTGCCAGGCTATCAGATCATTCATCTCTGTGGAAAGGGAAATCTGGATGCTTCACTGGAACAACGTTCGGGCTATGCACAGTTTGAATATGTAAACCGTGAATTGCGCGACATGCTTGCCTTAAGCTCAGTGGTCATCTCCCGTGCCGGTGCAAACGCAATCTGCGAACTGCTGGCGCTTCACAAGCCCAACATTCTCATTCCTTTATCTGCCAAGGCAAGCCGTGGCGATCAGGTGTTAAATGCTCGTTCCTTTGAGAAGCAGGGCTACAGTGTTGTCATTGAGGAGGAGGCATTGACCCCGGAGGCATTAAAAAACGCCATCACCAAGCTGATGACGGAGAAAAATACCTTTATCGAAAATATGACAAAAAATAAGCAGCCAGATTCCATCGAGACCATTATGGAGCTTATTGAGTCTGCTGCCGGTAAGTGATTATGAAATGATGTTGGAGTCGGATATGCGCAGGGTTGAAGCCGGAAGGTCATGCCGGCGGAGCCGGCATTGACTCTTTGCACAAAAAGCTCTGGGAAATGCTAGCATTCCCCAGAGCTTTCTTGTGCAAAGGGTTCACATCGTTTCACGATGTGAACCTTCCGGCTTCAACCCTGCGCATATCCGACTCCAACATCATTTCATACAATCATAGCCACCTGACTCATTGTTCCGCGGTATTAAATAAACCAAATTTCAACTCCTCTTTCAGCTCCTGCATTTCCTGCTCAGACAGCTCAAGGGGATTGTAGCGCAGCATGTCCGCATTTGCAGCGCCTGCATATCGCGGAATCACATGCATATGAAAATGAAACACTGTCTGGCCTGCTGCACGTCCGTTATTCTGCATCAGATTCAGACCATCGATGTGCAGAACCTCCTGCATCCGCTCTGCAACCTTTTTTGCCACCTGAACGGCCTTCCCTGCGACCTCTTCATCGATCTCAAACAGGTTGGCATAATGCTCCTTTGGGATGATCAGTGCATGCCCCTTTGCAGCCGGGCTTAAATCCAGTATTACCTTGAACAGCTCATCCTCATAAATTGTGTTGCTGGGAATCTCTCCTGCAGCAATCTTACAAAAAATACAATTATCATCTCTCATTCTGTCTTTTCTCCTTATATAATATGAATCGGCACGCGTCGCTTCGCGTCACCTGCCATGTCGTCGGAATCCATCCTAAAAAGAGCTTCGCTCATTGGGATTCCTCCTCAAGACTCAAAAACAAAAATCTGATCCAATGTCCGCAATGTTTTAAAGTTACCCTTCGCCGTCATCTGTCCGGACATAAACGCTCTCTGAAAGGTCATCCGGCCTGCCACAATATTATCCATAACCTGCGGAGATAACCTTGCATAAATATCCGGGTTCTCTTCCTGTCCATAGCGGCAGCTCAGATCCTCACCATGCACCTCCACCACAAGCGGCTTTTTCTTCTCGTCAATCATAAACAAATATGTGGCGGAAAAGTCCTCCTGCGGCACGAAATGTGACTGCAGATCAATAATATACTCCAGCTGCTCGTCTGCCTTTTTCTCATCCAAACGATCCCGAAAGAGCGAGGTCAGTTCCTCAATATCCTCTTTTTGTTTTTTCACATAACTGTCATCCGACACATACTGTGACAGCTGTTCGCTCTCCTGGGGTGTCAGCTCCATTTGCTGGGTGCGAAGCACCGTCTGCTTGACTGCCTGATTGGAATTTGGCAGTCCCCGCAGCTTCTGCGAAATGGTGCGATACAGATTTTCTGCCTTTTTCTCAATAATCACGGAATACTCATGATTCATTTCAAAGCTGACCAGATCATCCACATAGCCACAGATTCCGCTGCACGGAAGTCCGCCTAAGATCTCCCATGCATTTTCCAGCGTGAGCTCTCCCTCTCTCTCTCCATAGGTTGTGGACATAACGATCGGCTGCATATACAGCGTCTTAATCTTATCTTTATCACCATACAGCCAGCATGCATCCAGAAACTGCTGCATATATCCGCCAATGCCGAGCCATTCCACGGTGGTAGCTAAAATAATTCCGTCCGCATCCTTAAATGTGTTGGGAAGCGTTGAGATGCTGTTCTTTTTTTCGAATATATTATACCTCTCAACAGTCACCCGGAGTTCCTTTAACACTTCCTCCATTTTTCCCACAACATAAAGGGTCGGATCGTCCAACAGCCCTCTTCCGCCATAATAGATATTGACCTTCATAGTTTCCTCCGCATTTTTGTAGCCCCTCCGGCTTCACTTCAGATAATGCTAGTATATAAATTTTCCGGCGGAAAATCAAGCCTGCATCGAATAACGCTGTGACTCCCGCGATCTCTTGCGATATAACAGCACCGCCAACACAAATCCTCCCAGCATTCCGCCGATATGCGCCGGATTGTCCACTCCGGTATCTGCCAACCCATAGTATAAGCTCAGAGCAAGCATCAGCATCAGCCTTTTCAGCGTTATATCTCCTACACGACCCCTGTGACGTATCACGATCCATAACAGAGCTCCGATTACGCCAAACACCGCACCCGAAGCCCCTCCGGAAACCACTGCTTCCCCCCGGAATGCAGCCCATAAGTATGATACGATATTTCCGCACAGTCCGGCACCAAAATACATCACCCCATACTTTACATGTCCCATCAACTGCTCCACGCGGTTTCCCAGAAAAAAGAGTGTGATCATATTATTTGCAAG
Source organism: Lachnospiraceae bacterium (assembly GCA_017484135.1). Lineage (GTDB taxonomy): Bacteria > Bacillota > Clostridia > Lachnospirales > Lachnospiraceae > Roseburia_C. The sequence continues at coordinate 43,749 of JAFUTQ010000092.1, forward strand.
ATGCTGTATACTAAAATGATAAAACATGGCGCTAAACAGCATCCACCATTTTTTCTGCGCAACGATCCATGGTCCGTACATCGCCCCATGCTGCACGGCAAAATCGCTGTCTCCCACATTCCCCTGCGTAAATAAAAAGAGGAAATATAAAATATTCACTGCCACCAATGTGATATTCACAAAGGAAAAATTTTTCCTCTCCTCCGTCATATGCCTCGCGCCTCCTACCGCTACGACCATATCACGTTATGTGGGCACTGTCAATGTCCACTATTCCTATATAAATGTAAACCGTTCTCTTCCGATCAGAATCTGATCATACATATTTAAAGGCTCCGGTTTCTTATAGGACAGCATGTTGTCGTTCAGCCAGGTTCCATTTGTGGAATTCATATCTTCCATATAGTATTCCTCTCCCTGCCTGGATATACGCACATGGATTCTGCTGATTCCCTGAACTGCGAGCGTCGCATCTGCCTGCTCACTGCTCCCGATGGAAAAAGGAAAATGATCCATCACAATATCCTCCAGCCCTTCTCTTCCGTCATACCGCAAAATCCCCTGCGCCCGATCATCGACGCCCAGATACACGGTAGGATGATCCTCCATATCCTGTTCATAATCCGCCGGTGTGTACATATAGCCTGAATTTTCTGCCACTCTGCTTACCTCCTGCCTGCGGGAGAAAAAATTTGGTATTTTGTGTAGCAGCTCCCGATAATTCATTTTTCGATTTTCCGGGAATGATTCCACTGTTTTATCAGACTCCGACGGTTCTCTTCGTTCTTCCCGGCGCTCCGCCCGCCATTCCTCCCGGTGTTCCTCCATTCGTTCCTCCCGGTGCTCTTCCCAACGCTCCCCTGAAACTTCCCGCATCTCCTGTGGTGCTTCTCTTCCCCGTTGCTGCTGACTCTGATACTGGTATAAAAGCCGAAGAGTATCCTCTAGGGAAAAGCTTTCCTCGGTTGCTCTCTGATACACCTCGTAAGCTGCCAAGACCAAGGTCTCATTTTCATGCTTCATTTTCGACAAAAAGGATTCCATAAAGTTTTTGAAATTATCCATAATCGATTCTGTCCTGCCCGGATAATAGCAAAAAGACACCTGTTTCCTGTCATGATCAAAAAAAATTGTTTCCGGCAAGAGCAAAATTCCCTCTTCCTCCAGCAAATATGGCTTGATGCTTCTGCTTACCGCAAGCAATGCCTCCACAACACACACAAAAAGCTCCAAATTAAAATCAGCACTTTCCAATATATGATCAAAGGAACGTTTTCCTGTAATATCATACCAAAAGTATTCCTGTCCATCGGAAACCACTGCTTCAAAAACAAGCAGATTCTGAATCCGGTTATGCTGCAGCATATGCAGCTGATAGCCGGAATACCTCTTTTCCGGTTCAATAATCATATAGCTTTGATTCAGATTTCTCTTATAATTAATTGTCATATAATACCTCTTTTCCCTCCATCATGACATCAATGGTTCTCACTTCCTTCATGATGGAAATATTCCATCTGTCCTTCCATTCCGCAGCTTCTTTTACCCCATCATGCAGATGAAATCCCAAATAAAGACTTCCGCAGAAAAGAAACAATATGATCGGAACGATTACCGCCGCCTCTATACTGTGCATAAAAGAAACACCACCAAATACGCCAACAACAGACAGGGGATAAACGGGATACTGTCTGTTTTCTTTTTTTTCCGAATGAAAAGCAGAAAAAGGGAAAGAACCGCCGAAAAAATCAACGCAAGCAAAAGCAGGCTGAGATTTTTCCAGCCGCCCAGAAAAATACCCGTAACGACAAGGACAAGACCGTCTCCTGTGCCGATTGCTCCGCCGGACAGCTTGCCCAAAAGCAGCATCATAAGCCCGATCAGCATTCCCGCCAGAATATTATATATGGAAATCTCCCGACAAAACAAATGCAGGATCATCCCCGCCAGTCCGCACAGTATTACCGGTATGATATATACTTTCCGGTATTTCAAATCCTCTATGGTACACACAGTCAGCATACCAAACATCATACAAGCTCCTAACATCTAATCTCCTCCATTCTGCAGCCGGGCACATCTGCTGCACAAACCAAGCCCGGCTGCCTCCTCGATCGGAATCCTGTTAATACTGCGTCGTAATCCGCTGCAGGATAAATCACTGTGATAAGCCGTTCCGTAATCGGTAATATATACCCACTCCGTATGTTTTTCTCCGCACTCTTCACAGCTTTGGTATCTGCTGCCGGATTTATTTCTTTTTTCCTGCACCTTCGAAGCAAGAACTCTCTGTATGGACAGATCCAGAAACGGGCAATTTTCCGTCAGATGGTAAACCGATCCATAATCTGTCACATATACATATTGAGTCTGTGCGGTGCCGCTATGCATATCGCCGTTCCATTTATGCGCTTTTGCCCGCTGACAAAAGCTGTATCCAAATCTCCCAAAAAAGGAGATCGGATTACTGATCCGATACGATACACACAGATCAATATATTCCACCGTATCCTGAGAATCTGCAAAGGAAAATCCGCCCCAGCTTCCCTGTACATAGTCCGCCGGAAAATCCTCCTTTCTCAGTTCGTTATAAAACAGTCCCTCCGCCTCAAGCAGCGCATTCCAATCCTCGTGTCCATGTGCCAGCACTGCCGTCTGCCGAACTGCATACTCCGCCGCAAGCTCCACCTTTTGCTGAATTTCAAGCATTCGAAAGAAAAATAAAAATGCGCAAAGTACCATAACAAACAAAGGCAATGCCACAGAAGCCTCCAGTGTCAGAGAGCCGCTTAAGAAGGTGCATAAAGGTGTCCCTTTGTGAACAGAGAATTTTTCGAAAAGCAAAATTTCCTTATTTGAATTGTGTTGATTAGAGAGAGTTGTTTTATGTAGAAACGAAGTTCTCCTGAAAAGAGACACCTTTATACACCTTCTTTCTTTTGCCTTTGCTCTATTGATACCCAAACAAATTGCTTCTTTCCATGCGATAGTTTCCGTCCCATCCGTTTCCGCTGCCAAATAAACCGAAAAATAACGGTCCTGCCTCATATTTTGTGTAGACAGACATCGTACCGATCATGCAATCCATGCGGAAATTCGGATTATTTGTCTGTTGCCGGAGATTCTGTTCCATCAGATTCAGACTCCGCATGGCAAGCTTTTTTTCTGCAGTCATATACATCAGAATGCGCAGATATCCGGCATAATCAATACCCGGCATCAGCTTCTCCGAAGCCGTCTGTTCATAGGTGCTTTCCGATAGCTTCTGCAGATTACTTTCCCATTCCCCGGCTTCCTTGATCATGGAGATCTTTCCTCCTTTCAGCAATGTCTTCACATCCTGCACGGATTCCGTATAGGCCCACGCCGCAATGATACCCTCCTGTATGACCTTGATAACCGCCGGATTCAAAGAGGGACCTCCTATAAGCAGTGCCATACTATACGCCAAAGTTACCTTTTCGGTATCCTTGTGCAAAAATACATAGTTCGCCACCTCACGGATCGCCAATAGCTTTTCCACAATTTTAGTCAGGTTCTCCTTGTCGCTGGATTTTCCGCAGATCAAATACTCCTGCTCGTATTTCAACACCCCCTGGCTGTTGACCTTTCGATAGCTTCCAAACTGATCCAACAGGTACTCTTTGAAAAGAAGTTTGTCCGTCATGCCCGGCTTTTCTCCGGTGTAATTCCCCCGATACAGCTGCCTGTGGAATAAATCCTGTTCCTCTTTGAAAGACGAATCGGAAACGGCAGAAACATTATCGATTACCTGCGATAAAATGGTCTGGTTTTTCAAATCCTTGACATGATCCATGGGATTTTCAAAATCCTCATCCACCGGCACAGTCTCCATCGGCTCCTCCGGTTCACCGGGAGATGCCGCGTTGGCCGCCTCATTGGCTGCCTCCAAATCTCCCAGGGTATCATCCGCCTGCTGCATCAGTCCGTCCACATCGCCGTTTTCCTCTGTCATCTGCTGCATTTCCTGTGCATTTTCGTACAAGGCCTCCAGGCCAACCAGCAGCAGTCTGGATTTCATATAGGCAGCAGCCTGCACCGCAAAAGCCTGTCCGTCATTGTCCGTAGCCAATTCCTCCTGCGTGATCTGACACTCGGTCAGATTCATGGCGTACAGATTCATTGCTGACCGCTCCGTCTCCCGATGCACGCCCTGCAGATTTTCCATGCCGAGTACCTGCATGGCACTTTCCAGTGACGACAGACTCAGGGCTCCGTCGGCGTTGGCTTCTAAAAAATACATATGATACTGCTCATACAACGCCCGATTGTACTGTGCCATTTCTGATTCCAAAACCAGTCGGCTCTCTGACGTAGCCTGGCTTTGCAGCCCATAGATACGAGCCGACTCCAGCAGCGTGAAAATCAGGCTCAGTATCATGGTCATTGACAGACTCAAAAAAATCGTAATACTCCCTTTTCTACTCATATTACAAGGTATCTGCCCGATTACTGATTGTTTTAAATATGTTATTCATCAGGGTGGTAAGCTTCGACTTAAAAATAATAATCAACCCCACCAGTACCACCAGAATCAAAATAACCTCTACGACTCCCACTCCGTCTTCCTCTGTCAGAAAACGTTTCCATTCATTCAAACAAATCATAAAATTCTCCTTTCGTCTTATCCTTTTGATACTAACAACCTCTTTATAAATTCATACTCATACATGCGGGGACGATCAGTATAACCATCACCACTACCAGCATCAGCATCATCGGAAACAGCAGCTTTGTCCCTGCCTCCTCACCCATGCGCTGTGCGGTATTTTTCCGTTCCTGAAACGCCTGCTCTGCTTCCTTTTCCAAAAGCTTTGCGATGCCTGCGGTTCCCTTCATGAGATTCTGTGACAGCAGCGACGCCAGTCTGCGATACTGCGACAGCCCACACCGCTCTCCCAGCAGTTCATAGGCCCGTGTCTGTGTCACTCCGTCCTGCATTTCATGGACCATGATACGAATCTGCTCATAGCCTGCCCGCTCTTTGGAATGACTTCTTGCCCGTTTCGTCTCATAATTCTCAAAGATACGGTGCCATGCCTGTTTTAATGACATACCGGAGGTCAGCAACAGACTCAGCTGACTGACGATTTCCGGATAATCACTGACCAGCTCTCTCTGCTGCTTTCGCTTTCTTTTTTCCTCCTCGGCATATTGTCCTGCCGGCACTGCTGCTGCGGCAAACGCGCCCAATAAGAGAAAAACTGCCCAGATATGACTTTTTTGAGAGAACCAGATGAGCCGTTTTCCGCCTACAGACGTGGGCAGCTCAATCTCCCCCTTTGTCATGTCCTGATTTTCCAGATAAGCCCGCACGGCCTGATCAAACGCCGCTTCCTCGGTCAGCGGCTGTTTATAGACCACAAAGGGAAATTCGTACACTGCCTCATAATTCTGATAACGGATTGTTGCCGTCGCCATAATCAGCTGTCCGTCCTCTAAGGCCTCCTCCAGAAGCTGCCCTTCCGGGTCAATACAATCATCCGGATTCAATTCCCACTGAACCGAAAACAGGCCATTGTTCAGACTCTGACAAAGATTCACACGTCCGCTGATATGCTGCAAATCCTCGTTTTCTCCCAAAAAAAGCTTCTCCAGCTCCTTTTCGGCAGCAGCGAGCTGTTCCTTCCATTCCGATTCGGACAGCTGTCTTTCGGGAACCTCAATGACATAATTCTCCTTTTGACCATCCTCCTCACGGTAGCTTAAGTTTGCCTGCACGCTGCCTTCCCCCGGCTCCGACTGGATCAGATGGTTCTTTTGCAGAATGGATTCCTTTTGCTCCATATACTGTGCTGCAATGCCCAGTACCAATGCGATCGCCATAATGCCTGCTATTTTTTTACCCGATACATTCCACTTATACTTCAATTGCCACAATCCTTTCTGACCAGAGATAGGTCGCAATGTAAACCGCCAGACAGCCTGTCATCATACAGATTCCCACCGCATTGTGGTACAGCGACGCAAGAAATTCGCCTGAGGTAAGATTGATAAACGCCAGAATAAACAGAGGTACCACATTCATAATTCTCTGTTCCAGATGCCGGGCTGCAAGAAGCGTATCTATCGTCGCCTGGATCTCTATTTTGTCCGCAATCTGACCGACACTGTTTGTAAGGATTCCAATATAATTTCCGCCGCTTCGCTTTGCAAAGCCGATGATGCTGCTGAAATTCGCCACATCCTCTATCCGGCTTCTGATTGCCAGATCCTCCAGCAGACTCTCAATGGAAGCATTGCAATCCAGCCGGTTTGCCATGCTTTGTATTTCCACTACCATATCTGCATCCGCTCCGTATTGGCTGATCAAATCCCTTTCCGACTCCCGAAATGCATTTTCCATGGAATAACCGGCACGCATAGCGCCCGCAACCGACATCAGACAATCCTTAAACTGAACCGAAAGCATACGCTTTCTTTTTCGGATTTTATGCCGTCTTTTGTAGTGAAAAAAAAACGGCAGCCCCAATATTCCGATGAAACCAGCTGCCACCGACCGATAGAAAAGCCCTGCCAACAGCATCTCCAGAATCAGATATTCTCCCAGGATACACAATCGTTCTCTCCATGAAAAGTGATACACTTCATAATCCGGCAGCCCGCAATTTTTCCTGGTGGAGCAGCTCTCCTGTTTTTTTCCAGTTGCCCAGAATCCTGCCATCTTTTTCCTCCTGTTCCTCAAATCGGTACAGCTCATGGAGCTTTACCTCTCCGTCCCTGATTCCATCCAGCTCCACAATACTTAAAAGCTTGCGGCTTTTGTCTCTCAACCTCCCCAGATGCACCATAACATCCACACCGGAGGTAATCTGCCCTCTGATCGCAGACATCGGCAGTTCCATTCCCATCAAAACCATGGTTTCTAACCGTCGGATCATATCCTGCGCGGAATTGGCATGTCCCGTGCTCAGGCTCCCGTTGTGCCCGGTATTCATGGCCTGCAAAACGTCCAGCGCCTCCGCCCCGCGGCATTCCCCCACGATGATGCGGTTCGGCCGCATACGGAGCGCACTTTTGATCAGATCGCGGATTCCGATTTCCTTTGCCCCTTCCACCAGTGCCTCCCTGGTCTCCAGTCTTACCAGATTCGGCACATCCCGGATTTGAAGCTCTGCAGAATCTTCAATGGTGACAATGCGCTCCTCTGCCGGGATAAAGGCCGAAAGTGCGTTTAAAAAGGTGGTTTTTCCGCTTCCGGTTCCTCCAGATACAAAAATATTGTATCCTGCAATTACCAATGTTTTCAAAAACTCCGTAAGCTCCTCGGATATGGACTGCCATTCAATTAACTGCCGCATCGTTACCGGATGCTCCGGAAAACGACGGATTGAAACTGCTGTTCCATCAATTGATATGGGATTCAAAACGATATTAACCCGTGATCCGTTTTCCAAACGAGTGTCTGCAATCGGATGAAGCTCGTTTACCATGCGGTTGCTGTTTGCCACAATTCTCTGAACCACATCCTGAAGCTTTTCCTCTGATGTGAAGTGCTTTTCCCACTCATACAGATGCCCGTTTTTCTCATAAAAGATATGCCGGGTTCCGTTTACCATGATTTCCGTTACCGTGGGATCATCCACCAGATCCTGCAGAATATCCAGCCTTCTTAAGCTATCAAAGACCTCCTTCGAAAGCTGCTGTCTTTGAGACAAAGTCATGGTGCACTCCTGTCCTGCTTCATCCAGGACATCCTGTATCAGCTCCCGGACCTCATCGTCCTCCGTAGCCCGGGACACATCCATACGCTCCATTACCTTCTGCTTCACTGTCTCTGCTGTCAGCTTGTTCATATTCGCCTTCCTCCTGCTCACTCCTTTTTATCCAGTTTTTTATCAGGCTGCAATCTGAAATCAACTCATCAGCCGGATGATCCTGATAGGAAGTCGCCAGCTGAGCCGGAATCCGGCGAATTTCCACCTCACAATCCTGCGGCAGCTGCTGCAGCTGTCGTATGATATTTTTTTCTCCGTAGCTTTTCTGCAAAAAACAATATCTTTTTTCCGCAGCCCGCAGGATTTCTTCCGAATTTTCGATGCCGGTGGGCAATTCAAGCACTACATAATCATAGTCGGTATATTCCCACACCGTCTCCAACAGCCCCATATAATCCCCGGATTGTGCGCCCTCCATCTGTGCACTGATTGCTGCCGGTCTGATATAATCCACCTCGTCTGTGGAGATAATCGCAGAGAGAAGCCGCATCTCCATATTTTTGGTTCCCAGTCTCTTGGCAGAGATTACATCCGCTATATTTTTTCCTGTCCTCTCCCCCTGTGAAATCGGCATTCCGTGATATCCTCTTCCATTGATGTAAAGCACCCTTCCCAACCGGGAAAGGTCTGCAGCCACTGCAACTCCGGCCATCAGGCTGATCCCCTGATACCACGGATGATACAGAACGATTAGCCTGCCCCTTGTTTTTCCACTGGTCTGCCCCGGCAGTGGTGCCTTTGTAAGGCTTTCATACATCTGCTGGAGGATAAGATCTGCCGACTGATATTTATAAATTTTTTTTACAGGCTCTGCCTGTAAACTTACCACCTCCTCTGTAAGACATACGGCTTCCTGATTGCCTGACATATTTTCCTGCCAATCCGTCCATAAATCTGCATGAACCATCCACAAATCTCTTTTTTCCTCCTTCATGGAGGATGTGATCTGCTGATAACATCGGATATCTGACAGACGTCCGGTCTGCATCAGATATTCGCACAGTTTTTCCCCATACACTCCATCCGGATCACACACTGCTACAGCAAGCTTCCGCAAAAAACCACCTCCCATATTGAGGCGATACCAAATCCGATTGCTATGGCCAAAGCAAAATGAATACTATGCTTGTCCCATGTATGCTTTGTCCGATATGGCTCTATATCTCCTGTAGACAGTATACGGCCTGCGTACTGCACAAACCGTAACAGGCTTGAAATCAGACTTTTGTGATAGATCAGCTTTACCGCTCCATAGATTGCTCCTGCTAACAAGGAACAAAAGATCACATAGCAGCTTTTTTGTATGCCTGTCCAAATTGCAATAACGGAAAATAATTTGATATCGCCCGCACCTAATGCGCGCATAAGAAATAAGAGATACAATAGAATTATGGGAAAAAGCATATAAAAGATTGCTAATCCGAAACCAACAATGCCTCTCTCCCAAACTCGATAGATAACTCCTCCCATTGCTCCTATGGCAACGATCCAATTGGGTATCTTTCCTGACCAAAGATCGAACCCCGCTGCCACTAGGAGATAGCAAAAAATAATTATGTTTATCTTGGCATCCCCTCCTTTGTAAAACCGATTATAGTCTCCGATCCGGAGTCTGTACATGCAGTTACAGGAAAGTTTTTTCTTTCGTCATATTTCACAAAAATTGTAAGGCCATAATTCCATACAAGGCCGCCAGTCCGCCGGTACCAAGGACTCCCACTGTAGCTGCACTGATCGGATTGAGCCCCACATATAATCCGATTCCCTGATTTTGAAAAAACTGATTCAAGAAAAGAATGCCTGCGACACCAACTATCAGCCGCACCAGAAAATGCAACAGCAGCTCTGCCCTTCTTTTCAGAATACCTACCAGTAATATCAACAGGCAGATTCCGCCGATTATCAGGATTCCCGTTTCCTTTTGCATAAACACCTCTATGTACATGATTGTTCTTGCTATAAATATAGAAAAAATGGGAAATTTTATTCCTTTTTTTGTATAGATTCTTTTTTTCTGACTATAATGAATAGAAAGAGAATATTTTCCAACTTGAAAGTGGGGGTGTCTATGCTTCGATTCCAGAAAAATCAAAAACCGCAAAATGAATATTATCTGCTCCTTTTAGACGATCTGGCGCGCACCAAGGATGCTTTGGATTTTGCATATGCCAATTTTCAGAATGTCCTTGACCCGGACTTGATTGATGCATATATTTATGAGGTAAATTCCGTACAGTTAAAATACAAATTTTTACTGGGCCGCGTCAAACAGATGCAAAATGTACCTCCCACCACCCCTACGGCCTGTTAGGGCAGGCCTGCCCAATCGAGTAGGTCGATTTTCTCCCTACTCGCCGCGCGGGGTGCGCGTCGCCGTAGGCGACACCTAACCTTTGCGCACCCCTGCGCATAAAAAACATCCGGGCAATGTCAACCCTGCCCGGATGTTCTTTATGCGAAAAATCCTCGGGAATTGCCGGGATCATTCAGATTTTCATTTAAATGCTCTTTTCCATAGGTCATTCCTGCATAGACCTGCTGCGTGTTATGCATCAGCGGTTCCGACTGATCCTGTTTTGCTGCCTGCTGAAAGCCGGTATACAGATTGCGAAGAATTTTCTCTACATTCATAAGACACTGTTCGTTTCTCTGATAAAGTGCCTTCATCAATTCCCGTCTGCAAAAATCATACAGATTGTACAATTCCTCAGACAGTCCATATCGGAAGTTCAGGGAATCCTGCAGCTGCGCCACAACCCGATCTGCCCTTCTGACAGAATCCCGATAGGCTTTTTCCTCGTTATTTTGGCACGCTTCTCTGGCTTCCTCTAAGTATGCAAAACAAATTTCATACATGATCACAACCAGCTGTCCCCTGTTACTCTGGGCAATCCGTCTGGTAAAATCCTGTTTTCTCATATTATCCATATGCTGAATCTCCTACTGAAGCAGCTGCAGCACCTGTTGCGGAAGATCATTTGCCTGACTCAAAACGGAAATTGCCGCCTGATCCAGCACGTTCTGTTTCGTGTAATCAGACATCTCCAATGCCATATCCGCATCCTCAATGCGGGAAAGAGCCGCCGTCATGTTTTCTGTTGTCTCATCCAGACTTGCTACCGTATAATCCAGACGATTTTCATATGCACCGATCGAAGACCGAATCTCAGATACTCTGGCAATGGCCTCATCCAATTCGTCAATGGCTCTGCTCGCTCCATAGACTGTGGTAACGTTCACCCCATCCAGATACAACATCTCAGAGGATATCGCCGGTATATCAATTGTCAGGATCTGATTCTCATTGGAGCCAACCTGAATATTCATGGCTCCAAAATCCGTTACATCCAAATCAATGACCGTTCCGTCTGCCAGACCGGCATCTGCCAGAAACGAAAGACTGAAGCCGTCCCTGTCAGTTACCGTAACCTTATTTCCATCCAGTGCAGCCGTAGCAGTATCGGAAAATCCATCCCCCAGGCTGACGGAAGCATTGATTCCATATGCACTGTCCGGATCCGTCGAGCTAAAACCAAGCGCTCCTGCCAGAGCCGCATCACTGATACTCACCTTTACAATGCCCTGTTCGCCATAAGCGTTGGATGTCAGGGATAAAGAACCGCCATCCAGGGAAGCAGCTGTTTCGCCAATCTCCGCTGCGTTACGAATCTTTTCAAAGGCCTGCTCATAAGTATCGGTCGCAAGAATATCCACCGAGCTTCCGTTGACCGAGAAGGTTCCGGATGCTCCTACCGTTGCGGACATGCTTCCAAATGCTGCGCTGTCTGCATCCAATGCCGCCTGCTCTGCGGCACTGTCAATCGTGACCTTGTAATCTCCTGCCTTGACGGCATCAGAGATTGCCACCCTGCCGGCATTTTCTGTATAAACTCTTCGCTGAACATTTCCATCCAGCAAGGGCTTGCTGTTAAATTCCGTGTCCTTGCTGACGCGATCCACTTCCTCCTTCAGGGAATCAATCTCTGCCTGAATCGCCTTCAAATCAGCCTGTGTATTGGTCTCATTTGCAGCCTGCACTGCCAATTCTCTCATTCTCTGCACGACAGACATCACCTCATTCAAAGCACCGTCCGCCGTCTGCAATACGGAAGTACCGTCGGACGCATTTCTGCTCGCCTGATTCAATCCGTCGATCTGTAATTTCATTTTGTTGCTGATTGCCATTCCCGCAGGATTATCCTTGGCATGATTGATACTGAGACCGGAAGACAAGCGTTCCATCGCATCACTTAATGAATCCTCTGTGCGCAATAGCTGCTTGTTTGTAATAACTGCAGACATATTATGATTTACTTTCATTTACAATACCCTCTCTTTTATTCAACCTGCGTCCCTGCGGTATATTGACAATCCCTGTCTTTTTTTAACCTATGCTATCTATATCGGCGTGGTTTTCTAAGGACTTAACAACGCTTAAAAAACTTTCCGCCATGCGGTAGAGTGTTTTCGTCTGAACCGCATCTTCCTCCGAGCTTCCATATTGAAAATCGTTTCTGTGCTCGCTGCCAAAATCGTTTAGATTCAGGTTCGCGCTGGTGATATAGCTAAGTTGCAGATCCTGTTCCTCCGACAGACCAAGCTGTGACTTCAGATAGGATTCCTGTCCCTCAAACAATCGGCAGGTCCCGGCCCGGTCGGAGGAGACAAATCCGGTCACTCCCCGCTCCGTCGCCTGCAGGGTGGCAGCCACCTTTCCAAACCGCTCTGTATCAAACACGATATCGACCAAACCCTTCTGCTTTTCTCCGCGAACGATCTTTAATGTGACATTGCACATCTCGCCCTGCACCAGAACCGGTATGGCATATGTTTCCTCCCTGCTTTGGGCCGTGGCCAGCGTGATTTCGGACATGGCAACCTTCATCTGACGGATGTCAAGACTGCTGACGGACTCCTTCTCGTTAATCATGGTCTTCATGACCTTTTCCGCCGTATCTGCCAGCCGCTCCTGCGCCTCCGCCATCTCCTTGGGCGTTTTCACTGCCTCCCCGAAATCCTCCAGCAGCTTTTTTTGTATCTCGCGCAATTCTTCTGACAAATCGGAATTATTTTCTGTCCCGAAGATCTGCCGGAACAAGCCATTTCGCTGAGTTCTCATCTGCATCGCCGCCATCACATGATTCACCGTAACCGGTATGTCATAATGCTCCAGCAGCTCATAAATCTCCTCCGGTGCCCGGGCTGCTTCTGCCAGATCCTCCAGCTGTTCCCGCTGATAACGGTACTCATATTCTACCGATTCTTCCGCCTGCTCCAGCTGTCCGGCCAGCTGTTCCGGCGTCATGGATAGCCACTGTTCCTCGGTTCCGATCTGCAACAGCTTTTCCGGAGTCATGCGCTCGCTGATGTCATGAATCAGATTCGTCTGATATCCGGCTTCTATCTGATCGGTAATAGAGGATGTCGCCTGCTCCTTGGCAGCTACCCCTCCGAAGTCGTCATCCACCGTATAGTCCATTCCTCTGTGTCGGCCCGAACGGATCTGTGTCAGCAGATTTCTCAGCGTAATCTCCCCACCCTGCTGCAGCAGGGAGCCGATTGCCGCGCCATCTGTCTTTTCCACCTGTTTGATCAAACGATAGATCCCGATGTAGGCGCTGCGTTCCTCTTCACTGATCTGCCTGTTCTGCTCCAGCTTATAGAGATATTTGCTGAACTTTTCGTCTTCCTTGATTCCCTGTTCCTGCTCGAGCTCCTCCGCGATCTCATTTAATTCCGGAAGACTCAGATCCAGCGGATTGATATCCCGCTTGATCATTGTCTCCACTACTGCGGGTTTCAAATTTGCAAACGTGCGCTGCACCTCTTCATCCGCTGCCTTCATCTGTGTGACAGACTCCGGCGTTATTTCCATCTGATTATAAGCCAGAATCCGAACCGCCCGCTGGTTTGCCCGGTTCACATCCATATTCAGATCGGTCAGAATATCATCCACGTTTTGAAATGCCTTTTTCATCGAGTCGCCCAGATCTGCCCGGGGCGCTGTCATCATCGTCTCATATCGCTCATTTGCCTTCTCCAGTCGCTCCTGCAGCCTTGCTCCATCGTCATGCAGCTGTTCCAGTGTTGTCTCCGCCACCGGACGCATTCCCAGCGCATAGGCGGGCATTCCCTTGATTTCTTCCACATAATCAATGGTCTGACGAACCGCCTCTTCCTGTCTTGAGCCACTCACTCCATCTATTTCAGCGATTCCATTCCGACCATCCTGTTCTGACAACCGCTTTTGATAGGTCTGTTCCCGCTCCTTTAGTTCCTCCACCAGTTCGGACAACTCTGTCGTGTCAACGGAAACACCTTTCTTTAACATTGAGATATTTGCTTCTGTCGTCATAGCAAGGCGCGTCTCCTCCCGCTGGCGTCTCGCTGTCAGAATATCCAGCTCTTGCGTCGTATATTTTACATTGCCGGACGCAAGGTTCACATTCTGCGGACGCACCCCTTCCGTGATCCCCTCTATCATAGTCTGCACCAGTTTTTGAGGCTCTATGGGCATTTTCAGCTCATTTAACTGCTGCAGGCGTTCCAGATTTTCATTTGTCAATGGAATATCGTTGGCTATGAGCCATTCACTGTCCGCTATATTTTCCTCTGACAGCTCCAGCCCGGACTCCTCCAGCATCGCTTCAATTGCCGGCTGCAATGACTCATAATCAATCTCGTTTCCGGCCTCTGCCGTTGTCCTTGCCACACTGCCGGAAAACTGTGACTTCCACAAATTTTCGGGAGTCGCCTCCAGCTGGTTATCCAGCATGTATTTTACGGTTCCGTCTGTCGGCGTCACGACCTCCTGCAGTGTGGAGATGGTTTTCATCATGTCCTCTACATTCTCTGTCGTTGCCGGAAGATCCGCCTGCTCCAGTGCCTGCTCCAATTGACCTGCCAGCGCTGCGCTTCCCGCGATTTCTGCCAGCTGCTCCGGAGTAAGATCATCCCCGAAACAGCGGATATCCTCCCCGGCTTTTGCAAGTACCGCCTTTATCTTATCGGTCTCTGTCACAATGGTATGGATGTCACTGTCCAGAAGAGAATAGCCTTCCTCTTCTATACCGGCCGCATCCTTTTCGGAGGTTGTGTTTGCGGCAAACAGCATCTCATTTTTCTGCAAAACGGCGTCCTTGCCGGAGGCCTGCTCCTGTATATCCTCTATGGTAGTCTCGCCCTTTTCTGGCTTTCCGTAGGTTGGAGGTGCCATCATGTGGTCTGCCTTGCGGCTTTTTTCAATGGAAAAAACCCGCAGCTGTGTGTCCGTTTCCGTCAGCCGGCCACCCCTGACGGCTTCTCCTGCGCTCTGTGTCTTTCCCATAATATTTACTGCATCAATTTTCATACAAAGACCTCCGTCCATATGCGTACCGCCAAACAGCGACCTGTCTCATAATAGATATGTCGACCATTTTTGTTGTTTTCTAAAGTTTCCTTTGCGAAAACAATACCGATGTGATACCATGTTTGCGGCTGTACGGAATCGTTTTATGGATTCTACCGTGAGTAGAGAGACAAGCAGCTTTGATTCTCCCGATTTCTACTGCGGTTCGGTTTACAGGGATTTTTTACCATGATAGACTCTGCCTGTAACATGAAAACACGGCATAGGAGGGATTGATGGATGGACACGGAAAAAATTGGTCATTTTATCGCACAGACCCGGAAGGATTGCGGGATGACGCAGCGGGAGCTGGCAGAAAAACTAAACATCAGCGACAAGGCCGTATCAAAATGGGAACGGGGGGTCAGCCTGCCGGATATCTCTGTCATGGTCTCCCTCTGTGAGGAATTGCGCATCAATATCAATGAACTTCTATCCGGGGAACGGCTGTCGAAGGACAGCTACGACAGAAAGGCGGAGGAAAATATGATGAATTTGATGGAGGAGAACAAAACACAACGGGAAAAGCTTTGGTGGAATGTGATCGGCACGCTGATCGGGCTTCTGGCTGTCTTTGCAATGATCGGATACACTGTCATTGTCTCGGCAGGGTTCAACAATTTTTATTTGTATGAGTTGATTGACATCCCGTCACTGCTTATGGATCTCATCGCTCTTGCGATCATTCTCGGAGCAGCCGGGCTGATGAAGGATTTTTTCAGGGGATTTCAAATTGCGTTTAAGGGTCGGGGAAAATTGACGAACGCAGAATTGGATCGTGCGCTGATTGCGCAAAAATATGCGATTCGCATCCTGCTGCTGACAGGGCCACTGACTGTGCTGGTGCAATTGTCCGTAATACTTCATCAGCTTTCCAGTCCGGATGCACTCGGTTCGCCTATTGCAATAGCAATCATCTCATTGCTGTATGCTTTTGCGCTCGCGATCATTCTTTCGTTTGTGGAACTGCGAATCCGGTTGGTGAAAAACAACTAATCATTACGATCTCAAAAAAGATTTTCCGGCTGCCTATGTCTTTCATCAGGACATAAACAGCCGGATATTTTTTATTTCTCGTCCTTTTCCAGAAAGTCATTGATACGGGCTACGAGCTCCTGCGGATCAACACCGTGAACGCTTGCGGCTTCCTCAATCGTCTCCATCTGTGATGCGGGACATCCCAGACAATGCATTCCGATTTCCAAAAGAATTGGCGCGATATTTTCATTGATCATGAGCAGCTCACCGATCATGGTTTTTTCTGTTACCTGTGCCATTATGCGATCCCTCCTTTTCCTTAGCTTAAATATTATAATGCCAAATATTAGAATATGCAATTATTTTGTAAAATATGTTTTTCGTCTGTGATGTTTAGGTCAGCTTTACGAACTGCCCTTTTAGAATATCCGCAAAGAATTCATAGGAGGAGCTATCTTTTGCAATGTAATAGGTTTCTTCCGTATCGTCAGAAAAATGTACCGATACACAGATAGAAGGTACGGGTAATTCCTCCTGTACTGCTTCCTCATTTTCTATCATATCTGTGAGAACTTCCACGGAACGGGTAAACCTGTTCCCGTCGGTAAGAGTGATCGGCGCCGGATCGGGTGTAAACGTAAGGCTTCCTCCGCTGTACTGCGATAAGCCGATCCGAATGTAGTCCACGGTAAGATCTGCTTTCTCCTTGTTTGCCATTGTTTCTGATGTTTTTGATTTCATATGAATGGCAATGGAAAATAAAACGAGTACAGATAATACAATACTTGCAAGACGTATTATTTTTTTCATGTGATCGTTCCTCCTACGGAAATAATTCCCCTTCTATTTATAAAATTATGATTCCATTCTATATATTTGTCAACCGCGATACCATAAATATTGAGAAAATTTCTCTTGTAATATCTCAGCGCAGGTATTATAATAAGGCTTAAACGACAGGAACGTTTTTAGTTAAAGCATTATCAAAAGGAGGACAAAATTATGGCATATGTTGTTTCTGACGGTTGCGTAAGCTGTGGCTCTTGCGAAGGCGGATGCCCGGTAGGTGCTATTACTGCAGGTGACGGACAGTATGTGATCGATGCTGCTACATGTATCGAGTGCGGCGCTTGTGCAGGTGTCTGCCCCACCGGATCGATCAGCTTAGAGTAAGCAAAGCATCCAAAGTACATGATAAAAGCAAAAATATCTCTATCCGAATGGAAAACCCCATCGGGATAGAGATATTTTTTTCTCACCCACACTAATTCGGCTGCACCACTGCATTTTTGTGAAAGAGCCGTTTTTCTCTCTGTTTCTTTTTTTTCACCTTCAGATTCTGACGTAAAAGCTCATCTAACTTCCGGTAACGCTCCTCCTGTGCCTCCTCCTGCTCTCTGGCAAGATAGTTCAATTCCTTCAGGATACGGGTGCGCACCTCCTCTCCCATTTCCCGGCTGAGCTCCTGATTGTTTTCCTCAATGGCTCGTCTGACAATTTCTGTCATCATGTTCTGAAACTGCTCCATGCGCCTGGTATTGTCCGCCACTCTGGAGTCTGCGGGATGCGCTGCCGTCTTAAGAGGCGGCTGCTTTGGCTGCTTCGCCTGATCCGGCACTGTCTCCTGCAGTTCCGGCATCTGGTTCAGCAGCTCTTCATTGCCGCCGTTATGTACCAGAAGCTTAATCGCCTTGAGCTGATAGCCTTCTTCCTTCCATTTTTTTATCTGAAAAAACTGATCGATGTTTTCCTTTGTATAGTAACGATGTCCCATTTCATTTCTGGGAATCGCAAGCTCTAATTCTTCTTCCCAATAGCGCAATACATGGGATTCCACGTTGACCAATGCCGCTGCATCGGAAATCATATATCGCTGCTTCTCCATATTATCCCTCCTTTGCCCAATTTAATTATAGGCTTTGGGGAGAAGGGTTTTCAATGTTTTTTCATCGTAGAATTACGACATGGTTCGCCAACGCATTCTTATTCACTGCTTTGCTAATAAACAGCTGGCAGCACAATATAGTACTCTCTCGGGGTACTTGAAAAACGCCGGTCCTTGGCTTGCGTATTTTGCAAGCCTAGTACCGCTGCGTTTTTCGCGTAGCGAGAGCGTGCCCCGAAGAGTACTATATTGTGCTGCCAGCGTCCGATAGCCACACACTGAAAAACATGCAAAAGCAATGAGAAACACAGCACTAAAAAAGCAGAAAGAGCCATCGGCAAATAAATTTGCCATGGCTCTTTCTGCTTTTTCTACTGCGTTTCTCATTGCTTTTGCATGTTTGCGAACCTGGTATATTGGGGGAGCCATGCAAGATTGACGGTTCCGATGGGGCCGTTTCGCTGCTTGGCTATGATGATTTCGGATACACCCTTCATCTCGCTGTCTTTGTTATAATAGTCATCCCGATAAATAAACATGACTACATCGGCATCCTGCTCGATGGCTCCCGACTCGCGCAGATCGGACAACATGGGCCTGTGATCCGGTCTCTGCTCCACTGCACGGCTGAGCTGCGACAGCGCAATTACAGGCACATTCAATTCTCTCGCCAGCGCTTTTAAGGAACGCGATATTTCCGATATTTCCTGCTGTCTGGATTCTGCCCTTCTTCCCGAACCGCTCATCAGCTGCAGGTAGTCTATAATGATCAGCTTCAAATCATGCTCCAGCTTGTACTTTCTGCATTTGCTCCGCAATTCGGAAATGGAAATACCCGGGGTGTCATCAATGATCAATTTGGAGCGCCCTACGTTTCCGGCCCCTTCTGTCAGCATCTCCCAGTCTTCATCCGTCAGATTTCCGGAGCGCAGCTTCTGGGCATCCACTCTGGATTCCAGAGAAAACATACGATTGACCAGCTGCTCCTTGCTCATCTCGAGAGAAAAAATAACGGTTGTCTGCATGGAACGAATCGCTACATATTGGGCAATATTCAAAACAAAAGCGGTCTTTCCCATAGAGGGGCGGGCTGCGACCAAAATCAGATCCGAGGGCTGCAGTCCTGCGGTTTGATAATCCAGATCGATAAAGCCTGTCGCAATTCCGGTTACCGCACCCTTCTGCTTCGATGCACGCTCGATTCTCTCTAACGCATTGATGACCACCTGCCGGATAGGAACAAAATCTCCTCCGGTACGGCTCTGTAAGAGCTGAAAAACACTCTTCTCCGTGTCTGCCAGAATATCTTCTGTGCTTTCCCGTCCCAGATAGCAGGCATCCTCAATTTCCTGCATCGTCTTAATGAGGTTGCGAAGCGTGGATTTCTCTTTCACAATGTCGGCATAATACCGGATATGCGCGGAGGTAGGTACCGATGTGATCAGCTCGCCTACAAACTCCAGGCTGCTGACTTCCTCGGGAACCTCTTTTTCCTTCAGTTTATTCTGCAGTGTAACCAGATCTACCGGATTGCCTGCGTTAAACAGCTCGATCATTGCCTCAAAAAGAATCCCGTACTGTCTGTGATAAAAGTCCTCTCCGACCAGTATTTCTCCCGCAGTCATGATCGCATCCTGATCCATAATCATGGATCCTATGACCGATTGCTCCGCTTCCAGACTGTTTGGCATGATACGCTTTACCAGTGCCTCTTCCATGAGGAGCCTCCTACTCTACGCTTCCGTAACCTTTACTCTCAATGTTGCTGTTACCTTCGGATGCAGCCGGATGGGCACTTCGTATACGCCAAACGCCTTAATTGCATCCTTCAGCTGCATCTTTTTCTTATCCAGCTCCAAACCCAACTGTTCCTTTGCCGCCTGGGAGATTTCCTTGGTAGAAACCGAGCCGAAGGTTCTTCCTCCCTCTCCGGCTTTCATTTTTACCTCCACCGATTGTTCCTTCAGATCCTCCGCCAGCTGCAAGGCTGCCTGGTATTTTTCCTCTGCCAGCTTATCCGCATGCTGATTCTGCAGCTTCAGATCATTCAAGGTTTTTCCGGTCGCCTCAACACCCAGCCCTTTCGGAATCAACTGGTTTCTGGCATAGGCATCACTGACATTGATGATTTCTCCCTTTTTTCCCTGAGATTTTACATCCTGTAATAAAATCACTTTCATTCCTTTATGTCTCCTTCCTCTATCATGCTGTCCAGAGTATCCAGCAAAATCTTCTTTGCCTCTTCAATGCTGCAATCCTGCAGCTGACAGCCGGCTGTATTCATATGACCGCCGCCGCCAAGACGCTCCATAATCCGCTGGACATTGATTTCATCAATGGATCTTGAACTGATATATATTTTTCCCTGATAATCCGTCAATACAAAGGAAGCGCGTATTCCACTGATGTTTAACAATTCGTTTGCCGCCTGTGCGCATACCACAGTCGGGCTCTCGATTCCATCTGACGGACAAATGGAAATGGCAAAACAATTTCGGTGAACCTCCGCATGCCGAATCACTTCAGCCCTTGCTTTGTAGTCACTCATGTCATTCTGCAAAAGCTGTCTTACTCTGGTCACCTCTGCCCCGCATCGCCTGAGGTATGCCGCAGCCTCAAAGGTTCTCACACCGGTTTTCGTCATAAAATTGTTTGTATCAATCAAAATACCGGCATAAATGCAGTCCGCTTCACTGTCTGTCAGCTTGATATCCTCCGAAAAATACTGCAATACTTCGGCGATCATCTCACAGGTGGAGGAAGCATACGGCTCCACATAAGAAAGCACCGGATTTTTAATCACTTCGCTTCCCTGCCTGTGGTGATCAAACACGACAATGCTCTTTGCCTTTTTCAACAGCTCCGGACACTCGGTATAGGTAGGGCGGTTCGTATCTACCACGACCACCAGCGTATTATTATCAATCAGCTCCAGTGCCCGCTCGCTGTCCAGAAACAGATCCTCCGGATATCCGTGTTCCACCGTAAAGCACTCCTTGATGGGACGCAGAGAGGAGGTTACCTGATTGATCACAATTTGTGCGTGCTTTCCCAGAACCTTTGCCGCACAGTAAATACCAATGGCTGCACCAAACGCATCTACATCCGGTATGCTGTGCCCCATGATGAGCACATGCTCGCGGCTCTCTAAAATCTCACGCAGGGCATGCGCCTTTACGCGCGCCTTTACACGGGTATTTTTGTCTACCTGCTTGGTATTTCCGCCGTAATAGAAGACATCCCGTCCCTGCTTTACCACAACCTGATCGCCGCCCCGTCCCAGCGCGAGGTCGATGGCCATGCGGGCATACTCATAGTTCTGCATGTAATTATTTGCCATGACACCGATTCCGATGCTGAGCGTCACTGCCATCTCATTGCCCACCCTGACAGTTTTTACATCCTCCAGAATGCTGAATTTATCCTCTTCCATCTGTCTGAGGTATCTGCGCTGGAACACTACGAAATATTTGTCCTTTTCCGTTCTCTTTACCACGGCATCCATCTGCGTAAAATACTTATTGATCTTTCGCTCAATCAATGCAGTGAGCAGCGAGCGCTTTACGTCTTCAATGCTGTCCAGCGCCTCATCATAATTGTCAATATAGATCAAGCCCGCTACCAGCTTCTGCTCCTGATTTTCGCGCATGTAATACTTCAGCTGTGTCTCGTCGAACAGATACAATGCGGTGATATACTGTTCTCCCTCTCCGACTTCGACAATCTCACTGTTTTCCATCATCTCCTGAAAGTAAATCTTTTTCAGTTCCACACGGAAATGATGCTTTTCCCAGACCAGATCTGTCTGCTCCGCCGGTTCCTCCTGCTGCAGCAGCTCCTTTGTAATCGTCGGAAACACAGCGGTGATTGATTTGTGGTATCTTTTATCCTTCCCGGTAAGCTCTGTGAATTTTTCATTGACCCACAGGATTTTTCCATTGGTGTCCAATAGCACATAGGGAATTTCAAATTCATTCAGCAGCTTCTTCTGAACGGTGCCGTACTGTGTCGCAAAATTGATCAGCTCATTTACAAGCATCGGTTTGTTCTGATGATATACAATGGCAACCACAATCAGATAAATGATCAAATAGGACGAGACAATCATTCCCGCCCGGATATCCCAAAAATAAACCGGGACATTCAATAAGATCATGACAAGGGCAAACCACAAAGGGAATTTCATGTAATTTCTGACTTTTCCCTTTAATTTTACGCTTTTCTTCATACAATTTCTCCTATTGCAAGATCAACTCGGCCATGTCTTTTCCCTTTATTGAGAGCGTTCTGTTGTATTTCTTGCTAAATGAAGTTTAGCTTATCTTTTGAAATTTGGCAATCTTTTTCTATGTATACAAAACCGCTAATACCTGACATGAAAGCCCCGTTCGTCCTCCTCAACCGGAATCTCATGATACTCCAGTCGGTCAATGCTGATGTAGGAGCCCGCATGGATCAGCTTCAGCATTTCATTGATCTGTCCCTCTGTCCCCTGCGCCTCCATGCATACCGAACCATCCCACTCGTTTCTGACCCAGCCTGTGACCCCGCAGCCGTTTGCCGCATATTGTGCGCGATAGCGAAAGCCAACGCCCTGTACGGCTCCCGTAAAACGAATTTCCTTTCGAATGACTCTTCTGCCACCCTCCTGCAATTTTCCGTCCTTCATGATTCGTCATCCTCTCCGTCCTGCATGCTGATTATCGCATTGGGATGCTGCAGCTGATAGGTGTGGATTTCATCCAGAAATTTCTGCCCGTACTTTTGAAATTTGGCCGCTCCTACTCCGGAAACATTCAGCATCTCTTCTTTACTTTGCGGCACTTTCGCACACATATCGATCAGAGTTTTATCACTGAAGATGATGTAGGGCGGCATCGCTTCTTCCCTGGCAATCGTTAAGCGGAGCTGGCGAAGCTGCTCAAACAATTCATAGCCGGCGCGCGTAAGGGAGTCCGTGCTCCTCTTTCGGCTTGTCTTTTGCCTGCGGGCAGGCTCCGTTTCCTCGTAGGTGCGGATCAATACCCGATGGTTTTCATCTTTCAGGGGCGAGATATCTCCCATCCGAAGAACGCTGTAACGATCCTCTGTCTGATAGAGATAACCGTCCAACAGCATCTGACTGATCAAAGTTCTCAACTCTGCCTCACTGCAGTCCTTTAATGCGCCATATGATTTGTAATGAATCGTGCCAAGCTCCTTGAGTCTGGCACGGTTCGCGCCAAGCAAGGTGCCAAGAACCACGGTAAGACCATATCGTCCCTTTGTCTCTGCTACGCAGTTAATGACCCATTTCGCTTCCTTCGTCATATCTGTTTCCTGATATTTGCGGTGACAGTTTCCGCAATGATCACATGCGCCGACCGTTTTTTCTCCGAAATACTTTAAAATATAATTTCTCAGACAGCCCGTGGTCTTACAGTAGCCCTCCATCACCTGCAGCCGGTGCGCATCCCGCTGTTTGATCAATTCCACATCTTCATCCGGAACCTCACTGAAATCCTTATGCTCCAGCAGGAATTTATTAATCATCACATCCTGCACGGAAAAAAGGAGAATACACTGCGACGGCTCCCCATCCCGCCCCGCTCGTCCGGCTTCCTGATAATAGTTTTCCATGCTCTGCGGCATATTGTAATGAATCACATACCGGACATTTGATTTGTCAATGCCCATTCCAAACGCATTCGTGGCAATCATGACCGGCGTGCGGTCGTAGATGAAATCATCCTGATTTTTCTTTCTGTCCGCCTGCCCAAGCCCGGCGTGATATTTCGTTACCGGAAAACCCTTTTTGAAAAGCTGCTCATACAGTGTGTCTACATTTTTTCGTGTTGCACAATAGATAATGCCGCTTTCATTGGGATGTGTCCGGACATATTCCACGACAAAATCGCCTTTCCCCTTCATGTGTTCCACGCGATAATAAAGATTTTCCCGGTCAAAGCCGGTAACGATCACGTTGGGATTCTTAAGGTTCAGAATGCATACAATATCATTCTTTACCTCCTCCGTCGCTGTCGCTGTAAAAGCGCTCAAAATTGGTCTTTCGGGCAAATGACTGACAAACTCTATGATTTTCAGATAGCTGGGGCGGAAATCCTGTCCCCATTGGGAAATACAGTGCGCCTCATCTACGGTCACCATCGAAAGCTCCGCACGGGAGGCAAACTGCACAAACTGCGGACTTTCCAATCGCTCCGGCGCTACATATATAATTTTATAAGCTCCCTGTTCGGCCATTGCAAGTGCCTTTGTAATCTGGGACTCTGAGAGAGAGGAATTGATAAATGCCGCATGGATTCCGGCTTCGTTCAATGCCTTTACCTGATCCTGCATCAGTGAAATGAGCGGAGAAATGACGACCGTGATTCCGGGCAGCATCAGCGCCGGCACCTGATAACAAATGGATTTTCCGGCACCGGTGGGCATGATGGCCAGCGCATCTCTCCCTTCCATAATGGTATGTATCATCTGCTCCTGACCTTCCCGAAAGGAGTCATAGCCAAAGTATTGTTTTAATATCTCATTTGCGTTCAATCTGTCTATCTCCTGCCGTTGTTATCTCTATAGCAACAGTTCAGCCCACACCCATTCGCAAAACGCACTTTCAGTGCTTTCCGCTGCTGTCGCAGCTCCTTTTGCTCATAATCGGGCGTTCCGCTCATAGCTGCAATCAGTTGCTCATTCATGCAAGCATGATTCGCATCTGATTGTAGCTATGGCTGAACTGTTAATACCTTAAAGTCCAGACAGCTCCTGATTGCGGTAAACGGTCTTACCTTTTCGTCCGCCACTGCCACATGCGCGGGATGTACTGCATATCCGTTCAGCGCCTCTTCGCTCTCAAACGTAGAATCCAGCATCAGATCTGCATTTGAGCTTGGAAGTCCGTGGATGATAACCTTGATGTCAATCAGTCCCGGAATCTGCCCCGCAAGTCCTTCCAGTCCTTCCTTGATCCCGGTCTTGATTTCCTCCGCCTGTGCTTCAGTATACTCGTCCTTTAATGTCCATAAAATGATATGCTTTACCATTGTATCCTCCTACACGCGATGCGAATCTTCTAAGCCTCAATAGCTTTATCTTGTGCTTAGATTATGCAACGATTCTCTGCGAAAGTCAACGAAAAGAGATGGCTCTCTTCAGAAAGCCACCTCTATATATAAAATGTATACAGCACATCCATCTGCAAATGCGGATTCCAATTATGGATGTCCTAACATTTTTATCGGCAAAAATTCGGTTGTTCTTAACGGTATCTTGAAAAAATGGTTTATCGATTATCTATTTTCTCGGGATTCAAGTCATGATTCCGCAAGCGCTCCCAGGCCGCCTGCTCCCACCTGGTTCCCGGTTTTCCATAATTGCAATAAGGATCGATCGATATCCCGCCCCGCGGAAGAAATTTTCCCCATACTTCGATATATTTGGGCTCCAGAAGCTTGATCAAATCCTTCATGATGATGTTGACCACATCCTCATGAAAATCCCCATGATTCCGAAAGGAAAACAGATACAGCTTCAGCGACTTGCTCTCCACAAGGAATTCATCCGGAACATATGAGATGGTTATCGTTGCAAAATCAGGCTGACCGGTAATCGGGCAAAGACTCGTAAATTCCGGACAGTTGAATTTCACAAAATAATCGTTTTCCGGATGTTTGTTGCTGAATTTTTCTAATATCGCCGGATCATACGTTGTTTTGTATTCGGTATTTCTGCTGCCAAGTTTGGTTAAATCTTCTTTTTCTCTCATTGTCATCAATCCTCCAAAGGGTTCAGTTTTCGTGCAAAATAGATAAACGGCGTATCCAGAACGGCCACAATTGCCTTGAACAGATAGGTGGTAAGCAGGATACTGACAAATACATTCGTCGGATAGGTTCCCCAGAATGCAAGGGTTGTAAAAATCAAGGTGTCAACTGCCTGACTGCACAAGGTACTTCCGTTATTTCGTATCCAAAGCTTTGATTTGTTATCCCCGGTCTTTTTCCAGATCAGGTGATATAAAAAAACGTCAATGTTCTGACTGCATACGAATCCGATCAGACTTGCAATGGTGATTCTCGGAACTAATCCGAATACTACGCCAAGACTATCCTGAATATAATCATTTGCATTTGGTGTGAACTGCAAGATCAACTGGGTTCCGATCAGCCACAAAAACATAATGGAAAAGCTGTATTTCACTGCCTTTGTCGCCTCTTTTTTTCCGTATTTTTCAGACAGGATATCTGTGACAAGAAATGTAGATGCATAAAGCACATTTCCTGCCGTGGTCGATACCCCGAACAGATCAATACATTTACAAACGGCGATATTTCCGAGAAGTGTTCCGAAAATTGCAAATGCGAACAAGCCATTTTTCCCAAAAAGCTTATACAGTACCAGCACGCTTCCAAGATAGATGAAAATTGTGAGAATAAAAATCAATTCGTTTGGCATATTAGGCTTCCTCCTATTCCATATTCTTTGACGGCAAGCCCTAAACAGACAGAGCTGTCCAGACCACCGCTAAATAAAACTAATGCTCTCATAATACAATTTCTCCTAATGCGCCCTGCACATAAAAAAGCTTTGCGAAAACCGCAAAGCTACAAGCAACCTATAAATATCCCATTGTCGATTGTAGTCCCGGTTTTTTTTTAACGACAGGAAGGTACAAATGAACTGTCGATGTCACGTTTCCGATTATCCTATGTTTCTTTTAAAAAGTCAAGATGATTTTTTTATTGCCATATATCTGCCAGGAATCAATCAAATATAAAATCTGATTTGATCACATGATGATTCCTTTTCGATATCTTCCGTAGAATATTCCGTCGTCAACATATTCATCTGTTTCTGAGATCCACATAGGAAACTGTCCGGTAGATATTGCAGTCTGTCCATTCAGCATGCCGGTATGAAAGGATAGATGTCTATACTGCCTCAGCACCAGTTCCATTCGTGTATAAGGGCATTTTCCCGGCTTTTCATACAGCATTTCATCCGTAAGGCTATCCAGATAATCAAACGTTTTGTTTTCGATATAGGCAAGATACTCCAGTAATTGCTCATCGGTTAATACGACATTGGTCGGATTGTCCGGATTATCCATTCCATCCTCGTGAAATGCAGGCTCTCTATATACAAAAGGATTAATGAACCATTTGTCAGCAGAGTGAAGCGCATGATAGGCCCATCTCCAACATGGCGAACCACAGCAGAGAGCTTCCCTGTCATAGGTCTGAATGGAAGTCTTGATATTTAGAAAATTTGGTTGGATGGTGTCTTTGATAATCTTGATTAATTCGTTCATTTGTATTCCCCCTCATTTTTGTTAGGTGTTATTCCCAATATTTCTTGTATATTTATGATTGCTTCTGTATAATAACATTAAATAAGATATCAGAAAGATTGAAAAAGCCGAAAAGAACAATCACTTATTTTGATAAGTACACAAAGATTTATATAGGTAGA
>JAFUTQ010000093.1 GCA_017484135.1 Lachnospiraceae bacterium
ATTTTTTTATTGCCATATATCTGCCAGGAATCAATCAAATATAAAATCTGATTTAATCTGATTTGATCACATGATGATCCCTTTTCGATATCTTCCGTAGAATATTCCGTCGTCAACATATTCATCTGTTTCTGAGACCCACATAGGAAACTGTCCGGTAGATATTGCAGTCTGCCCATTCAGCAGGATCAGCGTCATATAAGAAATGCTAAATTCGGATAGTATCTTTATGATATTTTGGACACAAAAAAAGAAACGAGTTTTGTCAACGATAATTCTGAAACAACTCCTCTTGATTCAAAAATCCTTTTGCTGCTCCACCATAGCCAATTTTGTGAGCAGCGGCTTTTTGCGCCAGCTTTCAAATCCTTATTTCTTTTGCTAAAGAAAACGGAATAATGTCGCCAGGTTTTGTCTCAGAACATTCTATTAATTGATGGTATATCCCTCAATTGATGGTCTGTCAAGAGGTTTATGCATTTCTCTGCCAAGTCTGTCCATTGATTACATAATGATCCACTCGCCTTTCTTGTTGGCGCCTATGCGACGGATCAGGTTCTTTGAAACCATAGACTGCAAGGTTCTCTTCACAGTGGAGTCTGAGCAGCCGAGAAGCTCCGCCATCTCAGCTCGTGTAAGTCCCGAATCTGTTTTCAGGAGATCCAGTATACGTTGTTCTCTCTCATCAGGCTTTATCGTTATCGGGTCATTTATTGGGTCACTCTCGCTTTTTACTGCAAACTGACCGCTTACATGCATTTCTCTGTTGTGAAGCTCATTCGTTTCCTTCTGCAGAAGATTGCGAAGAAATTTTTCAAGAAATTCTGTTGTCTCATAGATGCCTTTTTTGAGATTGTTATAATTTGCCCTCACCAGAGCATTTCTGAAATACCACGAATGCTCTGCAAACAGATCATTGTCAACATCAAATCCAAGCTGCCTTAAATATTTGATAAAAAAAACCGCCGTTGTACGGGTATTACCCTCTCCAAATACATGGATCTGCCACAGTCCGGATACAAAAACCGCAAGATGATGCACCATCTCCGACATTGTGAGATCATTATAGCGGAATGCTCTTTCCTGAGAAAAATCATACTCCAGCGTCTCCCGAAGATCAATCGCACTGCCGTAGGAAACCGTATCCCCATCAAGCACCCATTCCTTTTTTGTAATGTTATAATCCCTGAGCTTTCCCGCATGGGCATATATCCCCTGAAACAATTCCCTGTGAATGGAAATGTACTGAGCCGGCGAAAATACAAAGGCTTTTTCAGCAAGCAGCCTTGCTATTCTTGCCGAAACCTTGTCCGCTTCCTCAGTGCCATGTTCCGCTCTGCCTTCCTTGCTCTCGTAATAAGCATGGATCAGCTCATTTGCTTCATCAATGGTAAGCTCGCCATCAATGTTCCTCTTTGCAGTCTCATACAGATATTCCGACGGCTTTAAGCCATCGACATCCTGCAGACCGATCGCAGCAGACCACGCCTGCCCCATCTCTTTACGGGAAGGAGGCAGGCTTTTAATATATTCTTCAAAGGGATCCTTCTTTATATCTTCCACGACAGCCTCCTAATGTCTTAAATTTGTGTACTAATATTTTAGCCTTTTTATTGATTTTTTACAAGTTAGAGATAATATATGAAGCCTTTTCGAAGCCTTTCAGCCTCTCAAACACAGCCTTTTGGTAAATAGCAAGCCGAGATTTCCTAAAACAACTATTAATAATGATAAATATACAAATAAAAATTTCAAAATATTGCTTACTCTAAATAACATACACCAAGTTGCCGGTTCCGTTGTCCCATTCACTAACAGAAAACTCAAAGAAAGATTTTCTAACCAATCAAATAACATACCTACTATCGGAAACACGGAAAAAAGATATACTCTTTTTCTTCGAATTTCATTTTTATGTAATAAAAATCTAATTGAAAAAAAGTAAAAGATTGCATAAACCATAGCGTATATACCATCAACAACTAAAAAATGCTTTAAATAATACATGCGCCCGTCGTAACCCAGCTCCATCAATGTCTGCTGAACATGCTCGACAGAATTACCGACGTTCAAATCAAGCACACCTGTCCCTCTGGAAACAACTTTTACCTGCAACGCAGTATATCGCATGAATGCCATCATGCATAAAAAGATAACTAATAGCACAAAAATATGCTTCCATTTTATTCGATAACTTCCATTTACAATTACGATTTTCACGAGCCATTCCTTCTTTCAAAATCTTATTTACTTTTTTATTTTATCTCTGTATATTTGATTTTGTAAGTATGCACTTTTTTGTGAGATACTATCAAAAAGGAGAGTAATAAAATGAAATCAGAAGATTGTTATCTGGAAGACTTTGGATATGTAAAATTTGAAAAAGTGGTGAACATGATTGGCGGAAAATGGAAATTGCGAATTATTTATGTGCTAGCTTTTCATAAAATGCTGCGTTATGGCGAATTAAAACGTGCCCTTACGCCGATTACTCACAAAATGTTATCTGCACAATTAAAAGAATTGGAAAAGGACGGTCTTGTTAACCGTAAAGAATATCAGCAAATTCCTCCAAAAGTAGAATATTCTCTAACACAAATGGGCAGGGACTTAAAACCAGTTGTTAAGGAAATTCTCAATTGGATCATGCAATATGATATACAAGGAGTGTAATTTGCCTTTTCAGCACCATTGTTCAGAACATGATCAATCATATTGTAATTCTGTTCGTCGGCAGCTACGCCCCTTGTGGACTTTCACCACAGACTGACGGCATGCCCGTCATACATAAAAGGATCGGTCTCCCGATCCTTTTACCTGTGATATAACTGATTAAAATATTACCTTGAAGATAAATAAAATGCTTCTATCGCTTCTCCAATATATTTTGCGGATCCCTCTCCATATATGGAATCCACTCCATCTATCAGTTCAGCTTTCTCCCGATAACCCCTGGCAATATCCAACAAAAGCAGCTTGGGATCTTCGACCTGGTACAACTGCCTTGCGACAAAATCATATTCACCGATCAACTGCCGAACTTCAAATGAATTCACATCTGTACCCTTCGTCTCAGCGAGTCTCTTCTGAATACTTCCAATTCTATTCTGGTATGCTGTGAATACCTCTGATTTCGGGGGATTCTTCATGGATTCTTTTACGGCATCCTTGCTCCCATACCATTCAACCAGTTTTGCAAAATTCTTTTGAGTCTTTTCATCAGAACCCCCCTCGATTATATGCTTCTCCCACGCCTCAATGCTGCCATAATGATCAACGAAAATCTGCTTCTGTGATTCATTCATGTTCTGTAGCATGTCGGAAAACATAGCTCGACGTTCCGTTTCGTCAAATACGGTAAAGTCCATATCGTAATCTCCTTTCAACATTCTGTCTATATTGGCAATAATGCGTTCTATTCTCTGCTGTTTCTGACAGAGCATTTCTCGCTGTTTTGCCAAAACACTGTTGCGATCAAGATCCGGATTATCCATGATGAGCTTAATACCCGCAAGTGGAAGATCCAACTCACGGAACACCAGTATCTGTCCAAGCTTCTCTATGGCTTTATCGTCATAAAGCCTGTATCCTGCTTCTGTTACCTCTGTGGGCTTAAAAAGCCCGATTTCATCATAGTAGTGAAGCGTGCGCACCGAGATATCTGTAAGCTCCGACACTTCTTTTACTGTTTTCATTATGGTCGTCCTCCTGTCTCTTGATGAACATATTGTAGCCTATGACGGAACGTGAGAGTCAATAGCCATTTTTAGTTTTTTTATCGGTCAATGCATTTTATCACGATTCATACATTTGTGGACTAAAAGAGTAATTACTTTTGGCTTGTGATTGTAAAAAACCATATGATTAAGCCCGTAGCTGTGTGCAAATGCAGCTACGGGCTTTTTGTCGTGTTTTCTTTGATGACATTTTATCTAAACTTTTTAATACTCTGCATAATCTCGAATTTTTTCTATAATTCCCAAGTAGTCGTGAGCAGTTTCGCTGAATTGTTCAGGATTTACAGGCGTTTGACAGTCCGTTGTTTTTATATGTTTAGACGGCACCTTTAACGGGTGCTTTGAGGTATCATACTTCGGATAGTTATAACGCCACTTGCCATAATCATCCTTGCTGATTTCAAGCTACAAATATTTTTCAATTTCCTGTTTCAACATGGGCAAATCTTCGTGAATGGTATCCCAAATAATATGCATATCCACGCCGGAATAGCCGTGCACAATTCTGTTTCGCATACCGTAAAGCTGTTTCCATGGTATGGTTGATATCTGAGATTTAATATCGTCGCTAAGTGCAATTTTCGCAAGCTCGCCTATCTGCATCAGATTGAAAACACAAGCCTCAACACGCATAGAATCAGCTTGAAAATCGTCAAGAGAATGACAGTTGCTGCAATACAAGATAACGGTATTTATGTGATCGTATATCTTTTTCAGCACCTGTAAATCCTTATTGACCATAAATAAGCACCCCGCTTTCTGCGATTTCTTTGTCAACCAAAGAGTCAGGTGTTATTTGTGATACATCAAGCATATCTACATTTTTATCCAATGCGGTAACAACATCTTCTAACAAGCCAAAGAAAGCCAGTCCCTTTAAGCCGCTGTCAACCAGAATATCTACGTCGCTGTTTTTGGCGGCAACTCCCTTGGCGTATGAGCCGAAAAGAACTGCTTTCTTTATATTATAGTTGCTAAAAACAGGCTGTAGCAGCGATTTGATTTTTGAAATAGAATAAACTGTTTCCGACATACCAATTGATCCCTTCTGTAATTTTGTTATATCATGAATCTTCGATTCATGATCGACATTCGCCGCTCGCCGGACATGCCAGCATATTCTTCTCGCTTGCGCTCATTATATCATAAAAATAGCCACCCCGACCTGGTAAGTTGAGCGGCTATTCTTAGCTAATTTACACAACCGGGCTAGCCGTCTTCCGGTGGCACCTGTTGTTGTCTGAATTGAATGTAGCATAAATCATTTGCGATTTCAAGTAGCTTTGACCATTCTCTGCTAAACCTGTCCATTGATTACCTCCTCTATGGATGATAGGTCAAATGAAGTCCCCACTCCCGACATACAAGCTCGCTGATTTACATCTTTTTTATTCCAAATCAATCTCATCATAAGTCAGCTCCGGAAAATTGGCAACCGCCTTGTCATAGAAGTTATGTAACGCGGTCTTTTTGTCATATTCTCCGGTAATATAGCCTGTGAACGCCTCCTTGAATGCATCACAGCAGCCTTGATCATAAGGGCCCACCATGGACATATCGATTTTCGGAGCAGCCTCTGCAAACAGCGCAATGTGATTCTGTCCACCCAGAAACTCCGACCGGTAATCTGAGTTTGCGATCTGCTCCATACCGGATATGGTGTTGGTATAATCCGAGGGTCCCTCTGTAATTGCAACCATATTGTCCTTGTCACAGGTCATCTTTCTCATAATATCTGCCACAAGGGACGCATTGTCTGTTCCCCTTGCCCCTGCAATCCATGTACCTCCCCAATACCATGCCGCCGGTCCCTCGCAAACCGCCCAGTCACCGAAGCCTTCTTCTCCGGCGTTTCCCACAAGCGTGAAATTGATTCCCCAGGTAGAGTAGAAGAAGCCAAATACTTTTCCTTCTGCGCTCTGATCAAAGCTCCATTCATCACTCCACAGGGACGTGCTGCCCATCCAACCATTGTCGTAATATTTCCGGCATTTGTCCACCCATTCTAAAAGTCCGTCATCAATCTGGATATGCGGGGACGCACTCGAGGGATCATCTACCCACGGTTTCTCTACATTATTGGAAAATACCCGGAACCAATCCTCACTTCCGGAAAGCATCTTGTATCCCTTATCCGCTGCCTTTGCAGCTGTCTGTTCAAAATGATCCCAGTCGGAAAGCGCTTTTTGCACTTCATTCGGATCATCGGTGCCGAGCACATCCCTGGCAATCGAACGACGATAAGCAAACAATCCCGGCGTCGCCTGCCAGCTTGTCCCCTTCAGCTTTCCATCCTGAGAGGTCGCAATTTCCTTTGTATACGGATATTGATCTGCGAGTTCGCTTTCGGTTATGCCCAGATCGTTCACTATGTCCAATGTGTAGTCAGAATCCACATACTTTAAGATATAGTCGGCCTCCATAAGAAACAGATCCACCTTCTCATCTGCCGAAGCATCGATATTCAGAAGCAGTGCCTCGTCAAGTGCATTCTGGTATGCCAGATTATCACTGGGATTCACCGTCCACACGACCTTCACATCCCCAATGGAACCTGTTCCATCC
Source organism: Lachnospiraceae bacterium (assembly GCA_017484135.1). GTDB lineage: Bacteria > Bacillota > Clostridia > Lachnospirales > Lachnospiraceae > Roseburia_C. The sequence continues at coordinate 6,303 of JAFUTQ010000093.1, forward strand.
CCATTGTCCACATAGTCCGGATAATAATCCGTCATTCGCTCTTCAAATTCCGTATTCCAACAATAAATATTTAAGACCTGCCCTCCATCGGTGCAAACTTCCTCCGCAGCGGTTTCTTTTGTTTCCGCCTTCTTTGCACAACCGGAAAGAACCGAGCCTGTGATACACAGAACTAAGCTCCCCGCAACCACGCTCCGAAAAAATTTTTTTGTTCTCATCATCGCCACCTCCATCAAATCCGGATTTCCTGAACGTTTGTCTCAAGTGTCTCAGCAATTCCGTTCAGTCTGTCAATTCCATCTGCCATTACCTGCAAATCCCTTAGAATATTTGACAGGGTGTCCGATGTTTCCTGAGAGTTCTCTGCATTCTGTGACGCAATGGATGAGAGGCTTCCTACCGTATTGATGATGCCTTCCCTCGCACTGTCAAGCCGATTCGCCTGCTGACGGATGTTTGCAGCATTTGACAAAGAGCCGTCAATGCCGCCCCGGACAATACGGAATGCTTCCTCCGTCTGCTCAACCATAGCACTTTGCTTTTGCATGACCTCACGCACTTCATCCATGATTTCCACTGCCTTCGTTGAGTTCGTTACCAGATCCTGAATGATAATGGTAATGTTTTGAGCAGATGCGCTGGATGCATCTGCCAGCTTCTGAACTCCTTCTGCCACGACTGCAAATCCTTTCCCCTGTTCCCCTGCTGTGGCGGCCTCAATTCTTGCATTCAGGGAAAGGAGATTCGTCTCACTCGCAAGATCCTCGATCAGCGCTGCAACCTCTTTGATCTTTTCGGCGGCAAGGTTTGTCTCATTTGTCTGTTCATAGATCCTGTCGATCGAGGCGGAGGTCTGTTCGTTAATCCGCACAAGCTCCGTCAGGGTTTCAAATGCCTTCTCGCTTGTCTGACGCATCATGTTCGCCGTTTCCATCAAGCCTGAAACCTGCACTCCGGTATCTACAATCATCTCCCCGATCACTCCGACATCATGGTTTGCCCGCTGGGTTTCCGATGCTCCCGTAGCGATTTCCTTTACCGCGGAATCAATGTGGGATGCGCTTTCCCTCGTGTCCTTTGCGCTCTCAAACAGCTCGCTTGACGTTCCGTATAAAAGTGTACTCTGATTTTTTATCTCTTCTATGATCTTCACCAGCTTCTGCCGCATGTTTTTTACGGAGTTTGCGATCACCCCGGTTTCATCCTTTCGTCTTGCAAGCTCGTCTGCTCTCGGATCGGCTGTGAAATCTAAGGCTCCGATGCGGTCAACCACATCGGATACGGTCTCAATCGGACGTGTGATACGAAGTGCCTGATACCATCCAAAGGCAAGCATCACAGCAAAAATAGCGATACCTGTTAAGATCGCAATCGTCGTCCTCCTGTTGATCGTGGAAAAGAAATCCGCCCGATCCACCGCAATCACAAGGACGAACCCTTTGCTGCTTGCATAATAGGAGGCGATTTTCTCTACCCCATCCTCCTGATAGGTCACAATGCCCGGTTCCGGTATCTGATCGCTCTGCGTCTGCTGCGCAATATTTCCTATCACATCAATTTTGATCTGTCGTCCGACTTTTGTGTGATCGGGATGCATAAGCACAATCCCATCCTCACGCACCAGAAAGCAATAGCTGCTCTCACATCGTTCCAGCTTTGCTCCCTGTAAAAATGCTTCCAGACGAAACGGCACTTTGCTGATATCGGTATGATATTGCGTCAGATTTACCGCCGTCTCCAGTTTCTGACCGTAAAGCAAGGTCTGATTATACAGATAATCCGTATTGACCGCATCCAGTTCTTTACGAACCGGAATCGTCACAACCAAAAGCACAGATAAAACAGCGATGAACACCGCGATTCCGATGGTAAACATAATCCGGAACCGGATGGACGAGAATAGCGGGACGCTGCCTCGCGTTTTCCGGCTTATTTGATCCCCGGAAGCTGCATGCGCCCCGGCCTTCGCATGATGTTTCTTCATAGAATCTATTCCTCCTTTGTATTATTTGGAAACTATTTCATTATAACATGTCCATATAGGGACAGTTCAAGCGCTTTTCGTTGAATTTATGATTCAACTTTGCTATAATGTCCATATCTGGACAACTTATAAACGGAGAAAACCAATGATTGAAAGATATAAGATGGAGGGCGAAAAGCTCTATACCATTCGTGAAGTCGCAAAAATTTGTGGTATCAGCCGTGCCACGCTCCTTCGGATGGAAGAGGCCGGCTTTGTCACTCCCCGGATGATTCACCCGGAAAACGGCTTTCGATATTACGATACCATGAATATCCTTAAGATTCAACGGTATCTGTCCCTCAAACGACTGGGAATATCCCAAAAGGATATTCTGTCCTATTACAATGGCACGCTGGATAAACCGGCCTTTCTGTCTGAAATCAGAGAGCGGCTTGACCTTGCTCAGCGCTGCGTGGATGAATTCGAGGCATATTTTTCCGAGCGTGAAAGTATCTCCTTCTCCTATTACAATCTGCCGGAGATGACCTGCTATTGCTTTCCTTGTCCTATTCGAAAAATAAAGGAACAGGTTGAATATAATTACCTTGAGATAAAGAAAATGTATGATATGGGCTTCAGGCCTTATCCATCTACTCCGATGTTCTGTGCCATTCCCGACCTCGAACATGTATACGATGGAAAAGACCCGGAGCCGTACACCTCGACCATATGTATGTCGGTCTGCCCTGACGAAATCCCCGACCCGTCCAGAGTCGTTCATGTAAAACCACGTCAGGCATTTTCTCTTCTCTACCATGGGGACAGCGATGAAGTTATGGAAAACGGCGGACACATTCTGCTTGACGAAATGAAAAAAAGAAATATCCATGCTGCCGGTCCGCTCATCGGAATCAACGTGGTCGGCGTGTTTTTCGGCAATGAAATTGACCCCAGGGACTATGTGTTTCGGTTTGCGATCCCGGTGGAAAATCTGATTTGATTACATGATGTAAGTCCCGAATCTGTCTTCAGGAGATCAAGTATACGTTGTTCTCTCTCATTCGGTTTTATCGTTATCGGGTCGTTTATTGGGTCATTTATTGGGTCACTCTCGCTTTTTTTTGATATCAATGAACGATATGTCGATGCGCAATCATCTATAGACAACAATCTCCTGCTCCAGCTTCATATTCTCCTCCAACATCATGTTCATGATCTCCGGATAGAAGCCTTCACCAAGCAGGGTATTTGCTTTTGTTATATCTTGCGTTTCTAATTTCTTTGTATAGTTTCTATATTTCATTAATGTATCCGCATCCATACAATATGCCTGAAAATCCAGTCCTGTTGTCCTGCGCAAATTCCGAAGGATCATATACCCATCCGGATCAATATCTCCGAAATGCAGCCAGTTTTTTTCATCTGCTGCATCAATTTTCTTTAGGTACTGCGTTTTTCGAAAGCTGTGATATCCCCCGAGATATATACAGAAGCTATCTGCGTTTTGATAACGATGAAAGGTGGTCAGATTTTCAATCGTAATGATCCTCTTTGATATTGGATGTATCGATATTACCTGATCCAAAAACGCGGAGGATAATGCGATCGGCAGGGAATCTTTTATTTCCATTACCTCTCCATTCTGCAAATAGATCGATGCACTGCCTTTGAAATATACATAGTTTGGATTGGCATAGATATGGTGCTGCTCAAGGATGAAACGTTCTATATACCGTTCCTCGTCCTCTCCCTGCAGAATATCCTCATACTCTCCATAGTTCCTAAGAAGCTTGCACACTACTTTTCGATACGATTGTTCAAATAACTTACTATCACCTAACACCTGAATCGATAATTCCCGTTCATAAAGCTCTTCCTGATTATGGATAATCGCTTGAAGTAATGCAAGGTAATTTCGGGCTCGATCCATCTGATACTGCGCCCTTTTTCCGGAAGACATCAGTTCCACCTGTCTTCTGCAAAATGCCCCCAAGGCTGTATGATCTCGCGAAAATTCCTGATACATCCTGATTTCTTCGTCAAGGAGTATCTTCTTTTCCTGTCGGTTCAACAATTTATAGTAGTCATCCATTTGATCTGCTTTCGCTGCAAATGAAACCATTTCATCCCGATCATTGCAGCGAATCGTTATGAGCCCCTGTTCCGCAAGTGCCGTTACCTGCCGCTCAAATTCTTCAATTTCCAATACATCCGTGAAATCATCCAGATATTCCGGCCATACCTTGGATACACGAACCTTAAATGTCTGATCTACTTTATTCTCGCCGGAATATGTCTTGCTATTCTCATATTGATCCAAAATACTTTCCAGAATTCTACGCTGCAGCGCTGTTAATTGATTCATTTATCGACTTACCAACCCTTCAATCATTTTCGTATATCTTCCGGAGGATACAAGGCTAACCGTTGTATCGATCAGATTTCCAATGCTGGCGATCTTTTCCGGGGGAGCTGCATACATAACCTGAAAACGATTTTCTTCCAGATATTTTACCATCTGTTCGATCCGCTCTCTGGAAAGCGCGGCAAATGCTTCATCAATAAACGCAATTCTGGCACACTCTACTCCCTTTGGATAACATTGCATCAGGCTCGCGGCAAGAATGATAAAATACGGTGTCTGTTTTTCGCCATTACTTGCAGATCCCTGCTTTTTTGAAAAATCAGCTTCTACTTCATCATTTCCCCGTCTGGTTCGAATTTTCATGTCATATTTGTAATATCTGCGATAATCCGTATATTCACTTTCGTCAGGTTCAGAAAGAATTTTATCCATAAAATTCCGAACGTCATGTGACAATTCTTCATCTTCTGTATTCATGCTTTGCAGCATTTCTACTGAACCATAATCATTTAATTTTCGACAAATCCGAAAGAACTCGCTTCGATCTTCTCTCTCATCCATCGTAAAGGTGTAGGTATCATTACCGAACGGAAGATGCTTTAATTCATCATTGATCATGTTTTTTTCTTCAATCGCCGCTTTCATGCTTTCATTCATTTCGTTTACAAAATCTGTCATGAACGTGCTTTCCATCTCTCTGGCATACAGTTCCAGCTTGTTGGATGCCTCTTCTATTTTAACATTCGAGATCTCACGTTTTTCCTTACTGAAAAACGAAATATATGATACACCGCGCATTTCAAGATTACTTATACCTGCAGCGCGCAAATACTCAAGCTGTGCATTTTCCATTGCATTTTTCGCCTTATCCACATCCCCTCTTAGATTATCAACCGTTTTTTGCTTGATGACCCTTGCATCTTCCGAACGTTGACGAAAACGATCATAATCAGCCAACATTGTCTGTTCCAGCTCCGGATGCTGCGATCGGAACTCCTCATATTGATTTTGGTTCGTATATATTTTCCCCGTTATCTCCTTAAGATTTTCATTCTCTTTCTTTATTTCGCTTTTTAATTCACCCTTCTTTTCAATGAATTGATTCGTTTTTTTGTTAAGGTCATCCACAAGCGCCTTCGAACGATTTACCTCTTCTAAGATCTGCATAAAGCCGGGATCAGACTCTAATTTCTGTTTATCCGCACAAATTTGCTGATATTCCTCTTCATTATTCTTTAATTTCATCGGAGCAGAGAAATGATAATCTCTCATGCGAATGTCTGCCGTTTCAATTGCACGTACCTTTTGTTCTGCCTCGTTTATGTTCTCTTTATATGTTTCTTCTTTCTCTTCTGTTATCCGTCACCTTATGTTCCCAAATAATTCTGGAAATTTAGCAAAATAAAACAGGTTTCTGCATAAAATATTCTGTCGCATTTTCTGACAGAGTGTTTTATATGGAGCCCTGTTGTGTTATCATAGCGTCTGTACTATAAAAAAGGATAACGCTCCCACCCTCGAAAAGTGAACCGTTATCCTCTAACACATTTATG
>JAFUTQ010000094.1 GCA_017484135.1 Lachnospiraceae bacterium
AGTTCATCGGCTCTGCGTCTAAAGCGTCTGGCTCTTTGATGACTGATACGTTTTGTTCTATAAAGCTGATTATCGTTTCTTTTTTGCATTTGGGACAGAAAAGCGGAAAATTTTTAAGGACTGTATCCGGCCTGACCCTCGTCCGGGTTTTATTACCACAGGCAGGGCAAAGCACCCATTCGACTCTATTATTGCTCATGCTACACCCCTCCTGTCAAAAGCCAAACAAGGTTCTCCAGCCTGATGTAAAAAACGCGCTGGATGCCTTGATATAAATGTTTGCTTCCTCTCTTGAAAAATCGTTCTTAATAAACTCCACGTAAGTACGATATTGATTTCGCATCATCAGCGAAATGGTTTCCTCCTCGATCAGAGGAATGGAGAAGCCCTTTTCTCTTAAATCCGGCAAAGTCCGAAGAACGATCTGTGTTTCATAGTCAGCAACACGATCTATAATATTTTCATACTTCGTCCCCTCCGCACAGCAGATCAGCAGCTTCATAGCGTCAAAATTTTCATAGATGAAATCCAGCGTTTCGGAAAAAGTCTTGTCTTTGTCCCATACTTCATCTGTCTGTCCATGTTGAAACATCTCATCCTTCTCGCTTTCTGTGAGGCGCAGTATCCCCCTTATTTTCTCAATAATCGGATCTACTAAAGCTGAGAATAGTGCCTCTTTGCGGTCAAAATGCTTATAGATGCCCGGAGCAGAAATTCCCACAGCAGCCGCTATCTGCTGCATGGATGTACCTTGGAAACCGTACTGTAGAAAGATAGACATTGCAACAGCTTTAATCTTGTCCGGAGTATTTCCTTTTTTGGCAGGCATAACCGACCTCCTGGATGTTAAATGTTAACGCCGTTAACCTTTCCTTTAGTATAATCCAGCCAATTGAAAAAGTCAATAGGGAAATCTAAAGTTTCATCTGTTTTTCACAATATGTCCTGTCATAGGATAAGTGTTCTTAGGCCAACGTCTGCACAGGTACGATAGGAAGGGTGTGCATTCTCAAATGAAAGCCTCACTCTCAAATAAAAGCCCAACTGCCATTTGAGAGTGCAAAACACTATCCTGCCGAAAATCTCAGGGCATAAAAATAACGGGCACTTTCGCACCCGTTTCAGAGCGGTCAAATGCCCGTAAAAGTCTTATTTACTGCGGTTTCGGAGGACTTAATGGAATACTGCCTTTGTATCAATCTCGTTCATCTTTGGTCCACACAGGAGTATCCCATCTTGAGAGCCTCCCTCACGCTGACCTCCGCGTCTGCAGGGGAGATCATAAAGGTTCCGATTCCGATTACCGGGCATTTGTTTCCGTTGTTCATTGTTACATATTCCATCGTAAAATCCTCCTTTAATTGGGTTAATTGGTTTCATTACAAAATATGTGGAAAATCGAGATAACGACAAGGTTATGAACTACGAATCCATTCCAAATGCCGCTTACGCCGTACCGACTCCGGAGCATTTCCTTCCACTCATCTATATTCTTGGAGCCACTGAGAACGAAAAGCCCCTTGTGTTCAACAACCACTGTGAGCTTGGCGCGATCGCCATGACAGGATATGCATTCGGAATGAAATAATATGGATAGCCGCTGTATCATACCGCATTCTTTGGCATATACATGTCCGCCGCATGTTCCAGTGTATGAATTCCGCTCCTCGATTCTATTTGCTTTTCTTATTTTCATAAGCCTTCTTCCGGTATCAGTCTGTACCGTGATCAACGGAGTTTATACCCACTCTTGCCAAAACTGAAACAACTATATATCCTGCAAACATGAACAGCAGCATCATCGCCGCATAATCCAAGAAAAAATGTGCTTTCGGTTCTGAGTAGTCAAAGAAAACAAATACAGTCTTTCGGAACATATAATCCGCGAGGTTTCTCTTGACGAAAGCTATGCATCCATAGACGGAAGCCGCAAACCACGCAATATGAATTCCTGCCCATAAGCCCTTTTTATCTCTCCTGAGTTTTGAGAAAGGAGTCGTTAAATGCGTTCCGGCATGAACGCACATCAGCACAAAGCCCCAGTAGGCAAGGCACATATGGACTTCCCTTGCGGTCGCCGAAATACCCTGCACCTTTATAAAAGTATATAAGTGCTTTGACATCAGGATGCCACTAATCGGCTGCATGATCATGATGACAATCAATATGATATCAAGGGCAGCCTGAAATATTCTCCTGGCACTGTATTTCCCCTTGCGACCGGAATGCCCACCGGACATTCCGCCTGCACGCTTTGGCGTAAAGAGAGCCGGATACCATTTTCTGTTCAGGATGTGATGCAGAATAAACAAAAGCAGCATCACAGACCCGACAACCTCGTGAAACTTTTCTCCTATCATAGCGTAGGCCATCAGCATTGGCAGCAAGACCGTCATTGCAACATCCACTATCAGTTTGATCTGTTTTTTCTTCAAACGGTCCCACCACCTTTCGCCCGATGACACCACCTCATCTTTATTGTCCGAGAATCCAATCATGAACAGTACTTCTTACACTATCCTGATTGTTCTGGGCATCTGATCCGGATACAGCAAGTCCGGTTCCTATCGTACTGTTTGGACATGCTGCGGCCAGCTTGTTATCAAATCCGGAAAGCCCTGATCCGGCATGCGTAGAGAACGGGATCAATGTTTTGCCTGCGAGCCCGTCCGCATTATTCTCGAAAAATGTATAGCAGATCATCGGCCAGTCTCCCCACCACACGGGCGCGCCGATATATATGGTGCTGTACTGCGACAGATTTGGAGCCTCTTCGGCATAGGCCGGACGGGCATTTTCGCTTTGTTCCTGCTTTGCGATGTCCGTCAGCTCCGCATAGGTATATGGATAATAATCATCCGCAGGAACGATCTCAAAACGATCCGCTCCTGTCTCATCGATGATCATATCTGCTACAATCTCCGTATTTCCTTTGTCAATTACCCCGACGCTGTACTGTTCCCCCGTACGTGAGAAATATACTACAAGGATATCGCTGCCGGATTCCGTTCTATCTTCAGCGGCGGATTCTGTATCCTGTGTATCCGGCTCAGATTGTGTGACATTGTCATTACTCCCTTCAGCACTTTCCCCAGCATCGATTTGCTCTGAAACCGATTCCGATTCCTTGTTCTCCATACCAATGTCAGCGGTGCTGCCGGATGAGCTTCCACATCCCGCAAGCGAAAAAATCATGAGCATCGACAGAATGATTGCGGAGAGTTTCCTGGATTTCTTCATTGACATCATCCTCTCTTTCCGTTTAGATTACAGCCACTCTGCTACTTTCTGTTTTGCGTTCTTCGCCATTGTTTTCTCCTCCTATAATGTATTTGTGGTGGTTGGTATCCCATGTGAGAACACCTGTTTTCAATGCTTCTTCATAGCGGGAGATCTTATAATTGATGAGATTCATAGTCTCCTCTCATTCATTTTGGCGTATATCGGGATTATATAACTTGAAGTTCACTCTAAGTCAAGATCTTTTTGTGTCGCATAGGGCATAAGTTGCAGTTCGGAAGCATAAAACTGTCTGAATTTTGATTTCCGGTAGAGGTCGACTTGTTCACAAAAACATAGAGACAGCAATGTCTTATAGTTTTATAAACATAATGGCGAATAATATCATAGAACAGCATTCTCCTGTTCCTCCATTGCGAGTATTCTATAGGTCTCCGGGTGACGGTATTTGTTCCCCATCACTTCATGTTCCCTATAGTCGCGGAGCATATCCATATCGATTTCCGCAAGATATATGCCTTCTTCCTCAGGTGCTTCAAGGATACACATATCCCGCACTCCCGGTTCATCCCTCAGCCATGCAACGCCATCAAATACGGTGGAATGACCGTTACAGTCCGGCTGCCCCTTTGGATAATTGCAGGTAGCTATAGCAACCTTGTTCTCATATGCCCTTGTTCGCAGAGCCGAAAGTCTGTTAAGTTCCATCGGGCAAGCATTCGGTGCAATTATAACCTCTGCTCCCTTCAGCATTAAAATCCTTGCGCTCTCTGGAAATTCCCTGTCGAAGCAAATCATAGCCCCGACCTTTACAGTTCCTCTCCCGACATCCAGATCAGCCACATAAAATTCTTTCCCTGACGATAATATCTTTTCTGCAGCGAAGTCACAGGTGTGCACCTTGGAATAATGCAGGCATTCCTCCCCGTTCCTGTCGAAAAGGGTAATGGAGTTGAGAGGCTTCGGCGTGTTCTTTTCCAGAAACGTGATCCCTATGCCCATCTGCAGTTCTCTCGCAAGCGCACCGAATGAGCGGATGAATCCGCTGTCTGCCGCAACGGCCAGTTTGTCCACTGCCCTTTCTTCCTGCGGCAGATAGTATCCGTCACTCCACATTTCCGGAAACAGAGCAAGGTCTGCTCCCATTTCCTTTGCTTTTATGCAAGCGGTTTTTCCTTTGGTAAACTGTGCATCAAGGTTTCCTTCCGGAAGCAATTGAAGCAATGCAATTTTCAGATTCATATATAAAATTCTCCCATAAGTTGATTGATGATAAACAGCAAATCACGAATCGTTTGTTTTCCAATGACCCTATCACTTGCCACCAGCTCTCTTTATTTTTTCGATATTTTGAAGCTCTGTCATTTTTTCTGAAGTGTCCTTCGGAGTATATCCAATGTGTCAGACATTTCAATCTGACCTATTTCCTTGCTTTATGCGGCTTTTGCTTAACCTGGCACTATAATATCTCCGTAGATTTCCTTTGCCATGTTGAACACAGCCCAGCCCTTCGGCCAGCCGCTATAGAAAGCGGTATGAGTGATGATTGCTGCCATTTCCTCCTTGGTCACGCCATGATTCTTCGCATTCAGGATATGATGCTTTAACGCATCCGTTACAAGTCCCTGCGACATAATCGCAACAACCGTGATGATGCATCTGGTCTTTAGCTATCCTCCTTAAATGAGTCCGTTCGCCTGAAGCCATTTCTCTATCTGCGGCTTGGAGCTGCCTACACTGCTTCCGTTAATGGGAAGCCCCTTCTTCACATCTGCTCCCGCACAGGTCTTCCTGATATCTCCCTCGCTGGATCCCATGCCGGAACCTTCGTTGGTGCACAGTGGCAGGATGGTTTTTCCTGAAAATGAAAATGCGTCAAGGAAGGTAAATACCGCCATCGGCATCGTTCCCCAATAGTTCGGATATGCGAGGATGATGGTGTCATACTCATCGATGCTCTCCGGAAGCGATACAAGCTCCGGTCTGGCATTTGCCTGCTTATCCGCCTTTGCCTCATTGATGCAGGGATTGTATTCCTTCGAGTAAGGCTTCTTCATCTCGATTTTGAATACATCCGTATCGATCAGTTCCCTGATCTTGCCGACAGCCACCTCGGTATTGCCGACTTCGATATATCTCATGGAACCTCCAAAATAATTCTCGTCTGCTCTCGAAAAGAAAGCGATCAATGTCTTTGCCATAGTCTATTCCCTCCTTTACAGTTTGCCGCCGAAAACCGGGAAGAATCCATGCTCTCCATAATCTTTGATTCTCTCGATTTCTTTCAGAACATCCATATCGGCATCAGAAATGACAAAATCAACTGCAGCGTTCGATTTCATGTGCTCCGGATTTGCCGTCTTTGGAAGCACGATCATTCCAAGCTGGATATCGTAGCGGATACAGAGCTGCGGAACAGACACGCCGTATTTCTTTGCCATCTCTGCAATCTTCTCATTTTTGAGCGCCTCACCGTGCGCCACAGGAGAATATGCCTCCATCACGATTCCTTTCCCCTGACAATATTCAATCAGATCAAGCGGAGTATTTGAAATATGGCAGAGCACCTGGTTTACCATCGGCTTTATTTCTGCCGCCTCCCACAGGTTATCGATATCCTCCTTCAAGAAGTTGGACACTCCGATGGCACGGAGCTTCCCTGCTTTATACGCATCCTCAAGAGCTCTCCACGCCTGCCGGTTTCCTTCCACATATCGATCATCAGACTGATTGACCTCTTTCCAGGGCTGGGGGCTGTGGATGATCATCATGTCAATATAGTCAAGCCCCATCTTGCGGAGTGACTCGTCTATGCCTTCCGCTGCGGACTTATAATCCTTATGCTCGGCAGCGACTTTTGTGGTAACAAATATCTTGTCCCTTGAAACTCCGGATTCTCTTATGCCCTCTCCGACGCCCCTTTCGTTCCCGTAAGCCTGAGCCGAATCGATATGTTCATATGACAGGGAAATTGCTGACTTTACGGCATCCGCGACCACCGAGTCATCAATCAGCCATGTTCCCAGGGCAAGCTGCGGAACCTCTACTCCGTTCGATAATGTAAGCTTCGTATGAAACATTGCTCATACCCTCCTTTACAGCGCGTTATAGTCGTCTGTGTCTACCGCTTCCAGCCACTCTGTACTGCCGTTCTCTCCCGGAACCTCAATGGAAATGTGGGAAAACCAGCTGTCTTTCTTTGCGCCGTGCCAGTGTTTCACACCCTCCGGGATCACGATGACCGTTCCTTCCGTGAGCTCCTGAGCCGGCTTCCCATCTTCCTGATACCAGCCTTCCCCGGCTGTACAGATGAGGATCTGTCCGCCGCCTTGATCGGCATGATGGATGTGCCAGTTATTTCTGCATCCCGGCTCAAAAGTAACATTGGCGAGGAACAGCGGTGCCTTGCCGAATTCCGTTAGGGGATTCAAAAAGCTGTTTCCTACAAAATACTTTGCGAACGCATCGTTGGGTTTCCCCTGACCAAATGCATTTGCCTTGTCAAACTCATCCTGATTCGAATATTTCATGATCGTCTCCTCTCGTACTTTTTTAAGCATAAACTCATTATACAACTTGGAGTTCACTCTGAGTCAAGAGCTTTTAGATAAAAAATCTCTCATCTCTGTTACGTGGACAGTCGGAAATATCCACACTCCAAAGTATTTTCAAGGCTTCAGGCAAAAGCATGAGCAGCTCCTTCGGATGTTCCAGATAATACTCATCACACGACAAGAACAGCATCATCAAAGACCCGGATACACGATCCGGACATCCTGATATTGCTTCCCGGCTATAAGCTTTTCCACCAGACTCTCCATCTCCTTGCGCCACGCATCCATGCTCTATCTACTTTGTGAACTGCGCGATATCACGATCCTGCCGTCTATGACCTGCACCTGCACCCGCTTTCCCTGAATTCCTGCCTGCCGTAAAATCTCGTCATCCAACTGCAGCCGGTTTGCCTTATCCAAAACAACGTATTCATCATGAAAGCTCCCTGTATACCGTTCCCGGCGGATCTTTTCCGTACTGACCTTTCCGTCCGCGATCCGAACAATGCGCTGCACCTTGTCCGCCAGCGACAGATCATGGGTCACGATCACGATGGTCAGCCCCAAATCCTCATTCAGCTTGCAGAATAAACGAAAAATTTTATCCGCCGTCCCGGTATCTACTGCCCCGGTGGGCTCATCTGCCAATAAAATAGAGGGAGCGTTTGCCAGCGCCACTGCAATGGCAACCCGCTGCTGCTCCCCACCGGACAATTGCGCCGGAAATTTATCTGCCTGCTCTGCCATGCCCACCTCCTCCAAAAGCATCATGGCCCGCCTGAAACGTTCCTTCCCGGTTCCCTTCTCAAAATACATGGGCGCTTTCACATTCTCCAGCACCGTCATATACGGAAACAGGTTGCGGGCACTCCTCTGCCACACAAAGCCTATCGTCTTCCTGCGATACTGCACCATCTCTTTTTCCTTCAGCGTGGTCAGATCTCTCCCATTGACGTAAATTTTCCCCGCTGTGGGCATCTCCAGTCCACCTATCATATTTAAGAGTGTAGACTTTCCGCTCCCCGACTTTCCTATTATCCCAATGACTTCCCCTTTTTTCACGAAAAAATCCATCCCCTGCAATGCCATTACCCTGCTTGTGTCAGAAAAATAGATTTTCACCACACCATCACAATGGATCGCCGACTCCTCCGGTATGTTTTCTTCCTGATGCTCCCCGGTTTTGTTTATATTTCTAAAATGAGCTTCGTTCATGGACTTCCGCCTCCATCTGTCATCTCGTAGACCACGTCCCCCTGCTCCATCAGCTCCGGATCATGGGTCGTCATAACTATGGTTACCTCTCCGGTCTGCGTCAGCTCACGAAAGATCTGCATGACCGCAAATCCCGACCCGGTATCCAGTGCGCCGGTAGGCTCATCCGCAAAAATCACCTTGGGATGATGAGCCATGGCTCTCGCAATGGCCACGCGCTGCTGCTCCCCGCCGGAAAGCTGATTTGCCATGTGATGCATACGCTTGCCTATACCTACCTGTTGCAGACATTCCCGGATTCGTCTGTCCCGATCTCCCGCATATGCTCCCAGCCGCAGGGCAAATTCCACATTTTCATAAGCAGTCATGACCGGAATCAGCGCCACCGATTGAAAGACAAAGCCAAATTCATAGCGACGCAGATTTTCCTTCTCCCGGGCAGACAGCCGGGATAGTTTTTTCCCCTGAAAAATGACTTCTCCGGAGGTGGGCTCATCCAGCGCGCCCAGCATATTCAAAAGCGTCGTCTTTCCGGAGCCGGAGCGTCCCTTTAAAATCGTAAGCTTTCCCTTCGGAATCTCCATGCTGATTTCCTTCAGGACCTGAACCCTTGCACCGCCCACCGGAAAGCTTTTACTCAATTTCTCTGTATAAATGACTCTCTCCATCCTGCCTCCTAGTCCTCTCCCAGCTTTAATGCCCGGGAGATCTTCATATTTGCCACCAGCCTTTTGAGCAGGTAACAGCATACCAAAAATACCACCAGCAGCACCCCGGATAGTTTGACCCAATCCGGATAATACAGTAGGATTTTGATCGGTATATTGTGCTTCTGCGGCAGGTAGATCCGGGTCATGACTCTCACAAACAGCAGGGTAGCCAGTGCGCCCGCTCCTACTCCCGCCCCCATGGGCAGGACCGAACCCAACAGCTGTTCCAGCACCAGCATCATGCGTACCTCCTCCATGTGCATGCCCATAGCCCGGCACACGCCAAACATCAGCTGTCTTCCCTGAATTTCCATGGTCCAGTAGATCAAAAAGCCCACGGAGCAGATCATCAGCGTAATCAAAAAGTCCATGGTAAACATCCCGTTGGTAATCTGAAACAATGTCTCACTGCTGCGGGCATCCTGTTCCTCCGGCAGCACGCTCCACAGGGTAAGCTCAATGTTTCTTTCTGTCAAAAAATCATGAACTGCCTCGGGCGTGCCGTTCTCTGCAAGCCTCATCCATATCTCATAGGGCATGATTCCGTACCGGCTGACGATAGTGACATAATTGCCCACCAGCAGATAATTTTCCTGCTCCACCATCGCTCCGTTTTCATCCCGCTCATACTCATATCTTTCATAACCGGGAAAACTGTCTACCACCGCCGCCACCGTTGCCTCCATGGTTTCCATGGTTTCCGTGGTTTCCGTACTTGCTTCCCTGCTGTAGGAAGTGTCACGGCAGCGGGCATAGCTTATGGTATCCCCTACAGAAACATTGCACTGTTCTGCCACATTGCGCGAAATGATGACACCGTCTGGCTCCCCTGCCAAAGCATTCAGGGCATAGAACCAATGCACATCATTGAGCCCTTCCATCAGCTCCGCCGTCTCTCCGAATTCCCTTGTATGAATGCCCATCATAGTAACATTCTGTAGGGTCCGGCTCTTTGCAGAAAGCTCCACCTCATCATCCACAAGCACTCTCGTCACCCCATCGCAGATACCCCCTTCTATCAACTCCTCATAGACCAGAAAATCCGGTTCGTCATACCATACCGCCTCTCCCACCCGATGCCTCGTCCACTGCGCCTGCATGCGGAGATCGACACCCATGTCATAGGCCGTGCGCTGTCTGCTGTTTTCATTTACGGTTCTCGCCATGTTTGCATCGAAGATGCCACAGCCGATGGTCATGATAAGAAAGATCGAGAGAATGCTCCGTTTTCCCACCGTCCTGCCGATCTGCAAAAACACTGCATACGGAGCAGGTCCCCATTTTTTTGTTCCGATCCTTCTCAGGAACAGAAGCAGATATTTGACCAGCCGCAAAAAAAGCAGACTACAGGAGAAAATAAAAAGCGGCGCTTCCAAAAAAAACATGGGTTCCGGATTTTCCCCTGCGATCATCTTCATGGCAAACGCCTCGCTCTGCCTGCTATAATCATACAGCAGATAAACAGATATCAGCAGAAGGATCACATCCGCAAAAGCTCTTTCCCAGACAGGCTTTCCTTTTTCCTTTCCCCTGCCGCTTTTCTGCTGTACGATCGTCAGTCCCGTCCGCCTCCACACCGGAAGAGTCATAAAAAGGATTCCCAGCACAGATGCGGTGGCGGCATAGGGAATCATGCGCCATGTAAACGGATAGAGACTCACATCCTTTGCGGAAAATGTTAAGAACGCATCGGTTCTGGCTGCGCCTCTGCACATGCAAAATCCCAACAGGATTCCCATCAGACACCCTGCTGCTGCCAGTATCCCGGACTGAATGATATACAGCCGCAAGACCTGTCTCTTTGTCGCGCCCCTGCTGCGCAGTACTGCAATCTCTCCCTCCTCAGAATTTAAGATCTGCTCCGACACCATATACACGAACAACAGCAGCAACAGCACACAGGGCAGCTCCAGCGCCCACAACATTCTGCGCATGCTCTGAAATTTTCTCTCATAAGTCTCCAGCGTATCTTTAAAATTGGCAGAAAATGCACTGTCCGCTTGTTCAAATCCCTCAATATGTTTCTCATATTCCTGCGCATGCGCTGCATCGATCCCGGTATAATCCAGCAGCAGATTTTCTTCAAAGCGGATCGAAGAAAATCCATAGTCCGACACCAGCTTATCAAAGGTATCCCGGGATACAAAAATGTGTTTTTCATAAAAATCCCGGTCATGATACCAGTAGTTATCTGTATTTGGATTTTCCCTGAAAATTCCTGCGATCACAAAGGTCGCCGGATTTCCCGCCGCATCCACGGAATACGGAAAGGTCAGCTCCTCCCCCACTACCAGCCCATAATCATCCATTACGCTTTCGCTTACGATACAGGGCAGCCCCTCTTTTGTCTCAGCCTCCGTTAGCCCCTGTCCCTTTACCACCGTAATATGCTCCTGCATATCACTGAGCATACCGATATAGAAAAATTTTTTTGTGTCCATGAGACTGCCGGCGGCAAGACCTCCGTCCAGACCCAGATATTGCCGGGAATACACCGGATCCAGATCAATATATTCCATCCATTTTTCTTCATATTTCCTGTTCTGCTTCAACACGCTTTCACTGTCCGGATACTTGTCGGTACTGCAGATTCCCGTTCTGGATAAGACCGCAGGAAACTCATTTTGCTCTTTCGCATAGGCCAACAATTCATTCTGTATGAGGACATTGCCGGAGCCATAGACGAACATCGGATGACAGGAAAAGACCCCTGCCAAAAGTGAAAGTCCTAAAAATAAACAGCAGCTCAGCCATTTTTTATTTCGGAGCTTTTGCATGATCAGTCGCAACATCTCTTCGCCTCCTAATGTTCCCTGGCCAAAACGTCCCCCTCTTTGATCCCCGCCAGCACGACACAGTCGGGGTATTCCGACAATTCCGGATCTACGGTGACATACTGCTTGACCAGTTCTCCGTCCATCACTCTCCACACATAGTAAAAAACAGTTCCCGGACGTTCCGCCTGCTGCCCGGTATGAAGCATGGTTTCCGGGAGCACCACCACATCCTGCATATCCAGTGCGGAATAGCTTACATAGGAGCCCTTTTTCAGATTCTCATAAAATTCCTCTTCCATCTCCACATAAAAGGCAGGATACCCATATCCGCAATCCCCGCTGTAGGAAATATGACACCCCTGCGCATCGGAATACACATATGCTTTGCGCCCCTCACTTTCTGATGGTGCCTGTCCGATGCAGGTTCCCCGGTATGTCCGGTCATCTATCTGAATCGAAACCTGCTCCCCGATATCCGCAATGACTGCCCGCTCCATTGCCCGGATCAGCTTTGAATCCCCGGGCGGGTTGGAGGGCGGTTTCAGACGGACCAGCAGCAGTTTTTTTCTGCTCTCTGCCATACGCAGCAATTCCTCCCCTGCCTCCACATGATCTCCCGGTTTTAGATAAATATCGGAAACTGTCCCATCCGTTTCCGCATAAATACGCATTTTGCCCGTCCCGTCATTGTTCTCCTTCAGGCGGTCACAGTGATCCTGCAGCTGCTTTGCCTGATAGAAATGCTCCGCCTGTGCCAACTGTTTTTGCAGCTTTAGGATTTCCAGCTCACAATCCGTCACCGAATCCTGTTCCTGACCCTCCAATTCCTTCATCTGGTTTTCCATCTCCTCCAGCTGTTTTTGATAGCTGCTGTTCTCATGATCGATCCGGTTCTGCGCTTCCTGCAAGGCTGCCCTGCCCTCTCCGGTGTCGATCACACACAGCAGATCTCCCTTATGGATCCGGTCCTGCTTCTCCACAAATAGCTCAGAAACCGTTCCTTCGTACTCCGAAGTAAAGGGAAAGGCCATGGTATCCGCCAGATCATACTCAAAGGCGATGCTGTTTAGAGAAAAATCAGAACGCTTGACCTCATATGGTTCATAGGAAACAGGCATGCGGGCATCGGACTCATAATAGACCGGCTCCCCCTCCGCTAAACCTCCGGTCACCTCTGCAGCATACAGATCCTGCGCACCGATGGTAATATCTCTGCGCACCTTCTCTCCATCCGGCTGCTTTACATAGACGAAATACTGTTCCCCATCCGTGTACAGAGAATCCTTTCCGATCAGGAGCACAGTTTGGCTCTGTCCCTTTTGGTAATACACCGGATAGTTTTTTCCCAAAGAAAGCTCCTGCAGAGCTTCACAGGTCAGCCGGACATTTGGGGAAAAGCCTGCTGCCTTTGCCCGGATCAGTTCCTCCGATGTATAGTTCAGCTCTTTCACCGCATATTCTTTTCCGTCAACCTGGATATACTTGACCTCACAATCCACAAGCTCCGGTGTGGCGGTGTACTCGGAAACCGTCATGTCCTTCAGCTCCAGACAGATATCCTCCTCATCGGAAACTACCACGATATTTTCATCCAGCCCGACCTGCCTTCCTGCGGCCAGATTCTTTGTATAGGTTACATATCCACTGTGCTGTGCCCTGAGGGTGCCGTCCGCTAACACCTGCTGCGCTTTGGCAATATCCTCCTTCAGTCTGCCTGCGCGATACTCATGCAGCAGGGCATCATAGCGAATCTGCTCCTCCATGACACGAAGCTGATGATCATAGCCGGGCTGTTCCTCCGCTGTCTGTTCCTCCGTCGTATCTTCCCCCGCAGCATCTTCCTCCGCTGTTTCTTCCTCCCGATCTTGCCCCGTCTGCTCTGCCTGCGATTTTAAAATCTCTAATTTTTTCTGTTCCTTTTGGTTGATTTTATCCTGTAGTTCCCATGTCTCATTTTCATATGCAAGCTCACTCTGCAGCTGCTTTAGATTTTTCTCTGCTTCTTCGCGGTCGGCATAAGCCAGCACATCACCGGCCTGCACATAATCTCCGATTTCCACATTGATTTCTGCGACGGTAACATTGGTATGAAAGCAATGCGCATAATCTGTGGGCACCACGGTCGCAAACAAAATCTGCACCGCTCCGACCCGCCCATATTCCACAGGACGATATGATGCATTTCCCGCAACCGGCTCGAAAAGCTCCGGCAGCTCCCCGGTCTGCCTGCCGCACCCGGCACACAACAGGCTCATGCAGAGCAGGACGGTTCCTGTTTTTTTGCAAAGCTTTCCGCACATCCTCTGATTCTTTTTCAATCCAGAGTCACCTTCTCTCCTCCGGACAAGCCATTTGTGATCACGCAATATCCGTCTACCGTTTCCCCTGTGGTCACCTCCACAGCCTCCCGGTAGCCTGCGTCATCCAGCACATAGACAAACCGTTTTTCCTGTGCACGATGTACGGCCTTTTGCGATACATATACCACATCCTTTTTTGCCTCCCCGTCAATCACGATGGAAAACTCCTCACGCCCCGCCATCCGGGACAGATCGGTCACAGCAGAAAATACCACCTGTGTTTCTGTAATCTCCTCCACCCGGAATTCACATTCGATTCCATCTGCAGTGGTCCGATACAATTCCCCCACCCGAAACTCATGATCTGCCGGCTTTTCTGCAATGTATCTGCCGCTTCCGCACGCTTCTGTCACCTGATTGTTCCCGGGTTGAAAATATCCGTTCCGCAGTTCCTCTTTTACCCCGGTTATGATTCCGCTTTTCTTTGCCACGATCTGATAGTCCGCCAGTTTTTCTGTCAGCTCCTCCACATAAAGCTCCTCCACCTGCATATCTTCCTGCAACAGCTTTATGTCCTCCGTATAGTCCGGCTCCGGACCAATTTCCATCAGTCGGCTGTAATGCTCCGCCAACAGCCGACACTGCTCATAGCTCTCCTGATGTTCTTTTATCTGCTGCTGCAGGCTGTCACACCGAAAGGATACCAACAGCTCCCCCTGCTGTACCCGGTCCCCCTCCGCCACATACACAGTATCCAGCTCCAGTTCCGGATTCGTCACATCATAGGAAATGCTTTCATAGTCCTCTGCCTTTATGGTCATCTGGAACCGGGGCTCTAAATCTCCTTTTAAAACCTCTGTGGTCTCATAGGAAATCCGTTGGTAGGGTTCTCGCTCGATCACCACCACTTCCCTGCTTTTGCCCCCGCAGCCCCCGATACACACTGCACAGCCTAAAAACAGAAGCGCTCCCTTACAACTCTTTTTGTGCTTCATTCACGCACCTCCATATAATACGTGTCTACACATCCATCAATGGCATTCACGTATACGGGCAAATTTTCATATTCCGGTTTTGTTTTCAGTATCCATTTGGGGACATAGCTGGACACAAAGGCATCCTCCTGATCATTCACCCGCTCATAGCGCAGCTCCAGACTATCGCTGTTCCACGACCGATTGTCATCTGTCAGATAATACGCTGCATTCCGGTTCAGTTCATCCCGCATGATATCCTGAATGGTATCTAATGGCAAGAGACCTACCTGATCGGTCACGCTTGTGATGTCTGTGGGATTTTCTACCAGCACTGCAAAAATACCAAAATCATTGATATATACATGGGTCTTTACATCATCCATAAAGGGTTGTCCATTCTGCTGATATTGATAGGTAAACACATATCCGTCATCCTGAGCCTCCTGGCTTATCCAGGTATCTTCCCCCTCGCCGGGCTCAACGCCACACCAGATCACGCTTGCCACACCCAGATACTCTCCCGTTCCAAGCTGTGTCCGGGACAGAAAGTCATCTGCCAGTTCCTGTGCCTGCTCTACCGACATTTCACAGCGGTTGCTGCTAAGGGGACTATACCCCGTTTCCTCATATACAATTTGGGAGGCCCCTTTTGCCTGGGACGGCGCTGCCAGTTCTATCTCTTTTAATTCATAGAAAACAGCAAGAACGGTATCATCCATAGAAACAAACGAGGTGTCATACAAATTTCCGTCCACCGTTCCTTCATAAACATCCATGTCGGATAAAAAATGATTGTCCGCATCCTCCCTCTGATCCCGATCCAATCCCCAAGCCAGAGATGAGAGACCAGTAAACGCATTCGTATTCGCTTTGGAATGATAAATCCGGGAAACGTCATTGTCTCCATACAACCGCCCTAGCACCTCCTGATAATATTCCTCCCCATACTCCTGTCGCCTGACCGTAATCACAGACATATTGTTCAGTCCGGGCAGCTCCACCTTTGCATCGATATTTACAGCAATTTCATCTCCGGCAGCATCTGATACCTGCCAGCTCTCTTTCCACCTTGTGTTTTTATCAAAGTCGGACAGCTCGTAAACCATTCTGCCCTCTCCCTGCTCTGTATCCTCTATGCTGTAACCACCGGAATCATGTTCTCCCGTTCCGCAGCCGGCTGTGCTTAATCCGATTGCTGCCAATGTAAAAAAAATCAGCGCCTTTGTTTTTTTCATCATTTTTTTCTATTCCTTTCTTTACGGGTAACCTTTCACGCGGAAACCTTTGACCTGTGAATCGAACAAGTTCATCTTACGATCAGGTTGTATCAAAGATGTATCCGGGATTTTTAACAGGGCAACAGCCAAAAGATCTGTTGCCCTGCTAATCCAATCTCGCTGCATATCCGTCGGAAAGCTCTTGATATGGCACAAGCGCCCACAAATACTGATGCTCCGATCTTTCCTGCAAGACATGATACGCGTCATCCTGTTCTGTAATTTTTACGAGTTCCCTTTCTTTTTCCAATTCCAATGAGAGCTCCATGTCATCAAGCCAGCCCTCCAGCCACGCAGCTGCCCCGCGTTCTTTCTCCGCTGTCAGATTTTCATGATCCTCCGGATGCTCTGACAGATATTCATACAGCCCCGTATACGAAATGGTCCTGTGCGGCGGCTGCATATCTGCCCTCGCCAGAAACACAGTGCCATCCTCCAGCATATAGATCGTGTGCGTCTCCGTTCCATCATATTTGTAGAAATCAATTCTCCAATAATATGCCGTATAGGTCTGGAATGTGGTATCCACGGCTCTGTACGGCTGTATTTCCCAGCTATACCAATTGCCGTATTCCGATGACAGACTGCCGGGATACAGCCCCGCAGCGTATAGCTTTTGGATGCTGTCCCGCGCCATGGCTGCCGCCTCATAATCCGCCAGCACCATATCATAGGAGTCCGTCGGCTCCGTAAAGCTTTCCCATTTTCCGGTGACAAGCTGCAGTTTTTCATGAATATCCAGCCGCGCAGAGGCATTGCGCGCGATCGCTGAACCGGCAGCGGAATAATATTTCTCCGGCACCTGCTCTGCCTGATTCCATGTGGTTTCATTTTTTCTCGTCACCAGATACCCCGGTAATAATACACCGGAAAGCGCAATGACAACTACTCCTGCAAAAAGTACCCCTTTTAACACATTTTTCTTCATGATACCTGCTCTCCCTGAAACACGACACGCATAGTGGTTCCCTTTTGCAGCTGGCTCTCCACCAAAAGAGATGCGCCATGCCGCTCCAGAATCAATGCTGCCAGAGACAACCCCAGTCCGGCTCCCCCCTCATTTCGGGTGCGGGATTTATCCACCATATAAAACTCATCACAAATATGCCCTGCTTCCTCCGCACTCATCCCCACACCATAATCTGCTACGCACATCTCATAGCCGTTTGCCAATTTCTTTCCCCGCAGCTCTATGACGCCCCCTTCCTCCGATGCCTTTCTGGCATTATCGATCAGATTAAGAAATACGGTCACCAAAAGCTCTCTGTTTCCCCACAGCACTGCCGGCTCCACGGTTACCAGAAATTGAATTTTCTTTCTTGCAAGGGCCGGAGCCACGATCCGGATAATCTCATGCTCCATATCCGAAACATGAATGCTTTTTTTCTCGATCTCATGCTGTTTCAGATAAATCAATTCAAACAGCTTACCGGACAGCTTTTCCAATCGTTTTCCCTCGGAAAAAATGTAATTGAGGCACATGATTTCCTCCTCCCGGGGCAGATTCATGGAACGCATAGTATCTGCATATCCGATGATGGTCGTCATAGGGGTCTTGATCTCGTGCGTAAAATCTGCCACAAACTGATCCCTGCGGTGAATCATATCCTGCAGCTGATCAATGTGCGCAGATACAGCCGCCGCCATCACATTATAATTTTTTGCCAAACGTCCGATTTCATCCCCGGAGTGTACCACGGCTCTGGTATCATACTCTCCCGCCGCAATTTTTTCCGTGATTACATTGAGTCTCTCCAAAGGTCCGGTCAGATACACACTGACCAGATACATCATGGCAGATGCCACCAGCAGAATGGAAGCAAGCACTGCGCGATAATACCAGATCTGTGTCTGCATCAGCGTATAGATCTCGGTAATATTCCGCTTGGTAATAATACTTAGCGGCTTGTCTTCCACCAGGTTGTAAGAGGTCACATAAACATAATGCTGTGTGCCCTCCTGACAGATGAGATAGTTTTTTCTTCCCACATCCAGATTTTCAAATAACCCGGCGCCAATCAGCGCTTCCTGACCATCACCGGAATAAACATATTCCCCGTCGTATCTGATGTAATAGGAGGACCCTACGATAATCATGCCCCGGGACACACGTCCGCCAATCTCCGCCAATTCCTCCCTGATATGATAATCCGTTCGATTGAGGATCTGAAGCAGCTCATATTCCACAGAGGACTGCACCAGATTGTTCTCCGTAAACGCATTTTCCATCTGCGTTTCTTTTGCAAGTTCAAAATTTTTTTGAATCATCAGATATCCTACAATCCCAAGACTGACGGATAGCAGGATCAGATTTGTAAACAAGACCTTATAACGAAACTTCATGACGCTTCCTCTAACCGGTATCCCACCTTAAATATGGTCTTTAAACGGTCTCCCAAATCCAATTTTTTACGGAGACGCTGGATATGAAGATCAAGCGTCCGGGATTCGGCCGGATATTCCACGCCCCATATTTCTTCATAAATTTTCTCCCGGAACAATGTAATATTTTGGTTGCGCATCAAAAGCACCAAAAGTTCAAATTCCTTTGGTGTCAGATCGACCTCTTTCCCCTGCTTCAACGCCTTCTGGTTTTCCACATCCACAGACAGATCTCCAAATTTCAGTACGCATTTCTCCTTATGGTAACGTCTGAGTACGATCTGAACCCTCGCCAAAAGCTCTACCACCTCAAAGGGCTTGATCATATAATCCTCCGCCCCGGAAGTTAGCCCCTTCATCCGGTCATCCAGAGAGGACTTGGCCGTCAGTATGATTACGGGTATTTTTAAAAACCTGATGTATTCCATCAACTCAAAGCCGTTCAGCCCCGGCAGCATCAAATCCAGGATAATGAGATCAAAATTCTGCTCTTCCAATAGATCTGCTGCCTCCATCCCGTCAAATACCTGTGTGCAGCAATAGCCGCTTCTGGTCAGATTCAATCGAAGCAGATCCGAAATGGCATGTTCATCCTCCACAATCAGAATCCGAATCATCTCTTACTCCTTTCGCGATGCAGGGTTTTCTCAGCAATTCCGAATAACCACAAACACTTGCTGTTTGCGATGCTCAAAAGCGTACATTTTGCAAATGATAGCACAAGGATGTATCAAAATTGTATCAAAATGCATCCGCGCATACCGATCGGCAAATATCATTTCCGATAATGTCCTGTGATGCTATTCTTATTCTTCACTATTTCTGCCGGCGTTCCCTGGAATATCTGGAGCCACCGCCGTCCGGCAATCCCGACAATCTTTTGCTTTCTTCCACGTTCTTCTCACCTGTCCCTGTGGTTCGTTATCCGACTCATGCTTGTTTATCTCCAGGCCGTCGAGTGGGCTCTCTTAATTCACATTATAGCCAGAATAAAAAAACAATCAAGTACGCGGAAAACCCGTACCAAATATCGGAATATGGCATTTTGCGTCTTTAAGCGGCTTTTGGAGCATATCATTTTCCCGACAAATTGCGGGTGTCAGGTATAAATTGGGGTTGTGGTTACATCGATATACCTCTATAATGATATTGTTCAATCAAGATTTATGGAGGAAAATGATATGAAATGTCCAAAATGCGGCAAGGAAATGATTGCAGGCGAAATGGGAATAAGTGCAAATTCATCAATCGGAAGATCAACATTGTTTTGGGCTCCAAAGGAGGTTTTTAATCGGCTCTTACCCAATACGCTTACTGCAAAGAAAGCCGTATCTGAGGGAGGGGTACAAATCAAGATTGGAAACGGAATTACAAACAATCGAACGGCTGGTTATATTTGCAGAGACTGTAATTGTGTTCTTTTGGATTTGATAAAATAGATAATCTATGTGTACAGATATATAACAAGGCATTGGGGGATAAATGTAGCGGTATGTTACAAATAATATTCTTACATTCAAATCCTTTTCATGTGTCTTAGGAGATTTTAGCCATGTCAGAACGAGTGGAGTTAATCGGTCTGCCTGGCTATTAAAAAGTCAGTTTTTTTCTATTCTTGCAAGATTATCCATACTGAGACTGTTCAATGTCTGAAGCTGCTGCAATGCCAGCTCGCGCAATAATTTCAAACGATCTCCTTGCGTTTTCTTTTGCCCGATCAGCACTGCGTTATAACTCTCCAGATTTGCAAGCACAAGAAGTTGTTGCAAAGTGGCATAGTCTCTGATGTTGCCTTTCTTTCCTTCATTTTCCTCTCGCCACTTTTTCGCAGTCTTGCCAAACAGTGCCACATTCAGCAAATCTACTTCATTGGCGTATTTATATGCAATCTGTTCCTGTGTAAGTTCCGGCAGGATTAGGTTGCCTTTGATTGCATCCGTATGTATCCTGTAATTCAGTTTGGATATTTCCCGATTAAGGTTCCATCCGAGTGATAGACGGCTGTTTTCGTCGGCTTTGAGACACCGATAGTCTTTCATGATGTAAAGCTGAAATTCCGGCGAGATCCAAGTCGCAAACGACATCGCTATATCACTATGAGCGTATGTGCCGCCGCCGTATCTTCCTGCCCGCGATGTCATTCCGATTGCATGCATTTGCTCGATCCATTTGGTCGGTGTCATCACAAACCGGTTTAGCCCGGCCTCACTTTTAACCGCCTCGAATTGCACACGGTTAAAATCAGGATTATGTAGTCCTTCCCATACGCCGAGAAACTCTATCGTATTGCGGTTTCGCATCCAGTTCTGGATCACAAAGCGGGGATCGTCCTCGTTCCGATACTTTGCAATATCCGTCAGGGAAATATACTCGTTCTGATAATCCTCTGTTTATATCCCGATGTCTATTCCTTTCGCGTGAAGCGTTTCTTTCTTGACTTTGTCCGCCATACTTTCATCTCCTCTCATCCGTTTCATTTCTGCTCAGCGAATTGCAACAAGCGTATAGGTTGCACCCTTTTTTCAAGCATATACACATTCCTCGGCATATCTAAATTTACCGCTCATATTTCATATAGATACAAATTTCGATAAAGCCACAACTTTTCCAAGAAGTAAATCAGGCAACACTCGTACCTTTCGCATTATACCATAACGACCGCTACCCATAAAGCACTTTAAACAAAAAAGCTTTCTTTTGGAGTTGCGGATAACTCCATATGCCTTTATAATATTTTTTACAAATGCGAAGTCAACCACAGTATTGCAAAGGAGCGATAAAAATGGATCTTGAAAAGGTATTTGCAAAAGTAAATGACACTCTGACACCACAGCCTGCCGTTAGATTTTCGATAGAAAGGGGAGAACTCGGCATTTTTGATAGTAAGATAGGTGGAGTTCCTTACTTTCCAAAAGACATGGAATATCCTTATGGCAAGAGTAACTCCTTTCAGGGACAGCCGTTAAGCTTGCTTGCACAGTTGAATTTTGAACGGTTACCGCATATTCCGGATTTTCCAACAAAGGGAATTTTGCAGTTCTTTATTGCGGCTGATGATCTTTACGGAATGACTCCCAAATATGGGGATCCTCGTACAAGACAGGAAAATTTTCGAGTGATCTATCATGAGAACATTATCACGGATGAGTCAAAACTGTTATCTGCTGATGAGATACCGAAATATACCGGCAGCGAAGAGTGTTATCTGCCTTTTCGCGGTGCGTATAAGCTGATTGCGCATGAGCCTGAGATGATGCCCGTGACGACAGCCGATTTCCGTTTCAATGAAGAATTTGTAAAATACTATAATGAGCTTGCAGATGAACCTATCGATGATTTTTGGGACCTTGAGGGAGAACTCTGTGACAAATTTGACAAATTATGTGAGCTTATGTATCGTGATATTCCTGATGCTGTGATCGGAGGTTATCCCGTATTTACCCAGTGGGATCCTCGTATTGATGATTATTTGGCAGAGTGTGACGTTTTGCTTTTTGAGTTGGAAAGTGTTTATAAAACAGACATTGATATTAGATGGGGCGATATGGGAACCGGTTCATTCTTAATTCCTCGTGACAATCTCAAAGCACGGGATTTTTCAAAGGTTCTTTATAATTATGATTGTCATTAATCGAGCCGCACGGGGCGCATGCAGCGGCAGCCGAAACATTTCCTTTGCCGCTTAATGACTTATTCTTTTTTCCATGTGAACGCAGGTAAATGTCTCTCCATGAATCACATTGCAAAAGTCGGCGGTATATCCCAGCTTTTCATAGAAGCCGACTTTGCCCTCCCTGCTTTCGAGAACAGCGATTCCATATCCCAGTTCTTTCGCCCATACCTCTGCAGCTTCTACAACCATGCGGCCAAGTCCTTTGCCGCGATACTCCGGCAATACGACAATACGTCCAAGCATCATGCGCTCATCATCCATCGGATACAGGCGGCAGGTCGCAACCGGAAGATAGTCGTCTATCAAAACGATATACTTCGTATCCGGCGTGTCATGTTCATCAAATTCCTGCTCCAGCGCAATATGATGCTTGCGCGCCATCGCCTGGATTCTGACGTAATAGGCTCCGGCCTGCTGCGCTGTTTTTGTTGCGCGTATGATCTCCGGCATATCATGCGGTTTTGTTTTCTCGTCCGGTATCATTTCGTCTGTATACTTGCGAACGCTCCGTCTCTGTCGTAATAAATCGAATAACATAAATGTATCCTCCACTTTGAGTCTACCTCGCAGGTATGCTTTATTTTTTCCACCTCACAAATCCCAATTACCCTACAGTTTCTTTATCATATATATTACATCATCCATAGGATTGTCATAATATGGTGCACACTCTATAAAGCCGTTTTTCTTATATAGTCCTATCGCCGCTTTAAGCGGTGCAATCGTATCAAGAACCATTTCTTTATATCCTGCCATCCTTGCATGTTCGATGATCTCTTTTACAAGCATATCACCTAAATGTACTCCTCTTGCTTCAGGTTTGATATATAATCTTTTCATTTCACATCGGATGGCATTATGTTTATGATACGCTATTATGCCCATAACACGATCATTGTCATCAACTGCCACAAGTATTTCACCCTTGGGTGTCGTATATTTAACGGCAGGATTTTCCAATTCCTCATCTATATTCTGAAACGATAAATCACGATTGAGGCGCTGTGAATATTCTATAATTAGTTCTCTAACTTGCGGTATATAATCTTTTCCGTCCTTTATCTCCACTTTCAATTACCTCATCAAATTCTGACTTATCTACTACCTGATTCCGTGGATCTAATCCCGCTTATTCATCGTTAAAACCGCCATTACAAGGGCTTTACAGCAACTTGACATTGATTATATCTTTTCACCCATTGGGTTATACAGAATATTCATTTTTTTGCTGAATAGCTTTTC
>JAFUTQ010000095.1 GCA_017484135.1 Lachnospiraceae bacterium
ATCCATCAAAAAGGGTGATTTCGAGGGTGTAAGGTGGCAATATCAGACACCTTTCTGGTGAATTGCTACCATATATTTTTAAAAAATAGTCGGAAAACAGATTATCGATGATATCGGTTAATTAATCAGCGTTTCCCTAATTCAAAGAGTTGTTCAGAGTTGGTAACACATTCTTATAAGAAATCATTCTTTCAGGAAACAGATGCTGTTGCCATATCAACTGCAAGAGCCGGAAATGTTATCGGAGGAGGAGATTTCGCTTCTGACAGAATCATTCCGGATTGTGTTCGGGCAGCAGTTACGGGACATGCAATTAATATTAGAAATCCTTATTCAACAAGACCATATCAGCATGTTCTTGAGCCGTTAAGCATATACCTGAACATTGTAATGATGCAGGCGAAAAGTCATAAGCTTTCTGGTTATTACAATGTGGGGCCGGATAATGAAGACTGTATAACAACCGGTGAACTGGCAGATTTGTTTGTTAAGTACTGGGACACAGGCGCGCATTGGAATAACTTGTCGGAACAAAATGCGCCTCATGAGGCGAGCTTTCTTAAGCTTGATTGCCGGAAACTCAAGGATGCCTTTGGATGGAAACCGGTGTGGCACATAGAAAAAACAGTAAAGGCTACTGTGGAATGGTATAAAGTATGGGCCGAAGCTGGAAATCTTGATGAAATTACGGAAAAACAGATTCTGGATTTTTTTCATATAAAATAGAATCCGTTAATGGGAGAAACGAATAATGATTTTAGATAATATGATTAACCGGAAAATTATATTGAAACCATTAACAATCAAAATTTTGATGATGCTTTCTTTATGTTATTTATTATTCCCACAGATTTTATTTGAAGTTATTGCATTTAGGCCATTATTCGCAGTTGTGGTCTTATGTATATCTATTATCATTGTATTCTTTTCAGGGAAGCGTCTGCCCCAGTTTGATTATACTGTAGAAATACCAGTATATGTTCTCATCGTTAGTGAAGCTCTGATTATATTTGTATTTATCATTTCAGGAATGGGTGGAATAGCTGGTGCTCAGACATCTGATTATATTCGATCAAATGCTGTGTTAGCTGACTTAGTAAACAATAAATGGCCTGTAGTATACAATGAAGATAACAACATTAGCGTATTAAATTATTATATTGCATATTTTGTTCCGGGAGCAGCAATAGGTAAATTATTTGGTCATAGCTTCCATGCAGCGGAAATCGCAACATTAATTTGGTCAATTATTGGAATGAGTTTAGGCGTTCTATTGATTTACATACTTACAGGGGTATGTAAGCTGAAAACTCTATGGTTGTTGTTTTGCTGGAGTGGGCTTGATTGTATTGGTCATATAATTGTAGATGGTTCATTGTTTTATGGAACACAGCATCTCGAGCACTGGGCTAGTATCGAAAAAGATTACGCAAATGGACATATAGCAAATTATTTATCAATTGCGTCTAATCTTAACTGGAATCCACAACATTTTATTCCGGCATTGATTTTAGTTGGTTTTATTTTACCGCTGGTTAAAAGCCATAATTATAAACTAAGCATTTTGACATCTACAGCACTGTTGTTCTGGTCACCGCTAGTTGCAATGGGGGTGATACCATTTGCGATTGTTTTAGTAATCTATGAAAAAGGAAAAATAGCTAAATTTCTCTCAATATCAGATGTTCTGGGATTGGTTTTTTTTGGTGTTCCGATGTGCTTGTACTACTTATCCATAAACCTGTCGTCAACAAGTGGAAGATCATCTATTATCAGAGGACCAGAATGGCTAGCGGATCATTGGACTATTTTACTTCTATTTATTGCATTGGAATTTGGATTCGCAGCGTACATATTATTTCGCTCAATGACGAACGATTCATTTTTGAATAAAGTATTTTGTATTACTGCTGTTGTGTGGATGATTCTGTGCTTGTTTATAGATTATGGCGCATGCCATGATTTTTCCATGAGAGCAACTGTCATTTCCTGGCTTGTATTATTTACATTCTCACCTAAGTTATTGAATTCTGATGACAAAAAGTACAGAAAATATTTGCTTTATTACATGATTGGCGCTTCAATTACTTCTTCAACGGAATATGTAAGAATGTTAGCAGGCGTTGGACAGAATGGCTTTCATGTTGTGCGAGCGGAAAACATAAATAACACAATCAGTGGTTGGTGGTGGGAATATCAATATGTAGGTTTACCTAATTCATTCTTTTTTAGTCAATTATGTAATCTGAATTACGATGAGAATTCCTACAAAGAAAATTTGTTAGCCAGTGGTAAAAATTATCAAATCTACGAAGATGTTTTATGGACAATATATGGATACCAGAATAGCTTGTACATTTATAATGAGACTGGTTCAGATATAAATGCCACTATAAAAATCATAGGCGGCTCATCAGATGGAACTGAAACATTATATACTGCCGGAAATTCATATGCTTTTGGAACTTTGAGTGAAATAAACGGTTTAATTAAAGCGACTATTAAAGATAAAGATTTTGATAAGATTCAAGTGACGCTGAATAATGGAAAGGAGCCAGTCAATTTAATCTGGTCTAATAACGAATTCTTTGCAATTATGGATAAAACATTTAGCAACGAAGTGGTTGCCGCTGATTTCAATGATGACAATTGGAAAGCAGGAATTTCAGCAGGTGATCCGTCTTTGGTTTTATTTGAGTATTCAGATGCGAATTATGCGGCCTTGCATAGTGCAGACAGAATTTTGTTAGGAGACAATGAATATCATGTAGTGAGTTTTGATTATGATTCAAATTGGATTCATATTCATGTAGACAAGAATGCAACGGTATGTGGTTATCCAAGTATCTTAACAGTGGAATAGAATTATTATATGTTTCTTGATGCTCTGGATTTTATTTTTGGGAGTTTTTACAAATGGAGCGTTACGACAAAATTATAATCGGTGCCGGTTTATACGGACTGTATGCAGCTTTGTATTGTTGCTCGAGAGGACAAAATGTTTTGGTTCTGGAATGCGACCCATCCGCATTTAGAAGGGCGACATATATTAATCAGGCAAGGGTACATCAAGGGTATCACTATCCAAGATCGATATCTACTGCAATAAAATCTGCCGGTTATTTTGAACGATTTAACAAGGATTTTGGATTTTGTATAAACAGAGAGTTTGACAAGGTATATGCAACTTCCAGACAATATTCCTGGTCAGACAGGGACCAATTTAAGGCATTTTGCAAAGCAGCAAATATTCCCTGTGAAGAACTGCATCCGCAAAGGTTTTTTAAGCATGAAATGTGTGATGGTGCGTTTCTTACACGAGAATATACCTATGATGCAATGATACTGAGGGATTATTATCTGGACAAGCTTTTTGAATATCAAACAGTTGAGATTCAATATAACATCAAGATCTCTGCAATTGAAAAAGAAACAGACCGATATGTGATAAGGCTGGAAGACGGCAAAAAATATCAGACAGGATTTGTGTTGAATGCAACCTATGCCGGAACGAATCAAATTCTTGATATTGTTGGCTATGAAAAGTTTGATATCAAGTATGAATTGTGCGAAATCATTCTTTGTAATGTAAACGAAAAGCTGAGACAGTATGGATTTACGGTAATGGACGGACCATTTTTCTCTATTATGCCGTTTGGAAAGACGGGACTGCACTCTCTTACTTCAGTCACGTTTACGCCTCATACAACAAGCTACGAGGAAGTACCGACATTTGTATGTCAGAGTCAGAGCAAAGGATATTGCTCAACCAAAAGGCTGGGAAATTGTAATGACTGCCCGGCAAAGCCGGTTACGGCATTTCCATATATGGCAAATCTGGCAAGAAAATACCTCAGAGACGAATATGATTTTGAATATAAAACCTCCCTATTTTCCATGAAGCCAATTTTGATGAGCTCCGAGATAGATGATTCACGTCCAACAGTAATCCGGACATTTTCACAGAATCCGACATTTATTGGTGTTCTTTCCGGGAAAATAAATACTGTATATGATTTGGATGAGGTGCTAAGTGATGGGATCAATTAAAGAAAAGAATTTCATATCCGCAGTAATCTATGTACATAATGCGGAGAATCGAATAGAGAGTTTTTTGAGAACGATTATTTCAGTCATGGAAGAAAATTTTGAACATTCTGAGATCATCTGCGTGAATGACTATTCAGATGACAGAAGCATACCAGTCATTAAGACTGTTAGTAAAACAGCAAAAAAGACCAGCGTGTCAGTTTTAAATATGAGCTACTTTCACGGACTGGAAGCCGCAATGAATGCGGGAGTGGACTTAGCGATTGGTGATTTTATTTTTGAATTTGATCATACTGTTCTTGATTTTGACAAAAACACCATTATGGAGATATACCGAAGGGCTCTTTCGGGATATGACATCGTAAGCGCGTCGCCTGATAAACCCGAGAAATTCACGTCAAAGCTTTTTTATCATATATTTGATAGATTTTCAGATTTGACTTACAACATGAATACCGAAAGCTTCAGGGTTCTCAGCCGCAGAGTTATAAATAGAATCAGTTCCATGACTAAGACTGTACCATACCGAAAAGCCATTTATGCTAATAGCGGACTTAAGACAGACTGTATAAAGTATCAAGCTGTCAAAGAAAAAAAAACAGAAACTGACCAAAAAGAGAAAAAATATCGTGTAGGTTTAGCGGTAAATTCTATGATTTTATTCACAGAATTAGGCTATAGATTTTCTGTGGGAATGACAGCATTTATGATGCTTATGTCTATATTTATGATTGTATACTCTATTGTAATTTATGCCACATCCCATCCGGTTGCCGGTTGGACTACAACAATTTTATTTTTGTCGGTTGCATTCTTTGGCTTGTTTGCTGTGCTGACCTTGATCATAAAGTATTTGCAGCTTTTAGTTGATCTTGTGTTTAAAAGAAAGCATTACAGCTTCGAGAATATAGAGAAGCTGACAAAATAAAACCGGGAGGCAGAAACGGCATGAATGCAATTGTTGGCTATACAGGCTTCGTGGGAAGCAACCTTTACACAAAGGGGCATTTTGACAAGGCATACAACTCAAAGAATATCCAGGATGCATACGGTACAAACCCTGATCTGCTCATCTATGCTGGTCTTCGGGCTGAAAAATATCTGGCAAACAATGAACCTCTCGAGGATATGCATCTGATCCGCGAGGCGGAGGAGAACATCCAAAGGATCAATCCCAAAAAACTGGTTCTGATTTCCACAATCGATGTGTTTAGGATGCCGTCGGAAGTTGACGAGAATTCGGTCATTGATACCGACGGTCTTCATGCATATGGATACAACCGATACCAGTTGGAGCTATGGGCGAGAAATAAATACCCCGATGCGCTGATAATCAGACTTCCTGCACTTTTTGGAATAGGCATTAAAAAGAATTTTATATATGATTACATAAATGTGATCCCGTTTATGCTTAAAGGCAACAAGCTGGAAGAACTTGCGGAGAGAGAGCCAATACTTAGGAAATATTACCAGCCCCTGAACAACGATTTTTATCAGGTAAACTTGCCCGATGGCAGGAAAGATGAGCTAAAGGCCGCGTTTAAGCGGCTAGGTTTTTCGGCTTTGAATTTCACGGACAGTCGTAGCAGATATCAATTCTACAATCTTTCACACCTTTGGTATGATACGCAGACCGCGCTGGATGCAGGAATTACCCTGTGGCACCCAGCAACGGAGCCGGTTTCTGCCGGTGAACTATATCATTTCCTGACGGGAGAAGATTTTGTAAATGAATTGAAATGCACACCGGCAGTTTATGACTACCGGACGATTCATGCAGAACTTTTTGGCGGTAAAGACGGATATATTCGTAACAAGGCGCAGGTGTTGAAAGAGATAAAGGAGTTTGTAGCATGTTAAAGAATATACAGAAAAAAGGTACACAAATATTGTCCAATGTCCGCTCCTCATCGTATTTGAAGTGGATACGAAATAATCGAGGTAACCTGTTTGGATGTACACTCATATCCATCTTTTTGAGCATCTTGTCCTATCCAGGAATTATATATTCGGATTCATACGGGAGAATTGAATTTACCTCAAGCATCAAAATGTCTTTACATGCTTTCTTTACAGGGAATGCTGATTTGACCGAAACAAGTTTTTGGCTTACGGTAACCCCTTCGTTCTTTATGTTATTGTCAAAAGAAATAGCTGGAAGCATTTTGCTATACACATTTGTACAGTGCCTGGCATTGTTCTTTGTTACATTTGCATTTGCAGATAAATTAAATTCACATAGGTATACAAAATGGAATACATTTGGAATTATTTTATCGCCTGTTATGTGGGCTTTTGGTGTATATTACGAAGCCAGTGTGGGATGCATTACCGCTATTATGGTAGTCCTCTTGCTTTTGTGGAAATGGGGAGAACTGGATAGTTCTTTTGATAAGATATTGACCATTATACTGATGGTATTTTCTTCATTTGTATGTTTTGGATATAGAGCAAATGCATTTTCCATTATTCCAGTATTGATAATTATTATTATTCTCAAGGAGAAAAGGCTTCTTTCTCGTATTATTTTGGTTCTGGCAATTGGGATTGGTTTTTTATCGGCTTCCTTTTTACCTAAAATGCTGCATATAAATACTATGTCCTCCTATGCCGCAGGTTTTGCATGGGAAATCGTATCGACAATACAGACAATGCATAAAGATACTCAAACAAAATATATAGACTATATGGATGACATTTTTGGAGATGGTGCTACAGCAGTTGCCGTACACAAGAATAGCTATGATGAGCAAGGTTCATCAATTAACTCTATGTTTGAATCGCCGGTTAACTCTGAAAGTATCTCATCTCCGGGAAACCCAGAAAAAATAATAAAAAAATACCTGAAATTAGCATATGAGGAACCGATGTACTTCATGAACATGAAATATGAACTTGTTTCTCATTCATTAGGTATCGGGAAACCGGTTAATATGTTTGAATATGATTATAATCGATGGGACAGAATGAATGAATTTGGCTTTAATGATTCTCATCCGCGTAAAGTTTATGTGAATTATTTTTTGTCATATATGCAGTTTATGAAGGTGTTCCGTATGCCGTGGTTATTTTATGTATTGTGTTTGACATTAATCATAGTATATAGGCTTTTCTTTGTGGGAATGAAATCTTCTATAAACTTATATGAAGCCACTTACGGAGTTGCCGTATTCTACTATGGTGCATATATTCTGAATACTCAATCATTCGAATTTAGGTATTATTTTCCTTCGTGGTTGTTGATGTTTTTGATAATAATTGCATTATCTTCAGAAATGCTATTAATGAAATCTAAGAAAAAAATATTGCTGTCATTCGTGGTGGTTTTTGTTTTTGTGAGTTTATGGGGAGGATATAAAGAATATGTTAAAGTCGGTAGTGAAACTATCGTATCCGTCCAAGAACAGGGCATCTCAATTTATGAGGATGAAGCACATCATGTGTTTTTAAAAGATAATCATTTGTATTTTATCTCCAGCAGAAAATCTGATGACAAATATACATATTTCCTGCATTATTATTCTAATTCTGGAGATATGATAAATAACGATTTTGTATTTGCAGATCATAGTATTCCAACGGCTTTCTGGAACCCCAAAATAGCAGTTATAGAAATACCGGAGCAATCGGTAAATAGTATTGAATTCGGGCAATACTACGGAAAAACAAGGTTCTGGGAGTATTGGGCGGAGCTGAGATGAAAATTAGGAAGGTCGCTATAAAAACAGAGAATATAAGGTGGTGCAATAATGACGTTGTCAATATCAAATATCGGATGGACAGCTATAGATGATGACAAGATGTATCGTATTATGAAAGAGTATGGATTCTCAGGTCTTGAGATCGCACCTACAAGAATTTTTCCCGAAGCACCATATGACAAATTAAAAAAAGCGAAAGCTTGGGCAAGGGTCATAAGAAAACTGTATGGTTTTGTCGTGCCATCTATGCAATCAATCTGGTTTGGCAGACGAGAAAAGCTTTTTGGAACTGAAAAGGAAAGAACGGTTCTTATTGATTATACAAAAAAAGCGATAGATTTTGCAGCAATCATTGATTGCAAAAATCTTGTCTTTGGATGTCCTCGGAATCGAGTGATCTCAGAAGACTCAGATCCGGAAATTGGCATAGGATTTTTCAAAGAGATCGGAGATTATGCTGCAAGCAAGGGGACTGTGATTGGTATGGAGGCAAATCCGCCAATCTATAATACCAATTATATCACTGACACGATGGCAGCTCTGAAACTTATAGAGGAAGTAAATTCAGCGGGTTTTCTTTTGAATCTTGATGTTGGAACAATGATTCAGAATGGAGAATCTGTGGATGAACTAAAAGGTAAGGTAGAACTGATCAATCATGTTCATATAAGCGAACCGGGACTTAAACCGATAGAGAAAAGACCACTTCATAAACTGCTGAGAGAAGTCCTGATAGACGAAGGGTATCAAGGCTTTATATCCATAGAAATGAGACAAGTGGAGGATATTTCTGTTATAGATCAGACAATGGATTATATACGGAGAATTTTTTTTTAATAAAAGAAATGAGGCGAATTATATGATTTATAAAAGACAGGCTGGTGTACCTCAGTTTGAGTGTACTGAGTATGCAGAAAAGACAAAAGATTTTGTGGTTCTTATACCAATTATTAATGAAGGTAACCGCATCATAAACCAGTTAAAACGAGCATGTAAATACAATATAGCAGACCATGCAGATCTTGTCATTTGCGATGGCGGTTCGACAGATGGATGTACAGAGGAATCAAGACTCAAAAAATTAAAAGTGAATACCTTGCTAGTAAAACAGGATAACGGAAAGCAGGGGGCTCAACTTCGCATGGGAATTTGGTGGGCTCTCCGGCGAGAGTACAAAGGCATTATTACAATCGATGGTAATAATAAAGATAGCATAGAAGATGTGCCACACTTTATTGAGAAACTTGAAGAAGGATACGACCTTATTCAAGGCTCGAGATTTATAAAGGGCGGAAAAGCGATAAATACACCCTTCATTAGAGCAGTATCTATAAAACTGATTCATGCGCCCCTCATTTCTATGACTGCCCGTCAGCGATTCACTGATACGACAAATGCATATAGAGCATATTCTGCAAGATATCTGAAAGATGAACGCGTACAGCCTTTAAGGGACATCTTTATGACATATGAGCTTTTGGCATATCTTTCTGTCCGGGCAACGCAAATTGGTATGAAAGCCTGTGAAATACCCGTCTCAAGAGCATATCCGAAAACCGGGAAAACACCTACAAAGATAAGTTTTCTCAAGGGAAATCGCGAGTTACTGAAGATCCTGATTAACACTGCAAAAGGTACATATACTCCGGAATAAGAGAGTGTGTGAGACGCTTACCGCTGTTCCATCCGTACTTTCAGTTTTCTTATCAATGTCTGCATCATAGCCCGGGGACTATGAAACAATGCATTTTTGTACTTATTTTTCTGCCCGATTTCCTCCAAATACTTCTCATCGC
Source organism: Lachnospiraceae bacterium (assembly GCA_017484135.1). Taxonomy (GTDB): domain Bacteria; phylum Bacillota; class Clostridia; order Lachnospirales; family Lachnospiraceae; genus Roseburia_C. Next base: position 9,548 of record JAFUTQ010000095.1, read on the forward strand.
ATAAATCAATCACGGGTATATTCAACATACTTGCCAACAGCATATCCAGTCCAAAAATATGGGAAGTCGGAGAAGCATACACCAACATACACACCTCATCCCTTCTAAGCTGCTGTGCAAACGCATATGCCCGTTCTTCATACTTATCCCAGTTTGCAGATACAGAATTGGGCAAATAAATAATATTTTCTCCAGGAAATTGTGTGTCGGTCAACATATCTTTTCTATCGCAGTCTGTATATACCAACACATTGTAGCCTTGTTTTTTCAAATTTTGAACATGGCACGCTACTCGCTGATCCATATTTTGATGACCCAAATACCGATAATATATCGCAACCTTCTTCTTTTTATTCATATGGGCAATCGTATAAATATCTTCTGTCTGTTCGAAATAAACTCTCGCTACAGCAGACATAATCTGTTCTGGCAAAAAATACTGCTGTAATATCCGAAATCCCTCAGCCTGATCTTGTGACATAAGTTTATTATGCCAGCAATCCACACAGTCCCAAAGAATTAAATCCGCAAAACGTTTCTGTACCGTACGATACTCTTCAAAGCATCCCTCTTGATGTAAAAATTCCCGAACCAACTCTGCTGCCGAAATCCCACTACACCTTCTGTCAAACTGCTTCAAAGACAACGTGCTTCCTCCCGTAATTCCAATCCCAAGATTATAATGGTAATATTGATCACAAATCCCCAAATAGTTCTTGGCATAATACATCATCACAAAAAAAAGATATCGATCCTCGGAGGCTATCAAATGTTGAATCTTAACCTTGGAAAATGCCGTTTTACATATCTCACTTTTCCATATCTTATTTGTAATATTAAAATCGAAGCTCTGCTCTATGAAACACATATCAACAAGCCTGGTATGTTCAATTTTCCCCTCAAATGGAGTAAGAAAATGTTCTACCCATGCTGTCATTTCATTTGTCACATTGCCTTCCGAATGTAAAATCGTGCCAAAATGAATCACGTCTACGTTCTTTTGTTCCATCTGAGCATAAAGCTTTTCACAAGCTGTGGTTTCGAGATAGTCATCCCCATCCACAAACATAATAAACGTTCCACTCGCTTGCTTCACACCCTGTATCCGCGCATTTAATGTTCCTCTGTTCTCCGGTAAGTCTATGAGCTTTATCCTCGCATCTTGTTTGCCATATTTCTGCAGTATACTATAGGATCTATCTGTAGAGGCATCATTGATACATATAATTTCAATTTCTTCAAGGGTCTGATTGATTAAACTATCTAGGCAAATTTGCAATTTCTGGTCTACATTAAAAACGGGCACAACAATAGAAATCTTATTCATTGTTTTCATATCCTCTTTTCAAAGTCAATTGTAAAACTCACCAACTTTATCTGAGCGCCATCCTATATCCACTCCTTATTTTTCATAATATCAAAAACCTTCTCCGCAATCAGTCTATTCCCCTCTTCATTGACATGCAATCTATCCAAATATACGTCCTGTTCATCAAAAAGGTCTGACACATCCTCGATCCATTCCTCCTTTACCGCCTGTTCCTTTACCTTTCTTCTGAACTGCATAGACAGTTCCGCGTTTTCCTTTATTGATTGCTTTTGAACTCCACAATAACAACTATTTAACAGATATTCTTTTTCATATAAGGATAAATTTTTCTTTCCGTTGCATAAATTCGGTTGATAAATGGTCACATGTTTTATCTCATATGCCCCACATATTGCATGGATCATTTTTTCATTATTGTACCAAAAAGAATAATTGACATCCGCTTGACTATCGGATGTCATTTCTATTCCCCATGTCACGCCAAACGGATTCGAATTAAACCGTGTCCCAACACCTCGGTTCTGTCGCTCCAGATAGTTACTGATCCTTTTCATGTATGAATTAATGTATGGATGATCATCCAGCTTAATATCATTGCTACCTGTATAATTTATCACGATATCAGGCTGTAACGGTATGCCATCTCGAATTAATTTTAGAAGCTCTTCTGCAGAAGAATATCCGCTTACACCACCGCACAAAACCACATTATTGACCCCTTCCGCTATCAAAGCTTCATGTAGAAACTCTGACCATGACCGAAATGAATACAAAAAAGCATCCGTTGTACTTCCTCCCATCGTCAGTATCCGAATGCTGTTCTTGTCCTCAACATTCCCAAACACTTGAAAACCATTATGTTCTCCGCCATCTGTATATAAATTATAGCCACATATCGGATCATAATAATACGGTGCACTCGAGCATTCTACACTATATCTTCTTATGTCTTTAAAATTCACACCAAGCTTAAATCCCATACCTTCCAGCTTTTTCCTTGCACGGAAAAATTCATCCTTGGCTATTACAATCATTATCTCGTCTGGATTTTCGTACATCAGATCATATATCGAACGCAGTTCTTCATTCTCTTGATCACTTATCGCATAGTCGATTTTGACATCGATGTGATAAAACAAACTACATATTTCCTTATAATATATTGTATCTGTATATAAAATAATTCTTTTGTTTTTGGCATCCTGTATTAAGAACCATAGATCACAATCCCGAATTATTCTCATCATAGTTTTTCACCTTTTAACAGAACGCTGTCTCCTTCATAAGCGGTAAAATTATAATCAAAATATACTTCATATCCTTTTTCATGCAATCGCACTGCATCGTCCAAATTGTCCTGTCCCGCAGCAACAATCATGATTTCATTCTTTTGTTTTTCTATATCCTTTTCGCAGACAATTTTTTTATTCATTATACATAGTTCACGAAGATCATCCGACTGTAAATCAATAAAATTGCTTACATATATATCATTTTGTAATAAAACAGAAAACAATAATAATGATTTCTGTCCAGTTCCCAAAATCATGATTTCTTTATCCTTATTTTCACTTATTGCGGAATTAACAAAAAACAGATTTTCCATTGTATTGTCCTTTCTAGAAGTTATAAACATATTCCGGCAACTGATTTTGTGCATCGTTATCATTTGATGCAGTATCCATTACAACATGCTGATTTTTAAAGCATGCTGCTGTAATTATTTTATTTAAATCATCATTAATATACATTTTTAATCCATTCATCAATTCCAATGGAGTTTCAAACCCATATATTTGCATTAATGCATTCTGCTCTTTTTCATCCTCCCAATAGGTGTCCGCTTCTGTGTCAATTTCTGTAAAAATATTCGCTTTACTATCACACGCATACTCTTGAAGTCGCATTTTCTCATTAGTCAAGCTCATATTGATCCCTCCAATCCTTATCCTCGGTAAAAGGCGGCTGTTCGTTTTTGTATAGGATGTAATCCTCTATGACAAGAACATCCATATCCGTTCGCATAAAGCAGATATACGCATCCTTTGGTGAATTTACAATCGGTTCCCCTCGCACGTTAAATGAAGTATTTATGATCACACTGCAGCCTGTTTCTTCTTCAAATGCTTTGATAATATTATAATATTTTTCATTTCTCTTCTTATCTACCGTTTGAATTCTTGCACTGTAATCTACATGTGTCACTGCCGGTATATCAGACCGCTTACTATTAACAATCGGCAACATATCCATATCTGAATATTCCAATTGCTTTTTTAAGGAAAATTCATATCTTCGCTCTTTCTTTACATCAGCACATAAAAGCATATATGGGCTTTCGATATTGAGTTCAAAATACTCACTTGCTTTTTCTGCTAAAACCGATGGTGCAAACGGCCGGAAAGATTCTCTAAATTTAATCTTTAAATTCATTTTCGACTGCATAGTTTCAGATCTGGGATCCGCTATAATGCTTCTATTCCCCAACGCTCTTGGTCCAAACTCTGCTCTGCCTTGAAATAAGCCTATGATATTACCTTTTGCTAATAGGCTGGCAATCTTTTTCTCCCGTTTTCCATGGTCACTCTTATGAAATACTGCTGAAAATTCCTGTAACTGTTTTTCAATCTCATAATCCGAATACTCACTTCCTAAATAGGAGCCTTTTTGTGCGTCCCCCGGTTCTGCCACACGTTCATTTTTATAGTAACCATAATATGCGTATAACGCTGCGCCAAGAGCTCCCCCAGCATCACCGGCGGCAGGCTGTATCCATACGTTTTCAAATATATTTTCCCTTAAAAGAACACCATTGGCAACACAATTCAATGCACAACCTCCTGCCAGAACAAGATTATTAATATGCGGCATTATACTTTTTGCATATTTTGCCTGCTTTACAATGATTTCTTCCGTAATTTTTTGAACTGACGCAGCAATATCCATCTCGTGCTTTGTGATTTTACTTTCCGGTTGCCGTCTCTTCTTCCCAAATAATTCTTCCATCTCCTGGGAAATCATCGTTTTTCCGTTCTGATAGTCGAAGTATCGCAAATTAAGACGATATGAACCATCACTTTTCACATCAATAATTTTCTCTTTTATTAAATCATAATAAACAGGTTCTCCATAAGGTGCTAATCCCATAAACTTATAATCGCCCTCATTGACCTTGAAGCCGCATAAATATGTGAACGCACTATACAATAATCCTAATGAATGCGGATAGTGAATCGTCTTTAAAATTTTTATATTATTTTTTGTTCCATAACCAATGGTTGTTGTATCCCATTCTCCGACACCGTCGTTCGTCAGTATAAGTGCTTCGTCATATGGTGAGGGATAAAATGCTGATGCCGCATGGGATAAGTGATGTTTCGCAACTAAAAAATCTGTTTTCAAAGCTACTTTCCCAAAGATTTCTTCGACGCGCTGCTTAACCCAGACCTTTTCACCTGTAAGATCATCGAAGCTTCTGTTGATCAAGTTTTCTGCTTTGTTACCCAGAGAACACACATTGGCACAAAATCTTTGTACAGTAAGAAATGGATTATCATAATAAACGATTGCGTCAAGTTCTGAAAAATTTATATTTCCTTCAGACAAACAAAACTTGATTGCATGAAGGGGCAGACGCTTATCATGTTTTATCCGTGAAAATCTTTCTTCTTGGGCAGCAACAACTATATTTCCGTCGCTTATTAGTGCGGCCGCAGAATCGTGATATAACGCCGATATTCCCAGTATCTTCATAATACTTGTCCCTCCATTAAAGCTCTAGATATTTTTTCTGTGTACGTCCTACAGATTGTCTGGCTTTCAAAATTGCCTCTGCAATCGTCCAATCTTCTTCATTATCTAAGTCCTGTGCTTCATCCTTCGGAATTGTAAACGTAGCCATTTCTCCTCCAAAAACAGGGCAGACTCCTTTTTCCTGCAGCGCAAGAAATGTTTCACGTTTCCATGCAGTCACCGCCCACACCACATATTCTAAAGCTTCTAATTTCTCGCTTGGAATCTTATCACTTTTATCAAAATTTATTAAATTGCCCTTACACATTCCCTCAGCCTTGACAGATGCTACTGACATAACTGTATCATATTCATTTTCACGAACAAAATTTATAAATTGGTTTAATGTACTCAGCCTTAACGTAGGAGACGTTGGATTCAACATCACAACATAATCACATTCATGCCGTGTAAGAAATTCATATACAAATTCTCTATTTGTTGCTGTATCGCCAGATAATTCAATCGGTCTTTTATGGAACTGAACTCCCAAATTTTCACAGAATTTGCCCAACTCCCTACTTTCTGTATTGATCCAAATGCTTTCAAAGCCTCCACATTCAAACGCCAAATCAATCGGATACTGTATCAACGGCTTGTCCAGCATATACCTTATATTTTTTTGGGGAATCCGCCTTGAACCCATTCTTGCAGGAATCATAGCAATCATACGATAATCATGCATTTGTCCTTCCTCCACTGAAAGTATTTTGCATCAAATTTATAATTCCTCATATTTTGAGGAAGTCAAAAATTGAATGGATATTTTTTCTCTTAATTTCTTTATCTTCTGTGCCATCTCTTTATTCACTCTCTCACAATGTTCTAAATTAGAATCCATAGGCAGACATTCTCCGCAATAACTATTTTCCATTTTGCTGCTATATCCATCGAAGCCTGCCATCACAATGTTATTCGTCCCTATAAGCACAAGCAAATTCAGAATCATTGCCGTAGATATATCCTGTATCGCTTCCCTTTTATCCATCAACTTGTCAATATTTAAAACATAGACCTCCTTATTATTGATTCTATTTATATTAGAGGTAATCATAACATCAACATTTCCCTTTACCATATTCAGCTGATACGTAAGCGTTCCATATCTTTTGGCATTCCCGATGAAAATTCCATCCACCTCATACTGTTCCGGAATAAAGTTGACCGCGATCACAGCCGGATTGTTTTCCGTCATATACTTTTGTATCTTTTCTTTTTCGCTGGAAACAGATCTACCCGGTGCCAAAAGCAATACATCTTTGTTTCCATATTTAGATTTCAGAAGTTCAACCACTGATTCATCTTCCACTTCAATTGCCTGATATTCCAAATATACTTTTTCAATATATCTATGATCATAATTTAGCTTTTTGTCTGCGCGAATCTTCTCAACAATTTCATTTACCGCCTTAACAGACAACGTTTTCTTGGCCAACAGATATTCTATATAATTGGGATGACAATCATTGGATGCCGCTAAATAATATAAAAGGTTATAACCCCATTTTTTTTTCTGATAGATAGGTAAAATACAAGCATCAATTATTTCTAAGATCTGATCTACGTCATATCTTTTTTCAACAATATCATTCACATGCATTGCCAGCAATTCCGTCGGGGTATTTCCGGCGCTTTTCCCCATACCATAAGCCGAACCGTCTAAAATAATATCTCTTTTCGTATTCATCTCCAGCATCTCAATCGAATTTGAATATGCAAGTTGAAAATTATTGTGCGAATGATAGCCGATTGCAATGTCCGGTTTTAAATTATAATCCAATAGTTCAAAATAATGTTTTGCCTGTTCCTTATGCATGAGTCCGTAAGTATCCACTATCCCCACTGCATAAGGTTCAATATCATTGACCTCATCGCAAAACTCTAAAAGATCTTTGTCTGTATAAGATGTAACCGATACCAGTTGAAGTGCCACTAAATATCCCTTACTCTTTAGCTCCCTGCCAAGCTGTATCGCATTATGCATATTATTTTTTTTAAAGATGATCCTAATTCCATCCAGACAAGTTTCACTTTGAGACTGGACTTTATTAATCCCACACGTTCCATAATCAATCATTCCAAAAAATTTCGTATTTTTCTTGTCATATTTATTATAAGCTCTATTGACTGAATGAGTATCTGGAAAAATAGTACGATTTATATCAAATGGTCTGTTTTCGTTTATAAATCCTACTTCAATAATATCAATCTTGGACATAAGCAGTCTCTGAATGATATATTGTATGCAGCTTCTTCCAAACTCCCAATCATTCACATACCCACCATCACGCAACGTGCAATCTAAAAGCTTTATATTCATATGACAACCTCCAAAAAAGCACAATCAGTCTCATGTATTAATTACGTTCTGAAATTCTCTCCGTTCAAACACCTCTAATTCCCCGCCTCTTGTTGCATTATATATACGAACGTTTGCTGAATCACAAAAATATTTTATATCCACAAATGATCTTTCTACAAATTTCCACGCTTCCAAAACATCTCCTACATTCTTATACGCTTCTTGTTTCTGTTCTTCATTATCATAATATTTTTACTAAAAATTGTTCTTTTTTGATAAATCAAGAACATTTACACCATTTTCATCTTTTTTAACAGGTGATGAATTATCACATCCAAGTAAATATATCTCAGAAAACCCCATATATATCGCAATATTTATTAGCTTTGCTGTGATTGTTCCATAAAAATGGATTCCTCTAAGAATATCACGATTAAAAAACCTCGGTGTTCTTTCCGCCTGAATAAACGGGTAGTAAATCACATCCTTTAATAAAATGCCAAGTTTGGTATAGGTCTGAACACATACCAATTTAGGAAATCCTTCTAAACAGTTTATATCTTCTTTCTTCAACCTGACATATTCTAAATCAGAAGCCCCCCATATATCCGGTCTCCAATCCGTCTCATCAAATATATTGTATATTCCTTTTGCTGCAAAGCAAAAAATTCCTTTTTCTTTCAGCTTGTCCAGATCTTCCGCCCTTAATGATGGCCCATTTCCAATGACAAAACATTTTTCTCCCAAATGTGTATCCTTTAATGCCTCTAATCGCTTTCTGTTTCCCGGACAGGCCTGCTCGACTGCTGTTAATTGAAGTTCCGCAATCATATTATCAAATCCATATGTCGTCATCCACACAGCATCATTTTGCAACTTTTTATATTTTTCCATAGCCTCATCACGGATTTCATTTTGATTTGCAATATGTTGATAGACATCGTCACTCAGTGTTTGAATTCTTTTTGTCAAATCATCTGATCTATTGTCTACATGTTGGATAATTTGTTCGTGCTGTTTTCCGATATATTCATACACATCATCGCTCAGTGTCTGAATTCTTTGTGCTAAATCATTTGATGTATTGTCTATATGTTGAATAATTTGTGCATCCTGCTTTCCAATATGCGCATACAATTCATCGCTTAAGGAACGACATTTTTTATCAACTTCCTCATATTCACTTTGCGACAAGTCCTCTATTTGTTTCTGTAATTCTTCTTTACTTTCCTTCAATTCAGACAGCATTTTTTCCATCTGAGATATTCTGAAATTGATTTCTGAAATTCTCTGCTCTACCTCTGATCTCTTCACAAGTTTCACTCCTTAAACTCAACTTTTTCTTCTATTACTGAAAACATCCAACAACAGGACAACACCTAGCGCATATCCCAGCAAATAAAACGGAAACATATACATGACATTGGCCGTTGGCTGCATCAAATAAACTATGCCAAAATTACTCCAATATAACAAAGTCCAGCAAGCCTTTCTCCATTCCTTCCTAAATAGCACTAATAATGTGCATATGACCATAAATATAATCGGCACTGCCGAATTCCAGATAATTCGATATACCGGAATGCTTGTTCTTCCAAACATATACATTCCAGTCAAATCATATAAAATTTTTAATTGTAAGGATTCATTGATTGGATATACACAATTATACAAATCAGCATCTAATTGATAGATATTTAGTATATTTAAAATAGCCTCCTTATCAGCCCCCGGAGTAACCCAGACAAATTCCGCCAAACATCCGCTGGATGCCAAAAAGCATTCCCATTTTGCTTTTATATATTTATGAGGATTAAACATAATAATCCGTATCGAGCTTTTTAAGAACTTTGAATATTCTTCATCATCAAACGTAATTTGTCCAACATTTTCTTGTAACAAACCCAGATTCCATGCACTCTTTTGCTTCGTCAATCCTTCTATTGGCAAAACACTGTTAATATTTTGATAATCTTCTTCCCAATATGGATCATATAAATCATTTTCTGAGAACATCTCACTAAATCCGGTCATAAAAGACCATATTGTTGCGGTTCGCTCTGTTGTTGTATCTGCCAATCCATTTATTCTCCCCAGCAAAAGCACAAGTCCCAAACTTAAAAACACAAAAATATATTTTAATTTTCCTTTATAAAACAAAACGAACAATAGCAACGAAACAATCCAGATTATTTTTCCCTCTCCACGCCATGTACTAATTATGGCTGCCAATGTTGCCAACAATATCATCTGTTTTCCTGTTACATTTCTCTTATCCAATATAACATTTTTTGAAAAATAAGAAAACAGCAATAAGGAAAACGACCATAAACAGACTCGTAACGGATAGAGCACAAAATATATAACCGGAGCACTAACAAACAACATCAGCAAACAGAGACTCTTTTTCCCATAGCAAACTACCAGCTCACTAATAATATACGCAGCAATCATTGCACATAAAATCTCTTGTACAAATATAATACCTCCAGCATACGGTATTAGCATCAAGCACATCATAAAAAAAATACCTGTAATAAAACTCTGATGAAATTGAAAGTCAAATACTTTTGCCGCATTTAATATTAAAAATTCATCGTTATTCCAATTCCCCGGCCATGTACATAAAAGCACAATTGTATATATCAACACCAAAATCAAAAAAACTCCAATATATACCCGGTCTCTTTGTATTCTCTGACGAGCATTTATAATAATATTGCACCAAAACGTGCTAAGCAATAATAATCCTATGAACAAAAAAATCTTTACAATAATATAAGTTATTATCTCATGTGGCTTTAAATTTGAAAAAGAAAAAAATTTTCTTTCGGTCAAAAAAGAGAGTAATGTCAAAATAGTTGGCATTAAAATAATGCAAAAAGCTTTTTTTGATTTTATAATTTTTTTCATATAGTTTCCTCACATTTTCTGATTCTGCGCCACCTCATAATCCAAATTGTATATCCACATAACCAAGTAGGAAAATAATACATAAAAGGGCCTCCCGGAGCCGCTAAAATAACTATTAAAGTTTTTAATAATACTATTAAAACAATTCCGCACCAATATATTTCTTTGCGTTTAGTCTCCCTGAATAATACAATTATTAACAAAAAAATTGCAGGCACACTATTATACAGCAACGGAAATAATAAATTATTTTCCTCTGTTTCAATCCTAACACATTGCAGTATCTTCACAATGATTGACCTAAAATCAGCAGACAACGGCCATGTAAATTCTTCTGTCAAAAAAATAGTGGTCATTGTCTCTCCTTGAGTACTGCTTAAGTTTTGTTCTGAATATAAATCATAGGACTTTTCTATAAATGGCGAAGTAAACCTACCGCCCAATCCATTTGCATTTCTAGCATATTCAATTTGTTGTTTTACGAAACCAACGGGATTTGTTATAATTAATCTGATGTATCCCGTTTCGAGACATCGAAAATCCTCTTGCGAGTAACCTTTTCTGATAAGACCGGAATCTTCCGTCCAAATTGCATCAATGCCTTCTTTTTCAAGTACCTCAAGAGAAATAACTTTTTCTATATCGTCAGCCACATCTCCCTGTATGCCACCTAGTTGTGTTTCCTGATAAATGAAACTTAACATCGATATGATCTTATAATCATTCCCAATAGTATTTTTTTCCAAATCAGATTGCACCCGAATGAATATACTACCCAAAATGGCACAAGCAAACATTGCACAGATAATTCTTTTTCTATATTCAGTTTTCCATAGGCAGACCAAAACAATGAGAGGTATCATTATCATATAATAAAAGGTCTCCCCTCGCCACGCTGTCAGAATAGCTATGACAACAACAAAAACCAACAGATCTTTCACTTTTGCTCTTTGCGGTTTTATCATTTTAAAATACACAAAGGAATATATTCCTATTTCAAAAAAGCCAAAAATGCTATTGCGTATCGGATATAAGACGCTGCATACTGCTGGTTGCAGAAAAAATGGAACATAAATCATCCAATAATATTTCTTGCTAATATTTCCATCCAGATTAACCACAGTACATACATATGCAGCAATGGCACTGCAAAGAAAAATTTCTACAATAATAACTCCCGTCGGAAAAGGTATAATCATCAAAGATAAAATGTAAAATATACTTGTCAAAAAATTTTGATAAGCATTAAACTGTAGATATTTTGCATTATTTAAAATCCAGAATTCGTCCCAACGCCATATTCCTGGCCAAGTTAATAATAAGAACGCAACATAAACTATCAATATAACTGTAAAACTTTTAACAAAAAAAACAGTTTTTACATCGCATTCTTTTAATCCCCATAAAATCTTGATACCGATCGAAACAACAATACCCAAAACTAACATCAACACCAATAGGTACAGATAATATTTTTTTGTAAACACAACGCTTTGATCAAAAAAACGTGTTGATTGATAAATACATACGAACAACAATACTAATGTAATAAAAAATGTTGAAAATACTTTATTCTTTTCTATTATACTCCAGCATGTAGTTCTAAATTTTTTATCAAAAATAATTGTCAAAAAAAACGCATACAATAAGACTGCACCTGTTAGAATCATATAGGAGAGCTTCGGATTCGCCAACAAGTCAAATCTTACATCCAATCCAAAATGAACCAGTAGTAACATATGTCCTAAATATATTCCCAGACTTATATTTCCTAGCACTTCACTAAATTTATTATTCAACAATTGAGTTGATTTTGACTGTCCCAAAAAAGAGCAAAAAACAATAACAGCAAATGCACCAATTAGTCCTCTGCAATACCTTCCCTCATAATCAAACGTTAACACCATCAATGCATAAATGATACCTAACAATTCCAATAACGATACTAAGATCCGACATACCTTATTGGAATTATATTTATGCACAATTTGATATAATTCATATACAAATAATCCTAAAGCCAGACCTCCTATCCCCCTATATATACTGACTATAACAGAAGTCGGGTATTGAAAATAATTACTATATCCCCATATTGCAACTAGCAAATAGACCAAAAATTTGTATTTTAATTTAACTTGACTGAATATGCCTAATAAAATATAAATAAAGAAGCCACAAATTATTAAGGTCGATATATACCAACTGGGTCCATTGGCATGATTAGATATATCATGAAAACCATTTAAAAAAAACAATTCAAGAATCGCACTTTTCCCATAATCTAATAATCTCTCATTACTCCACCCCATATTATACCTATAAATATAGAATCGGTAGAAAAAGATCAATACCAGGCAAAAATATACCATCGGTGCAAGACTTTTGATCCGCTTTATGGTTTTATTCCACGCATTTATGAGTATTTGATTATATTCAACATTTTTCCAAGTATATGCCATTAAAAATCCAGACAAAATGAAAAAGAATTCCACACACCATCCACCATGAACAAAATGTGATGCCGGTAACGCTGTACTATTACTCGTATGATAATATACTACCTCCATGCTAAAAACAAAGCGCCAAAACTCGATCGATCTGTTTCTTGTTTTTAGGGCTTTCATTTCATCCTCCTCTTATATTCGTAGTCAAAACTCCGTTTTCTCGTCCATATATGCTCAAATTCGTATATTTTCACATATTTAAAAAATTTGTTTAACAAATTATATCTGCTATTCTTTCGCATGCATGTCCGTCTCCATATGGATTAGAAGCATGACTCATTTTCTTATATTCGCCGTCATCTTTGAGAAGCAAATCAAAATATTTATAAATATTTTCTTCATCCGTTCCAACGAGTTTTAACGTTCCCGCTTCCACACCTTCCGGTCTCTCGGTTGTATCACGCATTACGAGAACCGGTTTGCCTAATGATGGTGCCTCTTCCTGAATTCCCCCACTGTCAGTTAAAATCAAATAGGATCTCGCCAGTAAATTGTGAAAATCTATTACATCCATCGGTTCAATCAGTCTTATCCTCTCATGTCCCTTAAACACTTCATTTGCAACTGCTCTTATAGAAGGGTTCATATGAATGGGATAAACCACTTTTATATCAGAATTTTCATCTACAATTTTCTTGATTGCCCGAAACATATGCACTAACGGATCACCCAGATTTTCTCTGCGATGTGCAGTAAGAACGATTAAGCGATGCCCACTTGCCCATGTCAATATTTCATGATTATAATCTTCTCTCACTGTGGTTTTCAAAGCATCAATTGCAGTATTGCCTGTCACATATATTTTTTCTTCTTTTTTTCCTTCTTTTATGAGATTTTGCTTTGACATTTCAGTAGGTGCGAAATTGTATTCTGATATGATACTTACCGCTTGACGATTAAACTCTTCGGGGTAAGGTGAATAAATATCATATGTACGTAGCCCAGCCTCTACATGACCAACCTTAATCTGTTTATAAAAGCAGGCCAACGCAGTTGCAAAAGTAGTTGATGTGTCCCCATGCACCAATACCACGTCCGGTTTTTCACTTTCAAGTACACTGTTGATTCGATTCAAAATATTTGTTGTTACATCAAACAATGTTTGTCTTTCTTTCATTATTTCTAAATTGTAGTCCGGAACAATATCAAACACATCCAAAACCTGCTGCAGCATCTCTTTATGCTGTCCGGATACGCATACAACCACTTCAACATTATTTCTAGTTTTCAATTCATTGACTAATGGACACATTTTTATAGCTTCCGGACGCGTCCCAAAAACTACCATTATTTTCTTCATTTCTATCGCCACCCTATATTATTATAAAGTCATCTTCCTGGAAACCTGTGTAAAAAGATTTTTGTCTTTTATGCATTTTTCAAACAATTCATATGATTGACATAAAATCGCATATCTATATTTGTATTCATTTGCGATCTTCCATTTCATAACTTCCTGCTCGTCTTCTTTCAAATCTGCTAATAGTTGTTGCAATTTTTCATCATTAATGCCCGCGTCACTACACTTCTCTAATCGATCAAACAGCACCCACATATATGCATTTTGAACGTCAATCAGCACATCTATCAAATTATTTTTCTGGACAAAATTTATGCGTTGCCGTAAAGCATAACATCCATCCAATATCTTTGATGTAATTTTATCTGTGATACTACCCTTTCGTTCTCTGACATAATTATACTTTGAGACATCAATATATACCAATTTGTTTGCCGCTCCGAAAGCTTCATGACTAAAAAACTCATCTTCATGATAGCGTCCTTTCGGATACCTTTTTCCATCTGAAAAGATTTTCCTGCTATATAATTTATTCCATGCAACGGACTTAAAATATCTCCAAAATATTTGACTTCTTATAGCAAATACCGAATCCCCTATAATCATTTCACCCGTATTTGCAGTCTCCTCCTCAATATGATCCATAAACACGTTACGATAACTGCATTCTACAATTTCAGCTTCTTCATCGATTGCTATATCATACAAAATCTCTAACGTATCTTCATCAATCCAATCATCGCTATCCACAAAAAATAAAAAATCTCCTTTTGCGACATCAATTCCCGCATTCCTAGCATCCGACAGTCCGCCGTTTTGTTTATGAATAACCCGAATCCGATTGTCATATTTCCGGTAACAATCACATAGAAAGCCACTTAGATCGGTCGATCCATCATCAACTAATATGATTTCTATATCACGCAATGTCTGCTTTTGAATCGACTTCACACACTTTCCTAAATATTCTTGAACATTATATACGGGTACGATCACAGATACTTTCACAATATCTCACCTATAACCTTCCATCTTCTACACCAGCTGCGTATAGATATCTCTATGCACATCAACCTTTTCTTTTTCTCTAAAATCAGATCTTACACGCCCCAACAATTCTGCATTACAATCCGCTAATATTTTTAAGTGCATATCTTCTTTTTCATCCATACTGACCTTCAACGATTGAATCTCGTTTTCCAACACTTCCGGCCATATATCATATGCTATCACATTATCTAATTTTAATTTATAATTTGAAATTATCTCGCTATTTACATAATTCTTCCATTCATCCCATACTATTTTGTCAACAGTACGGGTCACAATGCTTTGACTTGATAAATAAACATATCTTCCCACATTCTGCAGCATCATACTCATACCAAACATCGACATATTACAGAATTGTGCCCCATATCCTTCTGCCAAGTCATAAAATCCCCCTACCATCTTGTAATCCTCATTTCTAACCGCATAATTATAGGCGCTCGGAAGATTTTGATTATCATAAACATAAATATCATCATGGTCAATAATATTTTCACCTAATATTTTAGCATACTGACTATATTTGATATTTGATCTTACTTCAACTGTTCCATGCACTGCAGCAATCTTGGAATCCAAAACAAAAATTTTGTTTAAATAATCAAAATATTCTTCATCGAATACACAATCATCCTGTATAAAAACCAATATCTTTCCATCAGCCATCCTGGCTGCTGCATTCTTTCGAATCGCATCATTATCCGATAAGCAAGAGACCACACGAACCGACTCATTTGAAAGCCTCTCAATTTCTGCCCTATTTTGTGCGTTTGTCACAACAAGAATTTCATATTCGCGATTACACCTGATAGATTCCATGCAGATTTTTAAGTTTTGCATGCTGTTCACATGCGAAATAATTATACTATATTCTACAAAAGCAGCCGTCTTCTTTGCCCCATCCCCTTCCAGCTCATACAGAAAACGATTTTTTGCTTTACTATCTACAAATGCAAAAATATCCTCTCCACACTCTATTCCATACCAGCCTCTATAATCTCCTATATAGTTTGCCTCATCAACCGCCTGATTGCAGATATATGCGTCATATATCGGTTTATTCACATCATATGGCTCATTGCATACTAGTACTTTAAAACTATTTGTCCGCACTTCATTAACCTCTGATTCAATCGGCTCACCAAAGCAAACGTATATGATCCTCTCATACAAGTTTGTTGTCTGACATGCGGCCTCTTCTCTCGAAATAATGGTATGTCCGTATTTATGAATGGTATCACACAGCTTTTTATAGCAATCGTTTTCGCTATCCTGCGTTTCCACAATCCAATACATATGTTTCAAATAGTAATTTCTTCTAAAGTCATCCAAAAGCATCTGCTTATATCTGTTTTCAGTTATCTTTAATTCCTTATCCTTAGAGGTAAGTGATTTGGCATGAATTCGATAGGAATATTCTACATCATCAAATGAAACGTGACGCATAGAAAATAATTCATTTATTTTCATCCAATAATCATAATCTTCGATTCCATATTTATATTTGGAATAATCTTCAACCACATTCGCAACCACTGCTCTGTACATGAAAGCAGCACCAACATAATTATTTGCAAATGTATTTAATTCCAAAACACACCTTGGTAAGATTACGTTTTCCGGATTTTTTTCATCTTCAGTATACCATCCATAATCCACTATATTTTTGCCGTTTTCATCAATTAATCGAATATTTCCATACAGCATCGCAGTGTGTGGGTACAACTTCATTTCACGCACAAATTTTTCCAAAAACTGCGGATGCATAATATTATCCGCACTGGTCCATGTAAAAAATTCTCCTCTTGCCTCTCGAAACCCTCGTGATAACGTTCTTGGCAATTTCCTATTCTCCTGATGAATCACCTTAATTCTTGCATCCTTTTTTTCATAATCATCCACTATTTGGGGTGTATTATCAGTAGAACCATCATCAACAATAATAAGTTCAAAATTAGTATATGTCTGTACCAACACGCTTTCAATCGCCAATTCAACATAGTCCTCTCCGTTATATACCGGAAGCACAACGGAAACCAACCCCGGTAGATATGGCATTCCAATTTTATTTATTTTTAAGCGATATCCCTGATTGCGCTCTTTTTTGTATTTTAAGAACCGATACTCGTTAGCTCCTAACATGTATTCGTAATTGAACTCATTTCCTTTCTTTACTTCGAAGCTGTTGCTGTCATTACCGGAAATCTTTCCATATCTCATTCTACTATATATCTTATATATGATTGTTTTTTTTATATTGTTTTTAAATTTTTTGCACTTTAAATAGTAAGGCTCAGAGGTTATTCGGCATATCTCCTCTTCCAGTTTTTGTTTTTCATATCCCAAATTGTTTGTTTTTTCTTTTAACATATTTATTTCCTTTTTTTGTTCTACATATCTATCCAAAATGCTATCCATCAAATTTCTCCCTCTCGTACGCTTAATCTTATTTTTCAATTATTTCAACTTAAAATATATATCACTCGCAATCTTTCTAATCCCACTCCCCTTCGGCAGTACTTTTTTTGCCCTGCCTTTCAGTCCCTCAAGTCTGTGTACCCTCCAGTCATGAAATCTCCTGCTTTTCGCAGTTACTTTATAAGCAATATCCGTGACAGTTGTGATATTCATTTCATACATAATCGTCTCATAATACCGATTCCTTCTTGCTACCCTCCAGAATTCCTCCGCAAAATCTTCGTCTGCCTTCATCCAGGGTTTTAAGAAACCGGCATAGTGTATGATATACGGATGCTTTCTTGCCGCCTCATACTGATCCATAATGTAATACGGTGCATATTTGATGACACCATGCCACCTTTCATGGTTACAATCTACGATCATATTCCATGACATATCGATGTAACTTACTCTGTTCTTGCACACGATGTTTAAGATATCCTGATCGGAATATTTGTAGATTCCAGTATCTGCCATTTCCAGCAATTCCTTTACGGTAATTACCTGATTCAATTCTGTCACATTCAGGAGCAATACCCCGGCCTGAAAATACTGAAGCGGATCAATTTGAAGTGTTTTCTCACAATACGCTTTGGTATCAAGATTCGCCCCGTTACACTGTCCCATAAAATCCGGATCCTTTGCTGCACCGATCAGATTGTTGTCCAAGTCGATATGATACAGATCTGCCACATCCCGCATAATGATCATATCACAGTCCAGATACACCACCTTGGAATATCCCTTTAAAATATCTAATATCAAGAAACGGTAAAATGTCTCTGTAGTAATATGCTCCTTTGCCTGCAGCCTGTACCCGGACACATACGGCAGCACATTCACAAAGGTAAAACGTACATTCTTCCGCTCTAACTCCTCATGAAAAATTTTCTGACTATCCGCATCAATATCCGTGTGAAATACATAGATTTCATAACGGTTCTCCTCAGAGGTATGTTCCACAACAGATTGCGCACAGGTGTACATAATCGGCACATATTTTTGATTTGCTGCAAGAACAATCGGCACCACATGCTCGTCAGAGACAGCTTCAATCTGAGGTTCTGCATCTGCATGCTGAATCAGGGCAATTTGCAGTTCTCCCAGACGGTATCCCCCTTTTTCCCTGAGATATTCATAGAAAATTCCGGTCATACGCTCTCCCAGATGCCCTGTGGTACGATAACCTTCCCTGGAATATCGGCTCATATCCGCCCTTTGTTCAAATACATCTAAGAGATCGAACAGCATGGTCGAATACTGTTGAAACAATTCTTTCTTCATGATGAACATATTGCACGGATAAAAAATCTTTCCTTTGAAATATGCCTTTGCTATATCACTCAGTTCCGGATAACGCTCATCTATAATCTGCAGCAATAGATCTACATCCTGCACATGCAGCTCCTGTGCCTGCGCATAATGATCATACACAGATTTGGCATTCAGCTTTTTTGTCTCAATTCCCTCCGCAATCAAAAAATCATATTGATTCACATACTCCTGTATAGCTTCCTCGTTTAAACACAATTCCTGCTTTACCTGTCCATTCATGGCAGGGTATATTACAGTTCCCCATTCATCTTCCTTCAGTTTTTTTCGATTAAACGAGAAAAATCTACGATAATGGCAGAATCCATAATAATCTGCCTCCTGATTCTTCCACGCCCAGTATTGGGTTGTCAATTCACAATAGGATTTGTTACGTGATGATATGTTCTCCCCCTGATTATCACACAAAACACCTTCCGGGACATCCTTTTTTTGAAAATCGCTTCCTGCAATGACATTATAAAAGAATGAGTCCTGTAGTCGCAGAGTATCCTTATTCGGTGTGTGTGTGACAAATAATTTTACATCACTCATAATGATTCTCCTTGTGATCTATCAAAAGTTCATATATGCATCGCAGATCGGGCCTGCCTCACCCGACATCTTTACTTCACCCTTATTCAGCCATAACACATGATCGCACAACTTGCGTACAGTTTCCATACTGTGAGATACATATAAAAGCGTCGTTCCCTGGCTGAGCATGTCCTTCATACGCGCTTCGCACTTTTTTTGAAATTTGTAATCCCCTACCGCTAACACCTCATCACAGATGAGTATGTCCGGTTTTGTCATGGTCGCCACCGCAAATCCCAGTCTTGCAGACATTCCGGAGGAATAATTCTTAATCGGCATATCCAGAAAATCCCAGAGCTCCGCGAAATCCACGATCTCTGCAAAATGCTCCTTCATATACTGTTCAGAATTGCCCAGCAAAGCTCCATTCAAAAAAATATTTTCCCGTGCAGTCAACTCTCCGTCAAATCCGGCTCCCAATTCAATCAGCGGAGACATGGTCCCATGCACCTTCACAGTTCCCTTATAGGGCTTTAATATTCCACATATCAGCTTTAATAAGGTGGATTTTCCTGCGCCATTTGTGCCAATCAACGCCCATGCTTCTCCCTTTTTTATTTTGAGATCAACATCCTTCAATGCAAGAAATTCCTGAAACATTAATTCCCTTTTTATTAATTTAATTACATACTCTTTTAGGTTATCCACTTTTTCTGATGCCATATTAAATCGTACCGTCGCATCCGAAACATCGATGATATAGCTTTCGTTATCCATAAATCCTCCGGTCTTTTAGATATATAGAATAAATCTGTCCTGTGATCTGCGAAATGTCCATGTTCCTATGACCAAGATCACAAATGCCACGCCAAATCCGTATCCCCATGTAGATGCTGGCGGCATACAGGCCTCCAACACCAAGGTTCGAAACTGATCAATATAATGATACATGGGATTGCATATTCTCACCCCTTGCTGTACCTTCTCCGGCAATGATTCCATAGGATAAAACAACGGGGTCAGATACATCCATGCAGTTGTGATTACCGCATAAATATATTGTATGTCGCGAAAGAATACGCTCAGCTGTGCAAGAAACAAGCTCAACCCCAGACAGAACATATACAACTCAATCAAAACAATCGGTATGAGCAGCATGTAAAAGGAAAAATGTACCTTCGTTACGATAAACACAATCAGCATGGCGCCAAGAGAAAATAAAACATTTACCAGTGAACTGGTAACCTTAGACAAAGTAAAGATATATTTCGGCACATACACTTTCTTCAAAAGTGACGCATTCCCGGTTATGGAGGTAAGAGATTGATTCGTCGACTCTGTCATATAGCTAAACAAGGTCTGTCCGATAATCAGGTATGCGGGATAATTTTCTATATCAAAACGGAACATGCTGGAAAATACA
This sequence comes from Lachnospiraceae bacterium, assembly GCA_017484135.1. Classification (GTDB taxonomy): domain Bacteria; phylum Bacillota; class Clostridia; order Lachnospirales; family Lachnospiraceae; genus Roseburia_C. The sequence goes on from JAFUTQ010000095.1 coordinate 30,473, forward strand.
ATCACCAATACCAGCATGACCAGCAACGGATTTAATACACTCCACAAATAGCCCAAAAAGCTTCTTCGATATTTTAATTTGATATCCTTTGATACCAACTGCCTTATCAGGAATCGAAAATCATAAAGTCCCCGAAATCTTTTCCTTAACATTTCCATTTTCTTTTATCCTTTTATTTCCTTCCTATCTTAAACAACAATGGATTCCATACATGCTGGCCAATCCACTTCTTCCCTTGATACAATACAGATTGTCGTTCGCTTTCTTTCACTTTTCCGTAGTAGACGCGTAATGAATTTGATCGTATATATAAGGTAAACAACCTCTCTCCCAAGAAGCCCAGATATCTTCCCTGATAGGCATCTCTCGCTTTAGAACTTCCCATAGACTCTACTTCTTCCAGGATAGGAAAGAGCCACTTACAATATTCATCACATATGGACTTCCCAGCAATATACATATTATATGGTATTAGTGCATTTTGGTCAAATATTTCCTGCATTTTTCCTTGGTAATCCGGATACCGCCGCTCTATTGCCCGCTTCATATTTTCCCAGTCGTCCGCCAGATGTGACTGACAATATTCTTTCTCCAGCGACATACGATAGAAATATGGCTCAGCAACTATGATATCATCATGACTCAAAATCTCGTTAATCTCATCCTCTGTCAACACAAAGCATCTGCGATAATGTTCTAATCCTACAATGTCCGCCCTGCTGTGCTTCCATATCCAATACAGGGCCGTAAGCTCACAATAGCTTGCATTCTTGTTGGAAATATTGTCTCCCAAATCATCCCTTACATCCTGTATATAGTCTGTGGTTTTTGCAGCGCCTACCTGTATCGGCACGCGGCACCCCTGTGGTTTTATATATTTATTATGCGTTGCCACATAGACCTCTGTTTTTCCCATAAGCACCTTCCACAATATTCTGATACAACTGCTCCAATCTGAGTGCTTCCCGCTCAATAGAAAACCCTGCCTCTTCCAGCCTTTGCATATTTGCCACCCTGTCGTCGGTCATCTCACGGATCTTTTCTGCCCATGCCGCTGCATCTGCAATTGATAATCTGTGGATATTCTCCGCTACAAGAACTTCTTCTGTAATCCGGTCAGACAGAATACACGAAAGCCCTGCTGCCTGCGCCTCTACCCCCACCACCGGAAGTCCTTCATACAGGGATGGAAGAATAAATATATCCATCATCTGATAATAGTCCTGCGGATTTTTGACCACCCCCAGTATCTTCACCTGATCTTGTAAGTCACAACGCTCTATGCTCTGTTCAATGTTCTTTCGAAGTGGTCCGTCCCCTAGTAAAACAAATACATACTCTTGTTTCTTGGCAAGATTTTGGGCCAGTTCTATGATAAATGTGTGATTTTTCTGCTCCTGAAATCGCCCGACATGACCTATGACTACTTTATCCTCCACATGATACTTTCGCCTCAGTTCCTGCCGTATCTGCGGGTTATACGCAAATTTTTTTAATTCGATTGCATTGTAAATGATATGTGCCTTTTCCGCTTTCCGTTTTCCAAACAGGTATTCGGCCGCCAGTTTCGAACAGGCAAAATAAGTATTCGCTGTCCGGACGCCCCAGCGGTTCAATATATAATTTCTGATTCTTTTTACTGTTCCATCTGCGCCTCGGGAATTATGACTGTGCAAAATCCTCACCGGGCATCCATACTTCCCGGCAATCCCCAGATAAAACACCGCCGCATTGGGCAAATGTCCATGTACAATCTGGTATTCTCCCCGATGCTCCTCCCAGAAGCGGTTCAGAGCTTTGATATACCGGGGAATATTTTTCCCGGACAGCGACGGCATCCGGTAGATTTTTGAGCCGCGCTTTTCAATCTCCCTTCGTGTGTCCTCACGGATGTCTGAATGAATCATAAAGTCAAACATGATTTTTTCCGTTTCCATGTGATCGTAGTAGTTCATCACCACAGAGCTCACGCCGCTATTTTCATTGATTCCTTCCAACACCTGCAATACTCTAATCAAAACGTTTTCTCCCTCAATGTATTCCAAAGGATCACAATCCTTTTTTCCAATAATATATGTTAACTAAACAGCTCATCTAAGCAAACTTTTTGACAAAAAGCGTTTATTTCTTTCTGAAATACTTCATCACAATTTTTGTCAATCAACTTAATAATTCGATCTCGATCAATTAGAAAGGAACGTAAATTAGTTACATCGTAAAACTTCCCTGCATTATTATGGCACGAAAAAGGAACAAACATAAAAATCGGATACGAAATCAATGGTTCAATTTTTGTATTCCAATAATCCATACTAACGGTATCTTGTTTCTCCTTCCATTTGTCATAACTGCAAGTACACTGTGCAAACGCAAACGGAATAGCCTGTGCCTGATCGACTGGCAGAAATGCCACAATATCCAAGCCATCGTCACCAGCTTTGATCTTATCATACTTAGAATTATGATCGAAACTTTTTGTCGTATTGGCTCCTAATTTCTTCGCCAGCATTTCAATTCTTGCTCTTAAAGTTCCTGTATATCCACTTTCCTCTCTTTTCGTCCCAAACAATTCTACTACTGCGTCTGATGGCACCAACATCGGCAGTACTGTCTTACTAAACCTTTCAAATTCAGTAGTGTATTTTTGCATATCTGTTTGTTTCATAAAACAAATACTTGAACACGCCAACAAAAATATGTACTGTTTTTGTTTCTCCGTGAACTCCGGAGAACGCTTTATACAATTTCCTGCTTCTAATAGAAAAGGATAATACGCTCCATATTCCCGGCTCCTGGACTTTACTAATGTAAAATAATCTTTCATCTGATTCTCTAACTCATTGGCTTTTTCTAAATGAGTATCCCCTCCACGATCATATTCATTATCGTTATCGCCATCACGCAAAATATCCATCATATCGTCCGGGGTAATCATTTCATCTTTTAGACACATTAATTCAATGTAATCAGCCCATCTATTGTATTCGCCAATTTTCCAGTTAGGTTTTGATTCCAGCTTTGTCTTTTGAATTGCCATATTATTCTTTTTCTAACGCCCCTAAAACCATTTTTATTTTTTTTAGTTCCTCTTTCGATATAAACGAAGAAGGGATATCCAAAAACATCTCGCCCGGATCAAAATTTGCGCGCAAGGCCCCCAATATCGTTTTGCATAACTTATCAATATCTTCAAGTAAATGATCTGCTTCTTCCGGTTTGTCACTTAATTGTTCAATTGCTAATTTTGCTTGCTGTAATTGATTTTTGGCGCTTTTTAATTGATTGACAAACATCTCTTCCGGCTCGCTTGTAAATAACAGCGCCTCATCCAGCGTATTGCCCTGTTCAAGCTTTTCTGTAGCTTTCTCAACTGCTAATACCTTAGACAGCTTCGTGATCTGTCGGGATTCCTCAACAACAGATTTATCAGGGTCAAACAGCCATATAAACAGTTTTTTGTAATTGTCTTTGTTCAAATTTTCCATGCAGATCATTCCATCTGCAAATCCGATAAAATCCAAAATGCCAGTATATCCCAATGCTGTTGTTAGCCACGAGAAGTTAATGTCTCCTTCTTTGATCTCCAGTCCATAATAAGCTTCATCATTTGCTAATTCATACAACATGAAAGCCATATGCAGCTTCCTTACATAATCAGAGCGGCTGCCTATCATTTTCGCAAGTTTTTGGTAAATGCTATTTGGATCTGTTTCCTTAATATGAATATTGTATAACTGTTCCAAATATCTGGCTTTCTCCAGCGCCCCCCAATCTTTTACTCCGGTAATATGTCTATATCCCAAATAATCCAAAATGCCTTCTCTATTTTGGTATACAATGCATGGCACTTCTGCCGGGATGTCTACTGCCGCATTATGAATAATATCATGAATTGTCTTCGTTCGCAAATCAGTCAGCGAAGGATTGTTAAGCAATTTTAGCGCAGCGAGTCTTCTATTTCCTTCAACAACAATATATTTTTCTGATTCACTCTTTACTACCAATAGCGGCTCTGCATCTGAATAACCAAGTTCCGCTATAGAAAGCATCAGCTCTGTCACATTGCCAAATTTGACCATGTATTGTATGATTTGATCTTCCCCATTTTTCCCTTGCAATTCCAAGGGAATTCTTGGATTTTCAGGATCAAACAATAACAAATCTATTTTTATATTCCTTTTTTCTCCGACTGACATAATTCCCTCCTATAGTTAATCGGTATTTCTAACCAAACAACAATCCCGACCGCTTTTACACACAATTAGTATAAGTAAACGCATGAATATTTATGCTATTTCCCTTTCTGCAATAAAATCTCCTTCAACTGATTTGCAACACATTCAGCTAATTTTACCGGAACTGCATTCCCAATTTGCTTGTATTTGCTGGTAAGATCACCATAAAAATCTATCCATTTTGGAAACGTTTGAATTGCAGCCGCCTCTCGCCAGCTTAATCTTCTCGTAACTCCACTCTCGCCAAATTCCCATAAATCTTTACTTATCTTTTTCATGTCCGGCGATCCCGGATACAGTGTTACTTGTTTCGCCATGGCCGGTATTGTATAAGACACCTGCTCCCAATTTCTCTTTCTGTTCCGTGACATATATCTGGACGAATATGGCGCATCACAAACTTCTTCCGGCTTAGCTTCCGGCAAATCCGCCAATGCTTCTTTCAAGGTTACCATATTGACTTTAGGAATTTTTAAATCAAATTCCTGAACATTTAGATCTTTTCGAAATCCACAAATAATGACACGTTCTCTATCCTGCGGAACCCCAAAATCTTTTGCATTTACCAACTTATAAAAAACATTGTACCCACACGCCGAAAACTCTTCTATGATGGCTTCAATGATTTGACCATTCCCCATTGTTAACAACCCTTTTACATTTTCACCCACAAATATCTTGGGTTGTTTTCTTGCAACAATCCTAACATAGTGCTTGTATAATATATTTCTAGAATCATCAATTTTTCTAGGACCACTTAAACTAAATCCTTGGCATGGAAATCCTCCAAGTATAACATCAGAATCAGGAATATTTTCAACATCAACTTTCGAAATATCACCACATACTACTTTTGCATTACTCCAGCTCTGATGAGTTTTACAAGCATCTACGTCGCAATCATTTGCCCACATGGTACAAAATCCTGCTTTGTCAAATCCAAGATCAAGACCTCCCGCTCCACAAAACAAACTTACTGCTGTAAATTCTCTCATCATTATTTCTCTCTTATATCTTATTATATTTTGTTTCCCATATAGGGATATACGCTGATCAAAACGTTTTCTCCCTCAATGTATTTCAAAGAACTCCAATTTATTTTTTCAGTAATATAAGAAAATTCAAAAGGAGTTTGTTACTTAGACAAACCCCTTTTCTTTATCTCAAATTCAAAAAATCATTTGAGTAATCCCTCTCTTATTGCATCTGCATCATGTGTTTTGTTCTGACGCTTATCCGCTCAACTGCACAGCTTCACTTCTTCATAAAAGATCTGCTCCAGAAAGAAGAAAAACATCGCATATGAATACATGTCGTAATGCTCCAGTCCAATTTGTGTCTTATCCTTGATCTGTGACAGATTAAACAGGACGCTTGTCCATACCCCTTTTTTATTCTTCTTTACAGGAGGCGCAACCGGAAATTTTCTTAATGTTTCTCCCGTAAAATGAGGATTATCCTTATTGTCATTCGCAATAAAAAAACTCATAAAGCGGCACGCCGCCAAGAATGCTACCAGCTCATTCACATAGTAGAAATAAGCTTCCATTTTTTCCTTCTTTTCTTTTACTCGTTCTACCAGATCATCTTTATAGAACACAGAAGTCTTTAAAAACGCCCCGCAGACACAAGCAGCAATCTTGTGCCTGTCTAACAAGCAGACATCCTTTGAACCAAATATAACCGCCTTATACCTATTATTCATTTCTCTATAGTTGCGAAATATTTCCTCTTTACACACGTTTAAATCTTTCATTTTTATAAACGCATCGCTTTTCTCAATATCCATAATCAAAGGGGCGATTTCAGCATCAAATATTGTGTCAAAAAGTATTCTCTCCATTCTCCCCATCCCTTTTTCCCTGTTTCTCAATAAATGCCCGGTAACCTGCGTAAGCATCCTCTAATTTGTCATCCGTGTTCTCTGGAGAAAGCCTTTTTTCCGCATACTCATCATATGTAATTTTTTCTTTCAGTCCCGGATCATCCTCCAAAAACTTCTGCAGACTCTTAAAATATCCTTGTGTCATAGCACTTCTCCCTTAAATATCCCTCATTGTCATTCTATGTATCCAAGGCAACTTTTGCCCCTATTACCAAAGCTTCGCACATCAAGAAACAAAAATCTCTAAAGTATTGTATATCATATCACACATCACTCTGATTTGCAAGCGCTTATATACATAAAGTCACGATTTCTCTCACTAAAAGTGCTTCCAAACCGCCTTCCACACATACGCACAAAAATAAAATACACTTTTCATCACAGGCAGCTTCATATAATTTCGATAGATCCTCCAAGTCCATCTCATCGCTTTTATCTTGTTGCTGCTCACGGTGTGATTGCTGACCCGGTATTGCGCCAGCACGTTCTGCATCCCGTATGCATATCCTCCCTGCCGCAAAAGAGTCAGCCACGCGGCATAATCTTCATGCGGAATCTCCGGCATTTTCACGTCCGGCATGATCTTTTTATCGATCACGACCGTAAGGCAGGGAATCACATTTCCTTTTAGCAGCTGCTTATAATCAACTCTTTCAGGAACCCTGCGGTCTTTTCGAAGATTCCTTCCATTCTCATCGATCACTTCACACATGCCATAGCTAAATCCCGCGTCTTTTTCCTTCATAAACGCAATCTGGCATTCCAGCTTGTGTGGCTTCCACAAATCATCACTGTCGAGAAATGCGAGATAACGTCCCTGCGCCCGGCTGATTGCATAATTTCTGCTCCCTGCCACTCCGGAGCGAGCGCTATTTCTATAATACTTAATGCGCGGATCCTGTTCGGCTAGCACCAAAACAATCTCTCCGCTGCGGTCATCCGAGCAGTCATCTACGATCAGCATTTCCCATTCTGTATAGGTCTGAGCCTGTACGGACTTGATGGTTTTTTGTATATATTGCTGTGCATTGTACATCGGAGTGATAATGGATACCAGATTTTCTTTCATGGCACTTTTCCCATCTATCTGCGAATCAGCTCTTCAAGAATAGAACTACCATTGGTCCTATTGCAGTCTGTGACAAAATCTACATCATCTTCCTTGTTCACAATATGCATCATCAACTCCCCAAGAGTATCGCAATCACCTGCCAGTGAACTTAAAATAGAAGATGCCTGTTTCAACAATATTTCCTGATCAAAACTCAGGTTATTTTTCTTATATAATAACTTATGATTGATTTCACTCCATCCTTCTTCAAAAATACTTCTTGTCTGTATTTCTATCGGAACAATCACTTCACCCTTTACGGCTCTGATTGTATAATGAATCGAGCGATACATGGAATCAATTTGAAATTCCACATTTCTCAATCCTTCATATAAGCTCTTATCATCGCCCTCTCGTAATTTCACTTGAGGTTTTTCACAGAAATTCTTTTTATAGCGTTTAATGATCGCATTGTGTAAGGGTAAATAATCACTTTTGAATACATACAGCGCCCGTATGCCTATGATATCAGTTATCTCAACAAGGTAGGTGTCAATATTGTATACAATATTGACATCCTCATATTCAACGGCCTTCCGGATTATTTTTTCAATCAAATGTTCTACATCCTTCAATCTGTAACGTACCGAGTGAACCTGAGGCAATTCATTTAACTGGTTTACATAATCTACCGCAATCTCTTGAAAGATATGAGCCTTAGCTTCGTAGTCTTTCGCAATCTGCATCAACAAATCCCATGACAGCTTTGATTGGTAAAATTTATCTTCAATACCGTATTTTTTCAAAAAGCTTTGTTGATCAATATTCACCCTGACACGCTCCTATTCCCATTCGCTACAAAAAAACTGCAAATTGCCGTCTCTAAACTCTGGGCTGTAAACACCCGGAATTTAAAATTATATAACCAAAGCTTCCCCAGATCTAACAAACTTTGTTTATGAATGATATCCGCATTGCTTGAATGCCTTCGCAGCTTTGCAATCAAATTATTAACGGCAAAAAGCTCATTTATGTACAAATCTCCATCCTCAACATCGCCAACCAGTTGAATCGGCTGTCGTCTCACAAACCAGTAACAGCTATAAGCGTATACCTTGTTCAGATTCGCATGCTCGATACCATGAAACTCTTTCATTCGGATCATATCTACAAAATAGTCGCAAATCGCATATCCTAATCGGCTTGTGTTGATTACTGCCTGATCTGAGAGTCCCTTTTTGTCAAGGAAACGCTTTGCATCCGAATACCATATTCCAAAACGCTCCTTCACTTCCTCTATGGAATAATATTTTAATATAATATCATAATCAATGTCTAAGCCCTGTACTTCATTTTGCCCCATATCCCGCACTCCTTATTTTTCCATCATGTACTCTAAAATTCAAAAGGAGTTTGTTTTCTGGACAAACTCCTTTGCTCTATTTCAAATTCAAAAAATCATTCGAGTAATCACTCTCTAAATACTCGCCAAATGCATCCGTGTCATCCTGTGCCATTTTTTTTCTATAATTAGGACCTTTGTTTTCAGACGTATCCTTCTTGTAGCCATTTCCCAAAAAATCCCGTTCAAACTCATCCATTTTTTCCAGAACTTCCGCATCAAAACGGTATACTGTTTTTTGATTTTCCATATAGTGCTCCTTTTCTATCGTCTTTGAGCAGGATAACCCACCCACAGTCTACCACGCAAAACGTTTTTTGTAAATAGTATTTTGCACATTATACTTATCACATTATACATTTCACGACCGTTTTCACTACCGCACCACCGGTATATAACTGCTCTTTGGCTTGAAATTCGAATCGTACAGATCCAATTCCGGATTAAAATAGGGATCCCCCGCATCAATCACGCTCTGCCATTTCTCGCGGAACAGACGAACCTCCTTCTGAAAGCGCATCTGTTTTTCGGGAGTATCTTCATATCCCCGCGTTTTGGATTCGTAGTGATATAATCCCGCATACGGGGTAAAGACATTCAGCAATCCGATGCTTCTTAATTTCAGGCAAAAGTCTACGTCATTGTATGCCACGGCAAAATCCTCATCCAGTCCATGAACCTTCTCATAGTCGGATTTTTTTACCATCAGGCACGCGGCAGTTACCGCCGATACATTCTGCGCATAATGAAGCCTGCCCATATAGCCTATGTCCTGTTTGTTTAGTCTGTAGAAGCAATGACCTGCCGCACGGTCTGCCCCCATGCCAATGACGATTCCCGCATGCTGTATGGTATCGTCCTCATACAAGAGTTTCGCACCCACCGCGCCTACGTCCTCCCGCTGTGCATACATCAACATCTCCTGCAGCCAGCCGGGTGTGATTACCTCGGTATCGTTGTTCAGCAATACAATATATTCTCCCTGCGCCTGACTGACTCCATAGTTATTGATCGCGGAATAATGAAACGGGTGATCCCAGTGAAGGATGCGTATCCCTTCCTGCTGCTCCAGCTGTGCATAATAACGGAACAGCTCCTCCTGTGTGCTCCCGTTGTCCACAATTACAATCTCATAGTTGGGATAGGTCGTCTTCTTCTGAATCGAATCGATACAGCAGCGCAGCTCCTTCACGCAATCCTTGTTCGGAATGACGATGGAGATTTTTCCCTGCGTCTGTAATTCATAGTGAATCCGGTAGACCGAGGTTCCCGCCCATACGCTCTCCACAACGCTGTCCATCCCATGCCGCAGGATGCTGTCATGAACTGCCCGTTTTCCTGCATCCACCGCATAGTTCTTTGTGCCGATATCCTCTGCCACGGAGCCCTCATGCGCCCGCCAGAAATAATAGATTCCCGGTATATGGCACACCAGATTGGCTTTCTCTGTCAGCCGTAGGATCAGCTCATGGTCCTGACTGCCATCATAATCGGAGCGGCATCCGCCCGCCTGTTCCAGCAGTGCTCTGGAAAATACCGAAAAATGACAGATATAATTATTTGCCCGCAGATTGTCAATCGCGTAATCCGGCTTGAAGTGGTAGTTCAGAATACAATCCAGGTCCTGCCGGAAGGTTAACTCGTCCGTATACAGATAGTCCGCTCCGGTCTCCCGGATTTTTTCATAATTTTTCATCAGGGCATACGGATGCAGAAAATCATCGTGGTCAAAGAGTGCAAGATACTGTCCCTTTGCCAGCTTGATACATTCATTGGTATTTCCTGAGATCCCGTAGTTTTTCTCGAGCTTTTTGTATACGATGCGCTTGTCCTTTTTGGCATATTCCCTTACAACACACGCTACATCCCCATGCTCTGCATCGCTGCCGTCTCCCAGGCATAATTCCCAGTTGTGATAGGTCTGCATCTGAACGGATTCAATCATTTCCCGCAGAAGATCCACCGGTGTGTTGTACAGCGGAACCAGAATGGAAAACAAAATTTCTCCGGTTTTGTTTTGTATCTTCTCTCGCTTAATCTGCTCCTGTTCCGCTTCCGGCAATCCGCCCAGCCGTGTCATAGCGTGCGGATACTGTTCAAGCAGCTCTGCAATCCTCCTGGCATCCCCTGCTGCCCGGATTCCCTGATGCCTTGCAATTTTGCCGAGTCGCCTCCACTCCCGGAGAAGCTTATTTTCCCTTGCCAGACGCACAACCTTGCGCACCGGCCAGGTAATCCCCTTCCAAATCCCTTCCGCCGTCCGATTCGCCAGACTGACTGCCCGCTCTGCCTCAAGCTGCCCCTGAAGCACATTTACCTGTTCTTTGAGCTGTCTGTTTTTGTCTGAAACGGAAGTAACCCATCCGCGCAATTCCTCGTTCACCAGAGGATGTACTGCATATTCGATCTCCAGCTTTCCCGGCAGTGTCCGGAATTCTTTGAAAATAATCTGCGGATCTCCTGCCGGATGCAGATAAATGCCCGATTCCATGCACACTCCGTTGACTTCAAACGGGATGCGTTCTCCTCCGTTTCCCGGCATGTATACTCTGCCGACATGCAGCAGACAGCTGGATTCCACCGGATCAATACGGACCGCCTGCACACCCTCGGGAATCGTAAGCTTCAGACGTGCCGTTCCGTCTTCCATGTATACAGGCATCACATAGATGGAATCGGACGCCAAATAGCCCTGTCCGCGATCAAAAAATATCTCTGCCCTCTTTTCCTGCTCCGTCTGCTGATACCATTGTTCCAGACTTTGTACCGGAGTCCTCCGGTTATTGATCAGATCCCGCATATCGCTTAAGGATGTCATGTTTCCCCGCACATATCTTCCAAAGCTATGCTCCATCGCTATATAAACAGGAACGAGCTCCAACGGAATATGGAAGATTTCATACAGATTCATCTGATGCAGGCTCTCTTCGCTGTGCTTTGTCAGAAAAAAGAACAGTGACCGGAACACTACAAACGAAATGGGAACCGGGAAATCAAAGGTCCACTCGTAATCAATCATCTCCCAGCCATCCCCGTCCCGTTCGATGGCATTGCCAAAAATCATGTCAATGTTTGTGACGGGCGCTGCCTTCAACCCGGCAGGCAGCGTATAATTGCCGAATACCCGATAGAATTCCTCGGTGGGTACAAACGGCTTCAGCTGCGCACAGGCGGTAAGCTCTCCGATGTATGACTGCATGATCCCAAGCATACCAAGATAGTCCTTCTCCTCTACACAGGCATCCAGACGCTCCTCTATGGTTCTTCCCTCCAGATACGAAAATCTCGCCTCGTCTCCCTGCAGGCTGCAGTGATTGAGCCGGATACGCGTATCCGCATACAACTCTGTCAGCGCGGCATCGTGCGCGCGAAGGCTTCTGACGTGCTCCGCTGCCTCTTCGTTACAAGGACGCTTGACCACATAGCGCTGATGTGCTTCATCCTCATAGATCTGTGTGCAGATCTGAAATTTTTCTGCCCGTTCATTTGAATACTTACTGTACAAAAGCTTATCCATGATTTTATTCTCCATGATGGATCGTGATAAGGAAGGAATTGGCAAATTCCGGATACAGTCCCTCCCTGATAATCGTATCATACACTCTGGATTCATCAAACAGCTCCAGACAATCCCGGTCCAGATTCATTCGGTTATTGTTCAGCTCTCCGCATTTCGGAAGATATTCATCGGAATACAAAACCAGCGGAAATTTGTAATCGGGATATGGATAATAGAATCGGTAATCCGTATAGCCGGCCTGTTTCAGCATGGCTTCCCATTCCTTTTTTGAAAAGGTCCGAACCCCCTCTGACCGCGGATAGCCCTCCAGTCCTTCATAATAGGTTCCGATGTGATCCTCCCGACAGCCTGCCCAGTATTTCAGTCCCAGCTTATTTTCGATCGCCACCACCAGCTGCCCGCCTTTTTTCACATGGGACATGACCAGCTTTAGGAATGCCCCGTATGCGTCCTCCGCAGTAATATAATTTTGTGCATATTCAAAAACTCCGATCAGTGTCACATAATCGTAGGCATCATCCAGTTCCCGCTCAATATCCTGAAAATTTCCCACCAAAATCTCTATATTGTCATACTGTTCGTTCCGGTTTGCATTGATCAGACTGCGCTGTTTGGACAGCTCGATACAGGTCACCTGCTTTGCCTTCTGTGCAAGCTTACCCGTAATGGCTCCGCAGCCCGCGCCGATTTCAAGCACACGATCCTGCTTTCCGATCGGAATGCTCTCGATGATATTAGAGCGGACATGAGACAGATGGTACAAAATCGACCAGGATTTGCGCCCGGCTATGATTTGATTCAGCTCCTGCTCCTTATGAGACTGCACGATTTCTAACAGTTCCTCCTCCACCGGTCCGTCACTATACAGGTCTCTTCCGGAATAGTATTGATAATTCAAAACCACATTTCCGATTTTTTCTTTCATGCTGCCCCCTTATTTCACTTCAATCTCAGAGTTCATATCGTAAAAGCCTACCGTGTTTTTATCCGATACCACCGTGATGTTACACACATCATACATACGGTGATATACCTCAAACTGATCTCCCAAATATCCGGTACAGCCCAGAGAAAGCAGATATTCGCTCCCCTGTATATCCATTTTCTGCCGGAAGGTTATCTCCCGGATATCTCCCTTTTTTGCTTCCACCTCTACCTTTTCAAACATCGTGTTGGTGCCTGTAATATCGGTTCCCTGAAGGTTTTTAATGGTAAACGCAAAAATCGGATATGCCACATCCTCATGAAAGCGCACCTTCATTTTGATCGAAAACATTTTTCCCTTCAGAATAGAATTTGTAATATTACCCGCATCATCAATTACCGCAAAATCTATGATCTCTGCCTGCTTGTCTCCATACTCCTCCCGATTCGGATTGAGCTGCAGGAAATGGCTCCAGCCGTTCTCCGTCATGGAATGCTGATTTCCCTCCTCAGCTTTGGCTGATGTATCCTTTCCCTCATCATCCACCTGATTGACCAACACCTTTTTATACAAGTCAATCATCTCATTCGGCTTTCCCTCTGCTACCTTGATCCCGTGATTCAGAAGCATGACCCGGTCACAGTATTTACTGACACTGCCGAGATCGTGGCTTACAAACAGAATGGTTTTTCCCATTTCCTTAAATTCTTCAAATTTCTTGTAGCATTTTGCCTGAAAAAACACATCGCCGACGGATAACGCTTCATCGACAATCAGAATTTCCGGATCAATATTGATGGCAACCGCAAAGGCAAGCCGCACAAACATACCGCTGGAATAGGTTTTTACCGGCTGATGGATAAACTCTCCAATGTCCGCAAAGGAAAGAATGGCATCCAGCTTCTGATCAATCTCCTGCTTGGAAAATCCGATCATGGTTCCGTTCAGATACACATTCTGCAGTCCGGTGTATTCGTAGTTGAAGCCCGCACCCAATTCCAGCAGCGCTGAGATTCTTCCGTCAATGGTAACGCTTCCGGCGGTGGGATTCAGCACTCCGGTTATAATCTTTAAAATCGTGGATTTCCCGGAACCGTTGGTACCGATAATCCCGACAGTTTCCCCCTTGCGGATATCCAGATTGATATCCCGCAGTGCATAATGTTCCCTGTACCGCACCTTCCGCCCGAAGGATTCCTTCAGACGATCCATGGGTTTGTCATATAGTTTATACATCTTTGTGAGGTTTTCCACTTTAATTGCGATCTCATTCGCTTTGCTCATTGGACCATCTCCTATAAAACATCTGCAAAGTGTACCTTTAATCTGCGGAATACCAGCAGTCCTGCACCTGACACCAGTATCGTGGCGATCCAGTAATAGATCGTCAGCCCTGCGTGCTGCCAAAACCACACCTTATTGATCAGGGCATCCCGATAGCCTGAGACGATATAATACAGCGGGTTCAGCTTAAAAACCACTTTCAGTACACGGGAATGAATCGTGGTATCCAGATTCCACATAACCGGCGTAATCCAGATTCCGATCTGCAAAATAATGTTGATAATCTCCGACAGATCCTTAAAAAATACTACGATTGCGCAGGTCAGATAGCTCAGTCCCAGCACAAACACAAACAACGCAAAGGAATAATAGACAATCTGCAGGGTATACAGATCCGGATAGAAGCCGTATCCCGCAAACAGAATCAACGCAAACGCCAGAAAAAATAAATGTACATAAACGGCAGCAATCACTTTTATGATTGGCAGAATGCTGATATTAAAAACTACCTTTTTTACAAGAAAGCTGTATCCAGTCAGTGCGCCTGTCCCGCCATTCAATGCATCGCTGAAAAAGAACCACGGGATAATACCGGATACCAGAAAAAGCACAAACGGCACGGTCGCTCCGCTTGCCAAGGCTGTCCCTCCCGCCTTCACTCCTTTTTCAAACACAAACCAATACACCAGAATCGTAATCACCGGCTGTACAAAGGCCCAGAAAATTCCCAGATAAGAGCCTGCGTACCTTGTCTTGAAATCATTTTTGGATAATTGGAGAATCAGCTTGCGGTTTTGCCATACCTCTTTCGGAATCTGCAGGATGGAACCAATGATCTTTTTTTTCCCCATGATGCAATTACCTTTCTCCTGCATGCGGCTTGTGATTTTTCACATATTCCCCGATGCCGCCCCATACCTTATCTTTATCGGATAATGTCAGATCAGCCTCTGTCATTCCCTCCGGCAGCGGCCATTCCACGCCGATATCCGGATCCTTCCACAAAAGTCCGCCCTCGTCATTCGGGTGGTAAAAATCCGTAACCTTGTAGCAAAACTCCGCATAATCGCTGAGCACCACAAATCCATGGGCAAATCCCTTCGGGATGAAAAACTGCTTTTTATTTTCTGCCGAAAGGATGACTCCAAACCATTTTCCGAAGGTCTCAGAACCCTCCCGCAGATCCACTGCCACGTCAAATACCTCGCCATTTACCACACGCACCAGCTTGTCCTGCGGATAATGGATCTGGAAATGAAGTCCCCGCAGCACACCCTTCTTGGACGCAGACTGATTGTCCTGTACAAACTCGCAATCAATTCCTGCCTCCTTGAAATCGTTATAATTATAGGTTTCCATAAAATACCCGCGGGCATCTCCAAACACCGACGGCTCTATTACCTTTAAGCCTTTGATTCCGTTACAATCTTCTGTTACCTTGATTTTTCCCATATATCTGTCCTTTTCCCTGTCCTATGATCCTTACAGTCCGTTTGCTACATCCAGCAGATACTGCCCATACGCAGTCTTGAGCAACGGCTGCGCCAGTTTCTCCAGCTGTGCTTTGTCAATAAACCCTCTCTTGTACGCAATTTCTTCAATACATGAGATATATAGCCCCTGCCTCTTTTGGAAGGCTGCCACAAAATCTGCCGCATCCAGAAGCATGTCGTGATTTCCGGTATCCAGCCACGCAAATCCACGTCCCAGAGTCTCTACCTGAAGTGTTCCCCTGCTCAAGTACTCGTTGTTGATGCTGGTTATCTCGATCTCCCCCCGCGCAGAAGGTTTTACATTTTTTGCAATCTCCACCACGTCATTGTCATAAAAATACAATCCCGGAACTGCATAGTTTGACCTCGGGTGCTCCGGTTTTTCCTCAATGGACAGCGCCTTCCCATTCTCATCAAATTCCACCACGCCGTACTCTCTCGGATCTCTTACATAGTATCCGAAAATCGTGGCCCCCGGCTGACTGGTCGTTCTCTCTGCCGCACTCCGGAGCACCTTGGAAAAGCTTTGTCCATAAAAAATATTATCTCCCAGCACCAGTGCCACGGCATCACTTCCGATAAATTTTTCGCCAATGATAAATGCGTCTGCAAGCCCTCTCGGAATCTCCTGCACCTCGTAGGAAAATTCCATGCCCAGCTGCTCTCCCGAGCCAAACAGCTCCTGAAAAACCGGAAGATCTCTCGGTGTAGAGATGATGAGCACCTCCCGGATTCCCGCCAGCATCAGTGTTGATAATGGATAATAAATCATCGGCTTGTCATACACCGGCATAATCTGTTTTGAAACTGCCTTGGTCAAAGGATACAATCTGGTTCCCGATCCACCGGCTAATATAATCCCTTTCATGCAAAACCCTCCTCAATCAACGTTAAGTTTTTGACCGAACCTCTCAGAACCCTGCAATACACTGTGTCCAAAGCGCATGCAGCTCCACAACTGACAGGATGGCAAGAATGATTCCCCGATACCACTCCTTTTTCATCCGGTTATTCATCGGAATCCAGAACACAAGATACAGCATCGGGAACATGACCTGCAGCAGGTAGCGGTACTGGCAGCCCATGATTTCCTCGGAACCTACCGCCGTAAAGGCGATATACATGGCCGTAGCCGCCAGACAGACCGCTCCCAGAGACAGAATCAATCCGGCAACCCGCACGGATGCCTTGACCGATCTATCGTATCGTTCCTCCCGATCCGTAAATGCCACTACAAAAAGAAGCACGATCAGCAGCGGAACAAAGGACGCAGTTCCGAAATAATGCATAGAGCCCAAATCTGTCACTGCCTTTGACAGGGACAGGTAGCTTCTCAAAAAATTCAACAAAACCATCGTATACTGCAGCGGATGTCCCAGAATAAATGCCGTCTGTCCGGAGGCGCTTACCTCGCTGCCGCCTCTGGTATCCTCCACTGCTCCTCCGCCCGACGATACAAAGGGAACTGCAAAGGTTGCCAGAACCAGCAAGGTGGCAAGCACGACGCAAATCCGGTATATCCGGCATTGTCTGACAGACGCAAACTTTTCCTTCGGCATGAACAGAACAATCAAAATAAGCGGCACATAAATCGCCTTTGGCATAACCCCGATGACAAAGGCGCCCAGGATAATTGCCATATCCCATAGCTTCAATTGTTTGTTTGGTTCCTGCAGTTCTCCGATAAAATAACAGAAGCCAAGCATGATAAAGCCGATCATATAGGGATCTCTGGAATAGGATGCCGCCATGAGAATACAGGGCGGCAGCATGGCCACGGATGCCACCAGCATTTTCCCCGTCTTGATACGTTTCATCGAAAAATAGATCAAAACTGCATAAAGCAGAAGGTTACACCATTTGCCCAGCATAAAGACCAGCGCGTAGGGCAGATGCAGGGCGTTTCCTATGGTAAGTCCGATTGCTCCCGGGATATAGCACCAATACTCTATGACCGGCCACATCCGTCCATCGGGACCATATGCCCCGGACGCAGCATCTGCATTGAGCTGTGCCAGCCACTGCGCATGCGTTTCCTCGGTATAGATATCATGCTCCAGCGCCGTAGTGTAATATTTGTTCAAAATGTCCGCATCTGCATAGGTCATTCTGCCATGAAGAATGTGCTCCAGATACAGAGAAAAGTGAAAATGCATCTCGTCGTCCCACGAGATTCCACAGGATACGGGAACCGTTGTGACATAAGCCGTTCCGGTGCTTAAGATAACCAAAAATACCACAAGCTCAATTTTTGTGCGCAGCTCGTCCCGAAACACGATGAGGAGACTGAGAATAAACCATACCGTAAAGGAAAATACCGCCTTCCGGAAATGATACGGCGCGGTCAGACTCCCATTCGCAATCCATGTCAGAATCCGCTCTGAGACACAGGCAAGCACCACATCCGCGCCCACCATCAGAAGTCCCTTTTTCCACTGGTGATTTTTGAGGGTCTTCAGCTGTTTCCATAAAAACTGCTCAATGGCAACCATCCATCTGTGCACCGGCCGGATCGCGCCGCAGATCAGAATCAGCACATGCGGAATCAGACAGGCTATCAGTATTTTTTTCATAGATGGATACGGACCTACCCATGCCGATATCTCCGCAAGCTCTGCGAGAAGACATACGATCCAGTAGGGAAGCAGCTCCAGAAACCATTTTTTATCAAGCCTGTTTTCCACGATACATATCCTCATAATATTTCTGATAGTCTCCGCTGGTTACATTCTCCATCCATTCCTGATGCTCCAGATACCATGCAATGGTTTTTCTGATCCCGTCTTTAAACATGGTTTCCGGCTCCCAGCCGATTTCCGCCTTGATCTTGTCCGGCGCAATGGCATAGCGTCTGTCATGCCCCTTGCGATCCTCCACATAGGTGATCAGATCCTTGCTGACATTCGCCTTTCTCGGATCATCATCCGGCAGGATCTCCTGTAAGGTTTCTATAATGATATTCACAATTTCAATATTCCGCTTTTCGTTATGTCCGCCAATATTATAGGTCTGCCCCAGATGTCCCTGCTCCTGCACCATATCAATGCCCTTTGCATGGTCATCCACATAGAGCCAGTCGCGGATATTTTTTCCGTCTCCGTATACCGGAAGCGCCCTGCCGTTTAACGCATTGTTGATAATCAGGGGAATCAGCTTCTCGGGAAACTGATACGGTCCGTAGTTATTGGAGGTATTGGTAATGTTTGCCGGGAAATGATAGGTATCGATATACGCCTTTACCAGCATGTCTGATGAGGCCTTGCTGGCTGAGTACGGACTGTGTGGCTGATACGGCGTGGTCTCATAGAAAAAGCTTACCCCGTCATCCGGAAGCGAACCGTACACCTCGTCCGTGGACACATGAAGAAATTTCTTGCCTTCCTTGTAGGTTCCGTCCGGAAGCTCCCATGCCGCACGTGCGCAGTTCAGCATCACTGCAGTCCCCATGACATTGGTATGCACAAACACCTCCGGGTTCTTAATGCTGCGGTCTACATGGCTTTCTGCCGCAAAATGTACGACCCGGTCAATGTCGTTTTCGGCAAAAATCTTTGCAATTGCCTCCTTGTCGGTAATATCCGCCCTGACAAAGGTATAATTTTCCCGATTTTCAATGTCCTTTAGGTTTTCCAGATTCCCCGCGTAGGTCAGCGCATCTACGTTAATGATCCGGATCTCATTGTCGTATTTCCGAAACATATAATGGATATAATTGGAGCCGATAAAGCCTGCCCCGCCCGTCACTAAATATGTCCTCATGTCTTTCCCTCCTGAAAATAATCCATAACATTTTATCATAGCTGTCATTTTTTGGCAACCAGACTGTTTTTCCTGTAATGAATTTCATGCAGCTGCATTTCGAAATCCTGTCGGTTCTTCTGTCCCATGGTTTCCAAGATCAGACCGGAGAAAAAGGATTGTATTGCCGCCAGAATGACAAAGCAGCACGCAAACAGCGTTGGGAAATTCGGAACCATTCCCGTTTGAAAATATTTGATCAGCACCGGAATCAAAAACCCGACCCCGAGCGCTGCCAGAACAAATGCAATCAGCCCGAAAAACGCCATGGGCTTATAGGTGCGGTAAAGCCGGAAAATCGTCCGCAGCACCTTAAAGCCATCGGCAAAGGTATTCAGCTTAGATACACTCCCTTCCGGGCGATCCCTGTAGTCAATCACCACATTGTCCACCTGCATATTTTTGTCTGCGGCATGAATACTCATCTCCGTCTCAATCTCAAATCCCTTGGACAATACCGGAAAGGATTTTACAAATTGATAACTGAAGGCCCGGTATCCGGTCATGATATCCTTGATATCCGTGCGAAACAGCACATTGATAAATTTGCGCACAAGACTATTGCCAAAATTATGAAATGGTCTGGTATTTTCCTGAAAATAAGTGGAAGACAGCCTGTCCCCTACCACCATATCCGCCTCATGCTCCAGTACCTGCCGGATCATTTCAGGTGCCGCCTCTGCGGGATAGGTGTCATCCCCGTCTGTCATGATATAACATTGCGCATCAATCTCCCGAAACATTCTTCGGATGACATTTCCCTTGCCCTGCCGGTATTCGTGGCGTACCACTGCGCCGGCCTTTTCTGCCAGCTCCACCGTATCGTCTGTGGAATTGTTATCATAAACGTAGATTGTTGCATCCGGTAATACCCTTCGAAAATCTGTCACAACCTTCTGAACAGTTTTCCCCTCATTATAGCAGGGAATCAGCACTGCAATCTTATCCATTTTGTTTCTCCCTTTATCTGTGTACAAGAAGCTTCAAATATACCGCCGCCGCAAAGCATCGGAGTTTTCTGATGCATACACTAACCGCTATTTCAAAATCGGAAAGCTTTAGCTGCTCTTTATTTTTTTCCAGCAAATGCCTGTGTTCGTCCACATATTTTCTGGTTTTATTCGGATCCTTCCCCATAACAGCCCCTGTATTGGAGTCTCTGCGCACCCGAAAATAATTCAACGGCTCATGAATGATATAAACCATTCCTCGGTTTGCGACAGATACAAAAAAATCATAGTCCAAAATATATATATAAGCCGGATCAAAGCCTCCCACCTCAAGCGCCGTGTCCCTGCGAAACGTGTTTGCCTGCGGTGCGCCAAAATAATCCTTCACAAAAAAGCCCTTCCTGCTGATGGTTCTGCCGTCCACCAGTCCGTGCTTTCCGTATCGTTTATAAAAACCCTTGCCCTTCCCGTTCAGATCAACCAGTCTGGTATCGCTCTCTGCCAGCACCGCCTGCGGATGGGCAATCAGCGCCTCCACTTCCCTTTCCAGTGCGTTGCTCGCCAGCAGATCATCTGCGCAGATCAGCTTGATGTATTCTCCGGTACACAGCTCCAGGCAGCGATTCCAGTTTCCGGACATTCCAAGGTTTCGCTCATTGCGGTACAATCTGATCCGCTTGTCCGGTATCGCTTCCACCACCGCGCAGGTATCGTCTTCGGAACAGTCATCCACCACGATCAACTCCAGATTGCTGTAGCTTTGTTTCAATATGGATTGAATCGTTTCTGTAATATATTCTGCACTGTTGTATGCAGGAATACACACGCTTACCAATGGTTTCATATCAACTCCTATTTATCCCAACAATTCCTTCAAATATACGTCCAATGCATCGTGCCAGTCTGCCATCCGGTAAGCGCCGGTAAGCCGGAGCATATAGTTATCCAGAATGGAATAAGCCGGTCGGTCAGCCGAGGCAGGATTCATTTCCTTATATTGCAGGCTGGTCACATGGTTTACCTTTGTTGTTTTGCCTGCTTTTCGAAAAATCTCTTCGGTAAAGTCCGCCCAGTTGGTATCTCCCTCACAGGTAGCATGAAACAGTCCATAGTTTTCGGTCTGCTCAAGAAAACGGATCGTCTTTGCCAGTTCCAATGCACTGGTGGGTGAGCCCAGCTGATCGCACACCACGCTGACCTCATCATGCTTTTCAGACAACCCCAGCATGGTCTTGACAAAATTTTTCCCATCTCCATAGAGCCAGGCGGTTCGCAAAATAAAATGTTTCTTTGCAAATTCCTTTACGAAGTTCTCTCCCTCCAGTTTGGTCTTGCCGTATGCGCTGACCGGATTGGTTTTGTCAAATTCCGTATAGGGCTTTGTTCCGTTGCCTTCAAACACATAATCTGTTGAGACGTGAATCATTTTTGCATCAAGCTCCGTTGCTGCTATGCTCAGATTCCGGGGACCGATGGCATTGATCTGATATGCCAGATCCCACTGTTCCTCACATTTGTCTACATTCGTATGCGCAGCACAGTTTATGATCACATCCGGTTTTTCAGCTCTCGCCAGCGCCATCACGGCATCAATATCCGTGATATCCAAAGACGTGACTCCGTCTCCCTCCGCCACATCCGTATTGACAAAACAGACTGCTTTCTCCTGCTCATATTCCCTGCGAATCGCTCTCCCCAGCTGTCCGTTGCAGCCCGTTACCAAAATTTTCTTCATTGTCTATTCTCCTAATCCACTCTCAATTGCAGCTACTACCGCCTGCAACGCTTCTGCTTCGTCCTCTCCGTTGCAAACCAGCTCAATCACATCCCCGGATTTGATACATGCCCCCAGCACGCTCAAAACGCTTTTTGCGTTTGCTGTGTTTTCCCCGTAACGAAAAGTAATGGTTGCTTTATACTGCATCGCTTCTTTGCATAGTATTCCCGCAGGACGCAAATGTAATCCTGTAGGATTCTTAATCGTAACCGTCTGTTTAACCATCGATAAATTTTCCTCCAACCTTTATATTGTATTTCCAGTCTCCTCTGCATTGTTTGAATTCTGATCTGTTCCTGTCTGTGCATCATTCTCTTCCGTCTGCTGCTCTCTCTTCAGTTCAATCTGCACCGTCCCCCCCGAATTCACGGTATAAGCTTCCGATTCTGTCTGCCAGTTTACCGAAAGCTGATGAACGCCCTCGCCCACGCCGGACAAATCAATCGCTGCCGTAAGGGTTTCGATTGTAAATGCATCCATGTCTGACTCTAAGCCGGTAACATCCACTGAGACTGTGTCGTCCGAAAAAGTCAGCTGATATCCATCGGGCACATTTTCTGCCGTAATACGGGACACGGGAACCTCATAGGTGTTTGTCACATAGGGCTCTATCACAACCGTGATCTCCACATTTCGTTCGTTGGCATCCGCAAGCTCTACGCCCGCCGGAAGGTATCCCGTAATATCAATCATTCGCACAACGTTTTCTGTAGTGCCCGAAATATTTATCAGATCAGATGGAATCACCACTTTATCCGCAGCGTTCAATGCTGCTGCCGATCCTTTGATCCGCACTTTCTCCGGGTCCACAAGAAGCTGCGTGTATGCATAGCCTTCTCCTGCATCTCCGGTAACCGACACCTCCACGGGAATGCTCCGCACATCCAATATTTTTACCGAAACCGTAATGCTGTTGATATTAAAGGTCAGCCGTGAGGAATCCACCGGATTTCCATCTGTATCATAGAGTACCGGTGCGACACTATCCGTCAGGTTGGCAGAAGCCCCGGTCACATTTACGGTTGCCTGCACCGTCTCTACCTGATTTACCACAGACTCCGGCCCACTGACCTTGAGCACATTCGGTGAGGCATCCAGATCTCCCACTGCACAGTTTTCCGCCGGTTCTCCCGACGATACTGCCTTGATGGTAAACTGTTTCGTGGCAAGATTTTCCACATTGACATACACATACTGTACGGCATTGCCAAATTTCACGGCAGTTGCGTACCGGGTAGCCGTAATTGTGAGCGGCACCCGGTATCCGTCCTCTGTCTGTTCGATTTCCTCCATGTCAGCCACTGCCTTAAAGTCCGAATTGCTCAGATTTTTCATAACCGATCGGATTGCCGTTACCTTAAACCGTACGGTCATACTGGTGTCCGGTATCTCAAAGTATTTTCCCTGCTCCGCCATATAACCGGCATTCTCAATGTTTACGGTAGCTGTGAAATACCCGGACTGCGTCGGATCGTCCACATTCATGACCACGATCCAGAGCGCAATTGCAGACATAAGAGCTACAATTTTTAATATAAAATTATTTGTCAGAATTTTTATCAGCTTTTTCATCGTCTTTTTTAACATTTTGAAACTTCCTCTTTAACGATTGGAAACGCTTTGGCTCTACCTGGTGATTCTGCAGGAATTTTAATTTATCCCGCAAAAAATCCGGATCCACATTGCGGTACAGCTGTCCGCCGCTGGCAATGGAAACCTTTCCGGTTTCCTCTGATACCACGATCGTAAAGGAATCGCTGACCTCACTGATTCCCAGCGCGGCGCGATGTCTGGTGCCCAACTCCTTGCTCAGCTGCATACTGTCAGAAAGCGGCAGATAACAGGTGGCCGCACTTACCCGGTTCCCCCGCATGATTACTGCCCCGTCGTGAAGCGGTGTGTTCTTTTCAAAAATATTGATCAGAAGCTGGCTGGTCAGTTGTCCGTCCACCACGATGCCGGTACGCTCATACTCTGTCAGTGCCACCTGATTTTCAATCACAATCAGAGCCCCGGTCTTTACCTTTCCCATTTCGTAGCACGCCTTTACCAGCTCGCCGATTGTTTTCTCACTGAATTTCTCCGTCTCATCCTTGCCGAATTCAATCGAAAAAAGCGAGGACACAAAATTCTTTCTTCCGAGCTCTTCCAGCGCTTTTCTCAACTCCGGCTGAAAAATCACAACCATGGCAATCGCCGCCACATTGATGGTTTTCTCCGCAATCCACAGAATCGTATTCATACGGAAAATAACGGCGACAAATACAAAAAGCAGAATGACAAGAATCCCCTTCAGCAGAGTCCATGCTCTGGTATCCTTAATCCACTTTAAGATCTGATAAAACAGGAATGCAATGATCAAAATCTCTACAATATCGATTCTGGTAATTGTGAAATTTACATCGCCGGCCCATGTATTATAACTCTCTTTCAGATTTTCCAACGTCAACATGAGATTTTGCACCCGTTACACTTCCTTATCCCTTGATGTGTATCTCACACCGTAATCAACCCTGTCACGCATCGCTGTTCCCGCTGCCTGCCGCAGCTCTCTTTGTTCGGAATCCGGTCTCGGTTCTTTTTCAAGCACGCTACGGGATATGCTTCCGCTATCCGTAAATCTGCTGCCATTACCGGAAATCGTTTTTACCTGCTTTTCTTTTTCCGTCAGAACGATCTTCGGAACCGCCTTCACATAATAATAATATTCGTCATCCTCAAACTGTACCCGCTCGGTTCTGCTGTAATCCAGATTAAAAAACATCAGCTGCTCTGCAAATGAAATCAGTATTGTAATGACATTTCCAATCAGAAGCCATATGATTTTCTCGTCCAGTTCAAGAATCAGATATCCGCACAGCAGAATCACGGTTTCCACTACGATACCGGAAATAAACGCAACCGTCCATGGATAGTCTATGGACATTCTTCGTACCACATAAACAATCAGCGTCATAACGGCAAATGTAATCAGCACCAGCATCAGCTCTTTCCCTGCAAGCATCTGTTTCAGTGCGATGCTGACCATGGAGATGGATGTCGTATCCTCTGCAGGTGCACTGAAAACCACTTCATTTTCCTTTACGCCTGCAAGAAAAAAATAAAAGACCGTACCGCAAAACACGGAACCCATAGACTTGGGTTCCTTTGTCAAGCCCACCGTTACCGGCATCACATACGGAATCCGAAGCTGGAACAAAATTGCCGTCAGAACCGAATTGTAACCATCTCTGGGTGAGAACCGAAAATACAGAAGTGCAGTCACAAGCATTAACACCACACTCACTGCGCACACCTCGATCGACAATGCATACAAATGCACCGCTACCAGACCAAATGAAACAACAACCACGGCATTGGCCGGAAGCAGTGCACACAAAAGAGCCAGCAGAAACGTTACCGGAACATTTGCAAACTGTTTCATATATCCTATTTGATGGTTGATCATTCCGAACGCCGTAACCGCCAGAATGAACTTCAGGATCGCCTGCATCACCTTTTCGTTTCGTCCATAAAAACGGGCAATCCGATCTCTCGTCTCATATAATGTGGTCATTCTATTCCTCCCGTTTTTCCGTCCTTCGGGGGATTCCTTCCTGATCCAGCAGCGCGTGAACCTTTCTCAGACCGCGGTAATACTGCTTGAGCTGTTTTCTTCCCGCCGTATATCTCTTGTTATATACGATATAAGTAATCAGCAGAAACAGTACAATAAAAAGCACATATACCAGAACCGCGACCACGGTAAACCCGGTCACATCAAGCTCCGCAAAAAAATCCTCCAGCGTTTCCATCTCGTAAATAACCCACAAAAACAACAACAGACCGTATGCAATGGTTCCCCCAAAAAAGCTTTTAATCATCTCCATCGCCACATAGTCCCTGCGAAAATACTGGGTCATTTTTTCGGTTCGTCTCCCCTCACCCGCATCATATACCGCCAGCTTTGTCATGTTTCTGACGCGCTCTTTGCTAATCATCAGATTTCCCCCATGTAAACAGCAAAACTCCCATACATACGTTTATGTTTTTGCCACAAACCCGAAGAATGGGAGTTTCGTTTTCACTTACTGCAAAAATCTCATTTTGTTATCGCGAGACCTTCTGCCGGGCGTCCTGTCCGGTTCCGGTTCTCTCCGTGTGACACTGTCAAGATTACCCTTTATCTTGTTTTTGCAGTTCTCACAGAATCGTCCCGTCTTGATCGTCGCGCCGCAGAGCTCACATTCGATACCGACCGGCGAATCATCCGAAAAAGTCAGGCGCTCCTCACGCACCCACTGTTTGATCTGTTTTGTGGAAACCCCATTGTCATCTGCCACCTGCTGAATCGGACTGTTGGGCTTCTCCCGCAGATATTCCTTTACCTGCACAAACTTCTTTTCCAGTTCATCCTTGCAAGCCTGACATAAGGGTGGTCCCCCAAAGTAATTGAATAATCTTCCGCAGCCTCTGCAATTCTGTACATCCATATTACACCCCTCCTAAGCATCCCCGCCAATACTGACGCACAATACATATATTTCTTTCACTCCGGCATCACGCAGCGCCTCTGCTGCGGCATCCACCGTGGTGCCCGTAGTGTAAATATCATCTACCAATAATATCCTATCCAAGTGTACCATATTTTCAGCGGAAATAAAAGCATTTTTCATATTTTTCTTTCGCTCGGAATTTCCCAGTGCTTTCTGCGGTCTGGTGTTTACTACCCGCCTGAGAATCCTGCTTTGAACCGGAATATGCACCCGCTTCGCAAGTGCTTTGGCAAACACCTCCGCCTGATTATAGCCTCTCTTTTGCTTTCTTTTTTTATGCAGGGGAATCGGCACAATCGCCTGCACCCCCATGCGCGCAATCCATCCCCCGTAAGCCACAGCTGCCTCCTCTGCATAAAACATGGCATATTCCCGCCGATTCGCGTATTTAAAGCGGTAAAGCGACTCCCGAACCATACCCTGATAGCTGAATACCGCCCGCCCTGCGGTAAACAGATGTTTTCTGCGATTGCAGTCTATGCAATACTCTGTCCGCTCATCCGACAACGGTTTCCCGCATTTTTTGCACACAGGCTCCCTCACATAGGGAATCCTTTTCCTACAGTCCTCACATACACCCGCATCCGGCTGTATAACCCGATCACAAAAAGGACACCTCCGAGGATAGAAAATGTCTAAGACTGCCTCTGTCAACTGTTTCCATGGTTTTTGCTGCATAAATCGTCCTCCAGCAGCCGATCCGCCAGCCCGCTGTATCTTTTCTGTTCTGTTACATTCTGCTCCATCTCACAAAAGCAGGCTTCATCTCCTACAATCGTGACACATTTTTTTGCCCGGGTCACCGCCGTATACAAAAGATTTCGGTTCATGAGCATACGCGGTCCCCCGAGCAGCGGGATTACCACCGCCGGATATTCGCTCCCCTGAGACTTATGTATGGTAATCGCATATGCCAGCTCGAGCTCGTCCAAAAGCCGGAACGGATATTCCACGATTTTCTCTTCTTCATATACCACAGTCACCGTCTCTTTGTATTCATTGATTTCCCGGATCACCCCGGTATCTCCGTTAAACACGCCGGTTCCCCTGTCGGCAACAATGCCGTATCGGCTGCGTATCTCCCATTCCAGCTGATAATTGTTTTTGATCTGCATGACCTTATCGCCTTCACGAAACACCCTGTCGCCGGATTCCCGCTCCTTTTTTTCAGGAGCTTCCGGATTCAGATAATGCTGCAGAATCCGGTTGAGCCGCTCCACTCCCAGATTTCCTTTTCGCATCGCGGTAAGCACCTGTATCTCATAGGGCTTTGCCTCTACATATCCCGGGAGTTTTTGCATAATCAGCTGCAGCGTGACATTGATAATTTTGTCTGCATCATATCGTTTTAGAAAAAAGAAATCTCTGCTCCGGTTGTCCAGCGCCACTTCTTCTCCCCGATTGATTTTGTGCGCATTCACAACGATATCGCTCTTCGACGCCTGTCGGAAAATTCTGGTCAGCTGCACCACATGAAAGCATTTGCTTTCTATGATATCCCGGAGCACGCTGCCCGGGCCCACACTGGGGAGCTGATTCACATCCCCCACCAGAATCAGACGTGTGCCTGCGGCAATCGCCTTCAGCAACGCGTGCATCAGATGAATATCTACCATGGACATTTCATCGATAATCACCACATCTGTATCCAGCGGATTATTTTCGTTTCGCTCAAACCCCATCGCCGTTTCGACACCGCCGTTCAGCTCCAGCATTCGATGAATGGTTTTCGCTTCATAGCCGGTCAGTTCACTCATCCGCTTTGCCGCACGTCCCGTAGGTGCCGCCAGAGAAATATCCATTGCCTCCAGTTCAAAGTATTTAATAATCGAATTGATGGTCGTGGTTTTTCCGGTGCCCGGTCCTCCCGTGATTACCACCAGACCGTTGCAAACCGCCTCAAAAACCGCCTCTCTCTGATGCTCGTCGAGTTCAATCCCTGTCTGTTGCTCAATCCGGCGCACGCGCTCCTCAATCTCCCGATCGTCCACCGCATAGGTGACATCCAGCCCCTTGAGCATCGCCGCGGTGCCGCTTTCTTTATAATAAAAGGATGCCCCGTAAATCCGCACCTCTCCCTTTTCCTGCTTCATAATGAGCTTTCGCTCAATCGCCAGATCCATAAAATGTCTGCCGATAAATTGTTCTTCGACCCCTAAAAGCTCTGAGGTCCGCTGCAGCAAAAGCTCCTCCGGCAGATAGGTATGCCCCTCTCCGGATGCCTGTATGAGCGTATATAAGATACCGCTTCGAATCCGAAAATCCGAATCCGTACGGATTCCCACGTTCTGTGCAATCTCATCCGCAATGCGAAAGCCCACTCCCTCGATATCATCCGCGAGACGGTAAGGGTTTTCCCGAATCACCCCATACAGATCCTGTCCATATTTCTGATAGATTTTTACCGCAAGCTTTAATGTAATTCCGTACTGCTGCAAAAAAATCATGGCGCGCCGCAAATCTCTCTTTTCCGCCACCTGTTCCGAGATCTCCATGGCCTTTCGCTCACTGATGCCCTTGACCTCTGCCAGCCGTTCCGGTTCTTCCTCAATGATCCGAAAGGTGTCTCCCTTAAATTTTTTTACAATTCTCGCAGCCAGTGCCGCGCCGATTCCCCGGATGGCACCGGAGCCCAGATACCGCTCAATGGACAACTCGTCGGTCGGATCCTTCTGCTCATAACGGGACACCTGAAACTGTTCTCCGTAGGTCGCATGGGTAACATACTCCCCTTCCATCTCCAGATTCTCCCCTTCGCTGATGCCGGAAAATATCCCGGTACAGGTAATCTCGTCATCCCCGCATACCGCCACCAGCACCGTATAGCCATTCTCGGCGTTTCTGTATATCACATGATCGATATATCCGGCAATCCTTTCCATATGCACCTCACAACAATCGAACAGGGATTTTCTGTTACTGTCCACCCCTGCACATCATACGAAAAAGGTGTAAAACCTTAATCACAGAATAAGGCCCTACACCTTTGATTTTTATACGCTTATCAGCCGCTTCATTTACAACTGGTAATTTCTTTTCATCTGCTCATACAACTGCTGCGCAAGCGTCCCTCCGCTTTGCTCTGCTGTTTTTTGGGCCAGCTCCTGTATCATCTCATCCTTGAAATAATCGGTCAGCTGAGACATGGAACTGTCACCGTCATCACTGTCCGGGATCATTTTCTTCATCTCTTTGAACACCTGTTCCACAAAATAAGCTTCAAATTCCTTACAGGCATCCATCAGTTCCTGATCCGTTGCCGTTGACAGATCTGACCCCAAGGTCTTCTGCACCTTATCCGTGTGGCTTCCCGCAATGTTCTGTGCCGCTGTGCTGTTGATGAGTGAACTTATCTGATCCATGATGATTATCTCCTCAATTGATTCGCCTGACTCAGCATATCATCCGCCGCCTGTATCGCCTTGGAATTCAGTTCATACGCCCTCTGGGCAATAATAAGATTTACCATTTCGTCCGCCACCTGTACATTGGAGGATTCCAGATAATTCTGACAAATCCGGCTTTTTCTCAGCCCCGCTGTCGTAACCTCGCTCATCGGCTGTCCCGATGCATCGGTAACGCCATACAGACTGCCGGACATCTTTTCGAGTCCCTCCGGGTTATCAAACTGATAGATTGCCATCTGGCTTTGCATATCCACAGAATTGCCGTTGTCGTCCAGATAAGAGAACTGCCCGTCATTTGTCACCATCACAGTGTTGACCGAAACGTCATTGGGTATGACAATCTCATTGCCGTTGGTGTCCAGCACCGGATAGCCCGAATTGTTGCAGAGCGTTACCCCATTCACCCCGATGCTCCAGTTAAAATCTCCGTTTCTGGTGTAATAGGTGTTTCCGTCATCCCCTCTTACCGCAAAAAATCCATCTCCCTCAATGGCAAACGCCGAATCGCTCTCACTCGCAAGCAATTCCCCATTGGTAAAGCTGGATGTAATCGAGGCAACTCTGGTTCCCAGACCTACCTGTGCAGAAATGGGTTTTGCCTCTCCGTTGGCTGTCGTTGTTTTTGTCTGCAGTGTCTGATACAGCAGAGACTTGAATTCGGTTCGCTCCGTTTTGTATCCCACCGTATTTACATTTGCAAGATTGTTTGATATAGTATCCACATTCGTCTGCTGCGCTCTCATTCCCGAGGCCGCAGTCCATAAAGCTCTCATCATAATTATCTGCGCTCCTTGTTCCGAATCGTTACATGATCCTGCTTTTTTTAATCCTACAGCTTTCCTACCGTATTGGAGGATTTTTCCAGCATGCTGTCTATCGTCTGTATAATCTTCTGATTCGCCTCATAGGCTCTGGTAATGGTAATCATGTCTACCATCTCCGATACGATGTTCACATTGGAAGCCTCTAACACACCCTGCTCTACTCTGGCATCCGATTCAATCAGCTGCCCGCCGTCCACGAGCTGATACAGGTTTTCTCCGTACTTGGAAATGTAGTCATAATTTTCTACGTCAACGATGCCAATCTGCGCAACCACCGCTCCGTTTTGCATAATGGTTCCATCTGACAGCACCTGAAAATCCTGTGCCGGATCAATCTGAATATAATTCCCCTCGCCTGCATCTCCGGACAGGGCACCTTCCCGGTTCAGCACAAAATCTCCATCCTTGGTCACAAGATAACCTTCTTTGGTCAGGGTAAAATCTCCATCCCTGGTCAGCATATGGCGGGTCTCTCCCGCCTTGCTGGTAAAGGATATGGCAAAAAAGCCTTTTCCGTCCAGCGCAAAATCCGTTTTTCCGTCCGTTACCTCAAAGCTTCCCTGCGTAAAATCGGTATACACCTCTCCGATCTTCACACCCAGATTGACATTTCCCAAACCCTTTGCGATATGAACAGATGACGTGTCCTTGATCTTGAGCGCCAGCTGATCCGCAAACGCGCGATCAGTGGTTCCTTCTTTCTTGTATCCCGTGGTTGTCGCATTCGCCAGGTTGTTCGTCATGATATCCATCCGGTTCTGCTCGTTGACCATGCCGGTGTATGCAGTGTATAAGCCTTTTACCATATATGTATTTCCTCATTTCCACATTACGACAGCTCTGCCGATACTCATATAGGGTATATCGGCAAAGCTGCGTGAAAAGTTTAGTGTTTGGGTGACCTTTTTCCCCTCAAATCCTGCTATGTTTTCTTAATCGTCGTCCCTCTTTCCGGCTAAAAATTCGACAAATTTTCCGGTTCCGATGGCCACACAGGTCATCGGTTCCTCCGCCGTCATGGTATTGATCCCGGTTTTGTCTTCGATCAGCTCCTCCAGTCCGCGCAGCAGTGCCCCGCCTCCGGTCAGCACAATGCCGCGGTCGGCCACATCCGCAGCCAGCTCCGGCGGTGTCTTCTCCAACACACTGTGTACCGCCTCCACGATTTGAAGCGTTGCCTCACGCAAAGCCTCCTCTGTCTCCTCGGAGGAAACGGTTACTGTCTTTGGCAGACCGGTCACCAGATTACGCCCTCTCACATCCATGGTATCCGGTTCTGCCATAGGGAAGCATGTGCCGATCTTGATCTTTATATCCTCTGCTGTCCGCTCACCGATCAACAGATTATGTTTTTTTCTCATATAACGGACAATGGCCTCGTCAAAATCATCGCCCGCAATCTTGATGGAGGTGCTTACCACAGAACCGCCCAGCGATATCACTGCAATATCAGCAGTACCGCCTCCGATATCAACGATCATATTTCCGCAGGGTCTGGAAATGTCGATTCCCGCTCCGATAGCCGCCGCAATCGGTTCTTCAATGATTGCCACTTCTCTCGCTCCGGCATTGTAGGTAGCATCCTCTACCGCTTTTTTCTCTACCTCTGTGGCTCCGCTGGGAATACATACACTGATTCTCGGCTTGCGGAAGCTCTTTTTTCCCAACGCCTTCTGGATGAAATATTTGATCATTTTTTCCGTAACCGTATAGTCCGAAATCACACCCTGCCGAAGCGGACGCACTGCGACAATATTGCCCGGCGTTCTTCCCAGCATCAGACGCGCTTCCTCTCCTATCGCCTTGATTTTGTTGGTATCTCTGTCAAAAGCAACCACCGACGGCTCCTTCAGCACGACCCCCTTGCCCTTGATATATACTAAAATACTCGCCGTACCCAAATCAATTCCGATATCTGAACCTACCATTTTAATCCCCTTTCTGATCTATTTCTCATCCATTCGGATCCATAAAAACATTACTTATATTTTTTCATACATAGTTACATTATATACAAATTGTCCCATTTTTCAATCAAAAGTTTGCAATCATTTCTCCAAGTACTTCCTAAGATACTGCCCCGTATACGATTCCGGCACGCGCGCAATCTCCTCGGGTGTTCCCGCAGTCAGCACAGTTCCTCCGCCGTCTCCCCCCTCCGGGCCCATATCAATAATATAATCCGCTGTCTTAATCACATCCAGATTGTGTTCGATGACCACCACCGTATTCCCGCCATCAGAAAGCCTGCGCAAAATTTCGACCAGCTTGTGAACATCCGCAAAATGTAATCCGGTAGTGGGCTCGTCCAAAATATAAATTGTCTTTCCGGTGCTTTTGCGGCTCAACTCGGTGGCCAGCTTGATCCGCTGCGCCTCTCCTCCCGACAGCTGCGTAGAGGGCTGCCCCAGACGGATATAGGATAACCCCACATCGTACAAGGTCTGTATCTTCCGGTAAATGGACGGCACGTTTTTGAAAAAATCCAGTGCCTCCTCCACCGTCATATCCAGCACATCATAGATGCTCTTTCCCTTGTATTTCACTTCCAGCGTTTCCCGGTTGTAACGCTTGCCCTGACACACCTCACATGGCACATACACATCCGGCAGAAAATGCATCTCAATCTTTAAGATTCCGTCTCCCGAGCAGGCTTCGCAACGTCCGCCCTTCACATTAAAGCTGAAACGTCCCTTGCTATAGCCCTTTGCCTTTGCATCAGCAGTAGCAGCAAACAGATCACGAATCAAATCAAACACCCCGGTGTAGGTAGCCGGATTGGAGCGGGGTGTGCGCCCGATGGGCGACTGGTCAATATCGATCACTTTGTCCAGCTGCTCTGTCCCGAGTATATCCTCATGCTTTCCCGGAATACAACGGGCACGGTTGAGATCGTGTGCCAGACGCTTGTACAAAATTTCATTGGTCAGCGAGCTCTTGCCAGAGCCTGACACGCCGGTCACACAGGTCATCACGCCCAAGGGTATTTTTACATCTATATTTTTCAGATTATTTTCCTTTGCGCCCTTTACCGTCAGATATCCGGTCGGCTTACGTCGTTCGGATGGCACCGGAATTTTCATTTTTCCACTCAGATATGCGCCGGTAATGGAGTTGGGATTTTTCATGATCTCTTCTGCCGTGCCCACAGCCACCACTTCTCCCCCATGTTCTCCGGCGGCCGGGCCGATATCCACAATATAATCTGCCGCAAGCATCGTGTCCTCATCATGCTCCACCACAAGCAGGCTGTTTCCCAGATCCCTCAGTCCCTTCAAGGAGGCCAGCAGCTTGTCATTATCCCTCTGGTGAAGTCCGATGCTCGGCTCATCCAGAATATATGCCACCCCCACCAGTCCGGAGCCGATCTGGGTCGCCAGACGAATACGCTGCGCCTCTCCTCCCGACAGAGTTCCCGTTGCCCGGGCCAGCGAAAGATATTCCAGCCCCACATCCATCAGAAATTTTACTCTGGCGCGGATTTCCTTTAGAATCTGGTCTCCGATCAGATGCTGCTGTTCACTCAGGCTCATATCTTCCAAAAAAACAGAAAGATTTTTTACGGACATATCAGTGATTTCGTAGATATTCTTATCACAGACCGTCACAGCCAGAGAGGATTTCTTTAACCTCTGACCGCCGCAGCATTTACACGGTGTGATGCGCATAAACTCTTCAAATTGCTGTTTCGAAAGCTCCGACGAAGTTTCCCGGTAGCGCCGCTCCACATTCCGGATCAGGCCCTCAAAGGTAATATCATAATCCCCCTCGCCCCGCTGTCCCTTGTAGTGCACTTTTACACTGCGGTCGGTTCCGTAGATCAGCATATGCCGGATGTCCTGCGGCAGTTTTTCATAGGGCGTATCCAAATCAAATCCAAACGACTCGGAAAGCGCCTTGAGTGTTGCATAGGTAAAGCTTTTCGGGTCGGAGGAGGACTGCCATCCGATTACCTGAATCGCATTTTCGGAGAGTGCAAGCTTTTTGTCCGGAATCATGAGATCCTCGTCAAACTCCATCTTGTAGCCCAGACCATAGCATTCCGGGCAGGCTCCAAAAGGATTGTTGAAAGAAAAGCTTCTCGGTTCAACCTCCTCAATACTGATTCCGCAGTCCGGGCAGGAAAAGCTCTGGGAAAAATGCAGTTCCTCTCCGCCAATCACGTCCACGATTGCCAGGCCTTCCGCCAGATTCATGACATTTTCCAGCGAGTCGGTCAGTCTCCGCTCGATTCCGGGCTTTATCACCAGACGATCCACCACGATCTCGATGTTGTGTTTTTTATTTTTTTCCAGCTTGATCTCCTCGCCAAGCTCATACATGTTGCCGTCTACCTGCACACGCACATAGCCGCTGCGCTTTGCACGCTCAAACAGTTTCTGGTGCTCACCCTTGCGTCCGCGCACCACCGGTGCCAAAAGCTGTATCTTGGTTTTCTCCGGCAATGACATAATCTGATCCACCATTTGGTCTACCGTCTGTTTCTTGATCTCCTTGCCGCAGTTCGGACAGTGGGGAATTCCGATTCTGGCATAGAGCAGCCGGAAATAATCATAAATTTCTGTTACCGTCCCCACCGTGGAACGCGGATTGCGGTTCGTGGATTTCTGATCGATGGAGATCGCCGGGGACAAGCCCTCGATCTTCTCTACATTTGGCTTTTCCATCTGTCCTAAAAACTGTCTCGCATAGGAAGACAGACTCTCCATATAGCGTCGCTGCCCTTCTGCGTAAATGGTATCAAAAGCCAGCGATGATTTGCCCGACCCACTGAGCCCGGTCAGCACCACAAATTCATCTCTGGGAATATCCAGATCGATCCCCTTCAGATTATGTTCATTCGCTCCTCTGATTTTAATGTATTTCCGTTCTTTCTTTTCCACCTGTATCTTCCTCTTTTACTGTTCGTTCTCCATGCTTTTGCGACGCAACCCTTCCATGTACAAGTCACAATTCATAGCTATAATTCCCGCAGCATGTTTTTTAATTCTATCATTTTATCGCGATATTCCGCCGCAGCCTCAAAGTTCAATTCCGCCGCAGCCTTCTGCATTTTCTTCTGTATGTCAGCAATCAGCTTCTCAAGCTCCTGTCTGCTCATGGATTCCGGATCCTTTTGGAAGCTCAGTTCGCTCTGAGCCACTTTTTTGGAAATGCTGATCAGCTCCCGCACGGATTTCTGTATCGTCGTGGGTGTAATGTGATGCGCTTCATTGTATTTCTGCTGAATGCTGCGGCGCCGCTCCGTCTCATCAATGGCCGCCCGCATGGACTGGGTAATAGTGTCCGCATACATAATGACATGTCCCTCACTGTTGCGTGCCGCACGTCCTATGGTCTGTATGAGGGATGACTCCGAGCGAAGAAACCCTTCCTTGTCGGCATCCAGAATAGCAACCAGTGTAATCTCCGGGATGTCCAGTCCCTCCCGCAGCAGATTGATCCCCACCAGCACGTCAAACACATCCAGACGCAGATCCCGGATGATCTCTGCACGCTCTAAGGTATCGATATCCGAGTGCAGATACTTGACCCGGATGCCAAGCTCCTGCATGTAATCCGTCAGATCCTCCGCCATCTTTTTTGTCAGGGTGGTGATCAGCACCTTGTGCCCTGCTGCCGTTTCCCGGTTTACCTCTCCCACCAGATCATCAATCTGGCCTTCCACCGGCCGCACCTCTACCTTCGGATCCAGCAATCCGGTAGGGCGGATGATCTGCTCCACCCGGAACAGCTCATGATTCTGTTCATATTCATTGGGTGTCGCGGAAACAAACAGCATCTGATTGATCTGCTCCTCAAACTCCTCAAAATTCATGGGACGGTTGTCCAGCGCGGACGGCAAGCGAAAGCCGTATTCCACCAGCGTGGTCTTGCGGGAGCGATCTCCCGCGTACATTCCCCGAATCTGCGGAATCGTAATGTGCGACTCGTCCACCATGATGATAAAGTCATCCGGGAAATAATCGATCAGGGTGAGCGGTCTTGCTCCTGCAGGCTGTCCGGACAGATGTCTGGAATAATTCTCGATTCCGCTGCAGAACCCTGTCTCCTTCAGCATCTCGATATCAAAGTTGGTGCGCTCCGAAATGCGCTGCGCTTCTAAAAGCTTGTCCTCCCCCTTAAAGTATTTTACCCGTTCCTCCAGTTCTTCTTCAATGGTCTCACATGCTTTCAATATTTTTTCCTTTGCCACCACATAATGAGATGC
Source organism: Lachnospiraceae bacterium (assembly GCA_017484135.1). Taxonomy (GTDB): domain Bacteria; phylum Bacillota; class Clostridia; order Lachnospirales; family Lachnospiraceae; genus Roseburia_C. Next base: position 67,770 of record JAFUTQ010000095.1, read on the forward strand.
CGGGAAAATACTGATATGCTTTAATTCACATTTGATCTCACCGGTCAAAACATCAATTTCTGTGATGCGGTCTATTTCATCTCCGAAAAACTCTACACGGATCGCAGTCTCTCCCCGGTCTGCCGGAAAGATCTCCAGCACATCCCCATGCACGCGAAATGTTCCCCGCTTAAAATCCATCTCATTTCTGGTATACTGCATGTCGATCAATGCCTTGATGACCTCGTCCCGGTCACGCTCCATGCCCGGTCTTAAGGACAACATCATATCCAAAAAATCGTCCGGGCTGCCCAGTCCATAAATACACGACACGCTGGCAACAACGATCACATCCCTGCGCTCTGCCAGCGCCGCCGTAGCAGAAAGCCGCAGCTTGTCGATCTCGTCATTGATTGCCGAATCCTTCGCGATATAGGTATCTGTAGATGGCACATATGCCTCCGGCTGATAATAGTCATAGTAGGATACAAAATATTCTACCGCATTTTCCGGAAAGAACTCTTTGAACTCGCCGTATAACTGGGCAGCCAGTGTCTTGTTGTGGGAAATGATCAGCGTGGGCCGATTCAGCTCGCAAATCACATTTGCCATCGTAAAGGTCTTGCCGGAGCCTGTCACTCCCAGCAGGGTCTGAAACTGGTTGCCTTCCTGAAAACCCTTCACAAGGGCTTCAATCGCCTGCGGCTGGTCGCCGGTGGGCTTGTATTCTGAATGCAGCTTAAACTCCAACGAAGCATTCACCTCCAAACTGTCACAGTGAAATAAAATCCATTCGAATCATAGCATAAATTTTTCTGTTTGTATAGTCATTGGCAAACATTTGTTCTTTTGCGTGCAAAAAAAAGCATCCCCGGCTTTCAGGAATGCCCCTTCATCATACGGTTAAATTTATTTCTCTGTAAGCAGCCGCTCCAGCGTCCGAAGAAGCTGTGACGTATCCACCGGTTTCGTAAGATGCTCATCCATGCCTGCTTCGATCGACTTCTTCACATCCGCTTCGACATCATTGGCCGTCAGCGCGATAATCGGAATCCTCTGTGCATCCAGCCGGTCCAGCTTACGGATAGCCTTCGTCGCATCCAGTCCGTTCATCCGCGGCATTCGCACATCCATCAGAATGGCATCGTAATGCCCCTCATCGCTATCGGTAAACTTATCCAGAACCATCTGCCCATCCTCTGCAATATCCACGGTCATCCCGTAGGAGGATAAAAACTGCTTCAAAATCTCGGCATTGATCATCATATCCTCCGCCATCAGAACATGCCGACCATGTAAAAATTCATGCGTCGGATCATCGTCACTCCAATTTTCTTTCAAGTGATCCAGTTCCTTCTTTACCTGATTCGAAACCTTGCGAATTTCTCCTGCCAGCGTCGAAATCTCCTGCGTGGCAGCGCTAAAGCTATGGCTATGACTGTTGATCTCATTGATTACGGTTGTCAGATGCTTGGCATCCTCCAAAATCTCCAGCACCGACCGGTCAATCCGTTCATAGTTTTCACTGCTCTTATTAGCTGTCTCCTGCGAGCTTGCAGCCAGCTTGCTGATCTCGGTTGCAACCACGGTAAAGCCCTTGCCCGCTTCACCGGCCCGTGCCGCCTCAATCGAAGCATTCAGCGAAAGCAGATTGGTGCTCTCGGCAATATCTGCCACCCTCTCGTTGTCTGCCGCCAGCTGATCGATCAAATTGCGGATTTCTTCCATGGAAGTCTCCAGCTGTGCCGTAAAGGTGGTAATATTTACAATTTCATCCGAAATTCTGGAGCTCTCCTTCACATTTTTTTCATTACCGACAACCATCTTGTCCACCGATGCATAAAGTTCATCAAAACGGCTGTCAATATGTTCGATCGTATTAAGCACACGCTGATGCTCTGCCGCCTCGACAGTACGCTGATTTTCCACCTCTCTGGCCAGATTTTCCGCGTGATCCACTTCCTGCTGAACCAGACTCTTCTGATAATGTATGCAATTTTCCTTCACGTTAAACCCGTTGTGAATGGCCCTGGCCATTTTCGTACAGGTCTCATACCCACAGCATGTACAGTTAATCATCCGGGATTCCCTGGTAAACTTGCGCATAGACTTAAAGATGCTTTCCAATTCCTCGTCGGAAGGGTCTTTGTAAGCCACCTGAGCCGAGCGATCCGTATATTTGCGCAGATAATCCTCCAGCTTTAAATGCTTAAACTGCTTGTTGAGATTCTCCAGACGCTTTTTGGGCGTATCCGGTCTCGACCATGCATCGCCCTTCTTATTCTTTTTGGATTGCTCCCTGATCTTAAGCAGATTGTAAAGCGCATTGTCGGTCTTGGACATCTCCGGGTCCACCGCGGTACCGCAAATACAACCATTCTCACAATTCAAGGCATCGATAAACAAAAACGGGGTCTGGCTTTGCCTGATACGGTCTTTATTGTCCTGCAGCCACTCGTACATGCGCTTCTCGCCCTCAATCTGGCGAATCAGCACATCCTCACCCAAAAACCAGTACACATTCTCTTTCAATCCACCCGGTGTGGGGTAAATGGAGCCCAGACCCATACTCAATCTCATCCTTGGCATCCGGTCCTTTGATATCATGCTCTCTGACATATCTCATCAGATGATCAAAGGTCACGTTGTACTGCACCAGCCCCTTGTTGTTGGGATCGTCAATCTCCATCTTCTTGGCAATGCAGGAACTGATAAAGGCCAGCTTCTCCGTTAATTTCAGTTCCTTCCGGCAATACACTGCCGCACACATCAAGGGACTCTGCACCGGAAACAGCTTCGGAAGCAATTCAGGTGTGTAATCCTCTATGTACCGCACTACGGCAGGACAGGGCTGTGAAATTCCCCCTAAGTAATTGTGTTTGCTGATGTAATTTAAGTACCCCCATGTGGTAATGTCTGCCCCGAAGGATACCGAAATAATCCGACTTACTCCCAGCTTCTTCAGCCCGCCGAGAACCGAGCCGTACTCTTTCGGATAGTTTGCCAGAAATGCCGGCGCAACCAGAATCGATATACGTTCTCCTCTCTTCAGATCTTCGAAGAACCGTTCCGTGTCATCATAGTATTTTCTGGCATCATGCACACAGGCATCCATGCAGGCACCGCAGGACACTCAGTAGTTTCCGTTGACCTCAATCCTTCGTTCTCCATCCTTGCCATCCTTGGACACACATGCTCCCATAGCCGGGCAAACGTTGATACACTTATTACAGCCAATACAATTGTCATCCGTGTAAACTAATGATGTGTATTCCCCCATACACTTATCCTCCTGTGAAAATGCGAATTTTTCTCAATTATACACCTCTTGACGCATATTGTCCAACAAACTTTTTGCCATTTTTGAAAATATTTTGAAAATATTACATGAATATTACAGAAAAATTGGTCAATTTTCACAGCTGGGAGCAGGATGGGCGATCATCGGTTCACATCGTGAAACGATGTGAACACTTTGCGCAGAAACACCCAAAGGGAAGCTAGCTTTCCTTTGGGCGTTCCTGTGCAAAAAGTCAATGCCGACTACGTCGGCATGACCGATGATTACCCATCCTGCTCCCAGCCACAAATACTCCCCTCTCCAGGTTACAGACAAAGCTGAATCTCCATGGCCAATGCCTTGACCAGCGAATCCATAAATATCCATTCTGCTTCCATCGGGACAATCAGATCCTTGTCCGTATCCTGCAGCATCTGTTCAAACCGAAATTCACTCTGTGTACCCTTTTGATAGAAAGCCTCCGTCACACGCACGATTCTGGCTCGCAGCTTTTCGGAAAGTCTGCCATACAGAGCATATAATCCGTTTTCCACCGGCATGGTGCGCGTCTCCTGCCAAAGCAACAGCTTCACATACAGCTCGCAGGTTCTCAGCGCCAGCGTATGTGCCGGCATCAGAAACTCCCGCTGTTCATTTGCCGCCTGACACAGCATTGCATATGCATGCTTATATGCATTCATGTTATGATAGATCCTCATTGCTTCTTCATTTAACTCTTTCAACCCTCATATCCTCCCGCTTTTTTGTTTCGAATGTGTTTCTTTTATGATAGAATAGTAGCTGACTACTTTATCTATTATATTTTTTTCATCATGTATTTATTTACACAAAATAATACGTAAATTCAAAAAGAAAAGCAAAAAAAGTGTCGAATAGTAGCCTTTTTGCTTGAAACCGAAAAGGGGGAGAGTATTATGACCAAAAAACAATTGTTTGAAAACTTTATCGTCAATATGGAGCGGGAACGGATCCGTCTGGGACTGACCCAGGTACAGATGGCACAAAAGCTGGATATGTCCCCATCTGCCTATAAAAAGAAGCTTTCCGGCGAAACACAGAGCATTGACCTTTATACCGCGTACCTGCTGTATCATCTGTCCGGAAAGTGGTGCTATGAGCTGATTGATGAGCCAATCAGCGGCTCCTCTGTTCTGCCAAAATACTTTTCCCTGCCGGACGCACAGAAGCAGTTCATTGAAGGACTTGTTGACTTCGAGCTATCCATTGCAAAAGAACAGCAGCAGGGAAACGATATGATTTCCGTATTCGTTCCTACCGGAAATATGGTGGACGGCATGGTTTACGACTCGGCTCATTTTATCAAAGCAGACGTAAGCTCTTATCGGGCACAATTTGGCGAAAACCTTCATTGCGGAATCAAAATAACCTCCAACCATCTCTACCCGGTCTATCACAAAGGTGATATTCTGTTAATCTGCCGCAAACCGCCCAGAGACGGCGATACCGGAATTTTTTTGAACAAGGAAAGCGGCACCGTCTACATCCGGAAATTCTTTCAGGCAGATCCCTGTATCCTGGAACCCATTAACGAGTACGGCGAATGCTTTACCCTTGATTTTTCCGATCAAGCCATTCTGGACAAATGGATCAAATTCGGATATGTACTGACAAAAATACGAAGTTAGCCTGCTATCGCATACGGCAGGTCTGCGCCTCTGCCGCGCTGACCTGCCGTAATGGTTACTCTTCGTAAAAAATATAGCGATGCTTGGTCGTCTTCTTGACATAATACATCATCTGGTCGGCCTTCTTTAAGGTTTCCTCTATTTTCTCCTTGGTCATATCCTCCTCGGTTAAAACCGTGGTTGAGATACCAATCGAGCAGGAAAGATATTTTTCTCTCGGGATATCCACTGCCCTGCCCAGTTCTTCGGAGATCTGTCTCACAAAGCCACGCTCATGATCCAGTGCAATATAAATACTCTTTGCCGCTTCTTCAATCTCCCGGTGATCATCCGTATACAGAACCAGGATAAATTCATCTCCGCCATACCGTACCGCAAAGCCACGCGCCTCACAGATTCCCTTGATCAGCTTTGCATACTGTTTCAGAATCAGATCTCCGACATCATGTCCGAAGGTATCATTGTAATATTTGAAGTTATCCAGATCTGCATAGAGGAAGGAAATCTCTAAATTGCGGTTTGCCTTTTTCGCCCGCTTCATCTGAACCTCAAATTCTTCGTTGAAGCCCTGTCTGTTGTACAGTCCGGTAAGCGTATCCCGCACCGCAAGCTCCTTTAATCTGTCGTTTACAAACTGAAGCTCATTATTAATGCTGTTGATCTGGTTTCTTGCCTCGAGACGCTCCATGGCATCCAACAGCTCGCGGTACAAAAAGGTAAGTATGGACAGCTCATCCTCGTCAAACTCATATTTCTTTTCCCTGTAATTCCAGTCCAGCCCCAAATCGACCGTTGCGACAAAGACGCTGTTCAGCTGTTCGTTGAAAAAGATCGGCGCGCAAATCCAGGTATTGATACCGGTTTTGCCGAATACATACTGAATCAGCTCCTTCTGATCCACATATCCCTTGTCAAGTCTGGTCACTGCAAAGCCCCGCCGGTTTTTGTTAAAATAACGGACAATATATGCCGCCTTGTCGGCATTGATCCGGTAAGGAGAATCATCATAGCGGATGACAGGCTTGCCGTTTTCAATTCGAATAAAGGTCATCGTATCCAGTTCAAAATAACTTTTTAAGGAAACCAGTGCCTCGTTTACGATCTGCTGCACGGTAGTCTCCGTGTTATTGACAAATTTCTGCCAGATTCCCAGAAAATCCACCTGCTTTTTCTGCTCCAGAAAGCGCTTGTGCATTCCCTGACTGATCGAGCGGTCAATGATGCGGTCAATAATTCCGCTGTCAAGCTCCAGATCATACCGCTCCGGTTCGTAGGTCTCGTTCGCAAGCGCGGCGCGCAAAATCTGTGCCTTGCGCTCGCATTTCTTTTCCTCGCAAAATTGCAGTGCCTGTTTCAAAACCTTCTTTGCCCGATCCTCGAGCTTTAATTTTCTGCAAATCTCGGCGTATCCCAATGCAAAAATCGGGCGATTCAAAAATTCGCTGCCCTTGGAACGATCCATATACTTCCGGGCCCGGTCCATGGTCTTGATCGCTTCCTTGGTCTGCCCCTCGTGATCCTGCAGCAGTCCTTTGAGAAAGAAGTGCAAAAACAGATCATCATCCCAGAGATGAATGATTCCCTTGTCATTCTCCTCCAGCTCAATAATGTTTCCCAGAAACTGTTCTACACGCTGTGCATACATCTTGCAGCTGTAAAAAACCCCCATTCGGTAACAGCAGTATGCCCGCAGTCCGTATATCTTGGAAATATTGCATACCCGCACAGTATTGGAACGCATAATACGCACGATGCGCAGACATGCGCCAAGCTGGGCATCCGCCGCCTCGTATTCCCCGGCAAGAACAGAGTTGATCGCCATGTTGTACAACGTTTCATTGATGTACTCGATATCGTTTAATTTTCCAAAGATCGACAGCGCTTTTCTGAAATATTCGTTTGCCTGCTGATGTTCCTCTATCGTGCAGCAGGTATAGCCCATGCCGTTGAAAACACAGCCCTCCTCCACCGCATCCTTGTTCCGCTTCACAATCTCGTAGTACTTGTCATAAAAATACTGTACGACCTCATGATAGCCATTCATAGAGGCAAGCATGATGTTTTTCTTGTATGCGGCAATCAGAAACTGATCGTTGCCGATGGCCGTCGCAATCTTGATTCCCTTGTTAAAGTTCGGCAGCATGGTCTCCAGCGCATCTACCGTTTCGTAGCGTTCCACGGCATTGTCAAATCCATAGACAAAAATATGCGCCATATGGTTATAAAATCCATATTCCTCTGTCTTTCGCAAGAGCCTGCGGCTTTCCTCATCGCCATCGCCCAGGCACCAGACATTCGTCCAGCCCTCAAAACGAATCATGTACTTCAACAGCTCCAGTCGGAACGTATAAAGAGGATTCTTCAGTTCCTCGCACACCGGCTGACAGCGCTCAATCTGCTGCAGCGCCTGTTCGTTCTGATAGGTCAGCATATATGCCTCTGCCAAAAGCATATAATAACGGTACTCCCACTCCTGATTATGCACGACCTCCAGAATGAGTCTCATCCCGTCACAGTACTGAAGCGCATCCAACCCCTTGTGGAGACACATGGCAACCTTTGCATACAGCTCCAGATACAGAAATTTATACTTGAGGGAGACATACACCTTCTCAATTTCAAATTTGTGGTAAAGGAAATTCAGATAATATTCCGCCTGCTCCAGTGCAAGCATATAATACATATTACTGAGTTCGCTGTAATATTTTTCCAGCTTCCGGCCGTTAAATTCAAATCCGGGATTGATCTCCCTGCTCAGAACCATTGCATCCAGCGTCCAGTCTACCGTATAGTCCCGCTCCTCCATGTATTGCAGAAATTTCTGCCATGTATCCCTGCTGTACGCCAGCTCCGGTGCAGACTCATTGTAGGTGGCAAGAATTACAAGGTTTGAATTGGGCTGCTCGGAAATCAGTTTCATGATCAGATCCACAGTGGATTTTCCCGCAGCATGAATTTTGTTCAGTACCAGAAACAGCGGCTTTTCCTGTGCGAAATACCCCAGCATGCGCAAAATCTCTTCCTGCATACGCCGTTCCTCATACTCAATTTCATCCATCAGCATGGTTTCCTGCCGACTGCATATTCCCGTCTCCAAATAAGACTGAAAGATTGTCCGGTGCAATGGATACACTTGATTTTTGTCCAGAAATTCCTCCAGCGAGGGTTCCTTCGCCCCTTCATACAGCTTCTTAATCCATCCCATGAACGGTTCATAGGCCGTCAGCATGTTCGAAATATCAAATGAGTGATACAAAAACTGCGCCTGCGTTCTCATTCCCGCTAAAGTTTTGACATACGCCTCCTCCAGATCAAAGGTGTTGTAATGCTTGATCAGCAGAACATTGTTGTCCGACTGTCCCAGATTCTGCAGCAGTGAATCCACCAATCCGGGAATGTAATCATCATATACGGTTCCGGTCATATCATCATCCCCCATCTTACCCATCAATTTATGCTGATTTTATCATATTCAATTGAGCTTTTCAACATTGTGTATGTTTTTCAGTTCACGAATCAGTCCCAGAACATAATCCACGCCTGCTGCCAGATCAACCGACTCCTGCACAGTCTTATCTCTTGTCGTTACCTCGATTTTATTTTCTTTCAGATTTCTCGGACTCACAACCACACGGATCGGTACCCCGATCAAATCCGCATCTGCAAACATCTGCCCGGCGCGAACGCCCTCTCTGTCGTCATAGATCACTTCCGCTCCGGCTTCCTGCAGCTTCTCATATAAATCATCCGCCACCGCTTTTGTCTCCGTATCATCCGGACGGATACAGCACAGATGCACCTCCCACGGCGCAATCGAGATTGGCCAGATGGGACCGTATTCGTCATGCTTTGCCTCACAGATCGATGCCGCCAGACGTCCCACACCGATTCCGTAACAGCCCATCACCGGATAATGCAGGGAACCGTCTGCATCCACATACTGCATATTCATGCTCTTGGTATACTTGGTCCCAAGCTGGAAGATATTTCCCACCTCAATACCTCTCTTGATGGTCAGCGCCGACTTGCCGCAGCATGGGCAGATTCCTCCCTCTTTTACCTTTGCGATATCTACATACTCTGCCTGCCCAAGGTCGCGCGCTAAGTTCAGTCCGATATAATGACAGCCCTCTTTATTTGCTCCCGCCACCAGACTGTCGATTCCCTGTAAGGACAGATCCAGATAGTATGTTACCTGATCCGAGATCTGATAAGGACCGATGTAGCCTGCCACCAGCGGAGCATCCGCTGTAATGTCGGCAGGATGAATCTCCTCTCCTACCAGATTGCGCAGCTTGGTTTCATTGACTTCGTAATCCCCCCGCACAAAGGCCACCACAAAAGAATCATCTGCGTTTTTCTGGTATACCACCGCTTTGCAGGAGCCGGTGATATCGCTTTTTAAGAACGCGCAGACTTCCTCAATCGTCTTACAATCCGGCGTCTCCACACATTCCAGCGGCTGCGTCTGTTCCCGTGGTTCGTTATGTACAATATTTTTTGCCGCTTCCATATTGGAGCGATAATCACACGCTGTACATAATACGATCGAATCCTCTCCCACTTCGTTGAGCAGCATATACTCATGGGACACGCTTCCTCCCATCATGCCGGAATCCGAAGCAACCGTGACAACCTCGGGAACCCCTGCTCTCTGAAAGATCCGATTGTATGCATCATAGCATTTCTGATAATAGTCCTCCAGATCCTCCTGTGAGGTATGAAAGGAGTATGCATCCTTCATGGTAAATTCCCGCACCCGAATCATACCGGCTCTCGGTCTCGCCTCATCGCGGAATTTTCTCTGAATCTGATAAATCATAAACGGATACTGCTGATAGGAGCGTCCGTATTCTCTTACCAGATGAACCGCCGCTTCCTCATGGGTCATGCCAAGCACCAGATTCGAACGGTTGCGGTCGGAAAAACGCACCAGTTCGCTCCCGATACTGGTATATCTGCCGGATTCCTCCCACAGCTCCGCAGGCATTACCACCGGAAACAGTACCTCCTGCCCGTCAATCTTGTCCATTTCCTCCCGGATGATCTGTTCAATCTTTTTTGTCACCCTGCGTAAAATCGGGAACTCGGAATAGATTCCGTTTGCGACATATTTCATATATCCGCCGCGCACCATCAATGCATGACTGTCTATGAGACAGTCTGCCGGTCTCTCCTTAAATCTCAGTCCCACCAAGCTCTTTACTTTCATTGTTTTCTTCCTCTTTCTTTGACATGTCTTATTGATTATATATGTATGATAATGGAGTCAAAAGGTCCTGCCGACTTAGTCGGCAGAGACTTTTTGCACAAGAATCGTTTTGGAAAGTGCACTTTCCAAAGCGATTCTTGTGCAAAGTGTTCCCATCGTTTCACGATGGGAACCTTTTGACCCCATTATCATGAGTCCAACAGCTCCTGCACCATCTTTGCATCAAATACTACTTCCGATACATGATTTACCTCAATCTGATACAATGCATTTGCCGCCATATGCTCTGCCGCCTGCTCCAGATCACGAATACCGGAGGTGCCGGCATATTTTTCGACCACTGCATCCAGTGCGTCCTCTGTCACTACACACTCATGTTCCATCAGTCCCATATGCTTCAAAACCTTCGGCAGGGCAAATTTTGAGAAGATAATTTTCTTTTCCTCGGGGGTGTAATCCGGAATATCAATCACGGCGAAGCGCGACATCAACGGAGCGCTGATCTGGCTCCTGTCATTTGCCGTAGCGATGGGATACACGCCCACGGTCGGTATCATGCATTCGATATAGTTATCGGTAAAGCCAAGGTTGTCCAGCAAGGTAAGCAATACATCTGCGGGATTGCCGTTTCCCTTGCCGGAGGCAGCCTTATCCAGCTCATTGATGATGAATACCAGATTGGAGGCTCCCGCCATAGAAAATGCCTCCATAATAATTCCCGGCTTTGCATTGCCATAAATGCGGGAACTTCCGGTCAGCTGCTCCGGATCGCTGATGGAGCTCATATCCAACGTCGTCCACGGAAGCTTTAAGATCCGCGCAACCGCATAGGCAATCTGGGACTTTCCGGTTCCGGCAGGGCCGATCAAAAGCAACCCATACGCAGGCAGGGTGTGGGTGCGGTTGATCTGTATGATTGTCTCGATAATCCGCTGCTTCACACGTTCCATTCCGTAAAGCTCTTCATCTAAAATGCGACGCGCCTCCCGGGGATCGATGGATTCGAAATAGTTATTTTTCCAATGGATATTCATCATGATGGACAGCGCCCGCTGTGCATGGCGCCTTTCCTCCGCGGACACCTCATGAGAACGCGCCACCGCCAGATTTCTCTGTGCCCAGATCCGGATATTGTCCGGCATCGTCCTGCCTGCACAGGTCATAAAATCTGTGATGCTCTGCAGACTGGTAAGCCGCATCTCATCCCCGGTCTCCTCGATATCCTCGTCCTCTGTTTCTTCAGCAGGCGCACTGCTTGCCAGCAGACGTTCCAGCATAAACTGTAGGAATCCATCCTCGGCGGAAAGCTTCGTTCCGCCTCCGAAGGCCATTTCACGAATTTTGTATACTGCATATCCGTCCTCCCGGTTTTCACCGGACAGTCGGACATTGATGTGATTTTCTCCCAGCCAGCGCAGCAGGCTGACAAATCGCGCATCGATCCTTAAAATATCTGCGCAGACCACTCCATCCTCCTCCTGAAACTCAAAGGTGGTTTTTTTGACCGGATTGGTAACCACTCCGCAGGCGTGATGCTTCCACTTCCGCGCATGATTGTCCAACACGAAAAGCGGTTTTTCCGGCGTTGGTGTCGTTTCATCGGAGCGAAAGGTTATGTAGGTACACTCCCCGTTTTTCTTTTCCTCCGGTGTATGTTTGAAATCAAATACAGGCATGATTTTCTCCTCGTTGCGTTTATCAAAATCAGAGATCTAAGCCATCCAGGATTCCCTTCAAAACATTTCCGGATTCCTGCAGACTGTGAATTTCTTCCTCGCTCAGCCGAATGGGCACTTTGTTTTCGATTCCGTTTTTTCCTACGATGCAGGGCATACTCAAAACAACTCCATCGATTCCGTATTCCCCATGCATCGCGGTAGATACAGGAATAATGGACTTCTCATCCCGGACGATGACCTCACAGATTCTTCGAACCGCCATGGCTACGCCAAAATAGGTGGCATGCTTTCTCTGAATGATCTCGTAGGCGCTGTTCTTTACTTCCTCTGCAATCCGTCTCATGGATTCCTCGTGCTGATAATGTCCGCGCATCTCGCAGAAATCATTCAGCGGAATACCGGATACATTGGCGCTGCTCCACGCAGCAATCTCACTGTCTCCATGCTCTCCGATGATAAACGCATGGACACTTCTGCTGTCCACATCCAGATGCTGCCCCAGATTGTACTTTAACCTTCCGGTGTCGAGCACGGTTCCCGAGCCAATCACCTGATTTTCCGGCAGCCCGGACAGCTTTTGCGCCACATGTGTCAGAATATCCACCGGGTTTGCCACGATGAGCAATATTCCGTCAAAATTCCGTTTTACGATCTCGGGAATGATCTGCTTGAAGATCCCGACGTTTTTATTAACCAGATCCAGTCTCGTCTCTCCCGGCTTCTGGTTTGCTCCCGCCGTCACGATGACGATTCCTGCATCCTTGACATCATCATAGCTGCCCGCATAGACCTGCATCTGTCTTGCAAACGGGATACCGTGACTGATGTCCATCGCCTCTCCCTCTGCCTTGCTCTCATCTGCATCAATCATCGCGATTTCCGAGAAAAGCCCGCTCTGCATCAAACTGAACACAGAGGCGGAACCCACAAACCCGCATCCTACCATAACCGCTTTCCTGTAATTGATCATTTCGAATCCCCTCCTGTTATAAAGTTTCAATTGCTGTAATTTTAGCATAACCGATTCATTCATTAATTGCTGCTCCAATTGACAGTTTACAAGTAATCCAAATCATGCTATAATCTGATAAAAGGAACAACCGCCCACAAGGGGGTTGACCAGTTAGGAAGATAGCAAAGCCACCCTAAACCGTCCAAAGTATCAGGGTGGTTTTTGCTATGTAAGGCTACTTACAAAACGTAAACACGAATGTAAGCAATGCCAAAAGGAAAAGACCAAAGGTCAACAAATCCATAAAATCAAAATGATTTTTCATAGGCATCACCCCCATTCTTTTGGAATGAGGTCAACACACCCTGTAACACGATTGTTCCTTAACAGGATTCTATCACACTCTTTTCGTTCTGACAACTCATATAACCGCCATATAGCCACTAAACAGCTTACAACCATTGTTTATAGTATGGAGAAACACCGCCTGCACGGCGGTGTTTTTATCCCTTACTCTGACTCGATCGCCGACACCGGACATCCATCCTTGGCCTCCTCTGCGGCAGCTTCATCCTCTGCAGCCACCTCTTCCTCGATCGCCTCGGCAGTTCCCTCGTCCGTCATGTGAAACACATTTGGACAGACCGACGGGCAAAGCCCGCATCCGATACAGTTTTCATTTACCTTGTACTTCATGATCATTACCCTCCTGTCATTTTTATATTCGTATAGTTTATCCCATCCATGCCCGGTTTATTCCTTTCTCATAACAGCCACAAACCGCCATGGAAAGGGAACGAACCACTGAACCAAACAGCGTGTTTTATTGTATACTAATCTTGTCAAGAGGGATTTCTGAGAAAAGAGGTGATACTATGAGATATACAGGAATCAATTTCGGAGGCTATAACAGCTCCTCTCTTTCGGGCATTTTATCCAACTACAACAGTATCCGCAGCGGATCCTATGGAAGAATGCTGAAGACATACTACGGGAAGCAAAATACCTCAACCGCAAAGGCAAATGCCAATGCTTTCGGTCTGTCAGCAAATGCTCTGACCCGAACCAATACGCAGCTTACAAATCTCAAAGCAGAATCAAACGACTTGAAAAATGCTGCAAACAAGCTTCTGGACAATGGAAAAAACAGCGTCTGGAACAAAAAAGAGGTCAAGCCGGAGGACGGCACAGTCTCCAGGGAATATGACGTGGATGCGATCTATCGCTCCATAAGCACCTTTGCCAGGGAGTACAACAGCACCCTTTCAGCGGTCTCAGGCACTTCCGGCTCCGCAGTTCAAAATGCAGCCCGCAGTATGACATCTACCACCAATATCGTGAGCAAACGGCTGTCCTCTGTGGGAATCAATGTAGGAACAGACGGCAAGCTGTCCATCGATGAAGAAACCTTTAAGAAATCAAATATGGACACGGTCAAGGGATTATTTCAAGGCTCTACCTCCTATGCCGGAATCATTTCCTCCGCTGCTTCGCGGATCAATACTGCCTCAGGCAGTCAGCTATCGTCCTTAAACAACAGCTTCTACGGCAGAAACGGTCTGTATGGCAGCAGCTATTCCCAGCTGGGCTCCCTGTTTAATGCCTATTTTTAAGCATTGTGTGTTGTACAAATCCATTTCAAAAGCCACCGGTTGTGTGTTCCGGTGGCTTTTATACATTTTGCAGCATGACCGTCAGAATAAAGCTTGTATTTTTTACCTCCCATGACACTCCGCCGCGATATTTATCCGCTGTCCTGCTGATATTCATAAGTCCCATGCCATGCTCCCCGGCATCCTCTTTCTCTGTCTCCGGAAACTCCTTCCCCGGAAGCAGCTTCAGCTTTCCGCAAAAACTGTTCTCTATCACCAAGAAAAACATTTTTCCTTTGGAAAACGCGAAAACCCGAATAAACGGCTGCTCCTGCGTCGTGACTGTCGTCATTTTTTCACAGGCGGAGATTGCATTATCCAGCGCATTTCCCAGAATGATTCCGATATCATAGCCCTGAATCCTGATATCCTCCGGAACCAGCAGTCCCTCTGTCTCAAACGCAGCATCCGGGCATCTGTTTTTCAACTCGTGATATTTCATGGACAGCAACGCATCCACGATAGCATTTCCGGTAGCGAAGCTTTTTTCTGTCATTTCCATCTCACGAACCGCTTCCGAGAGATATGCGCTCAACACCTCTGTATTTCCGCTGTCCCCGGAGAGTCTGGCAGCTACCGACAAAATATTTTTCATATCGTGCCGCCATCTGCGCACTTCCTCATTTCTCCGCTCTGTCTCCTTGGCATATTCCTGCAGCCCCTTGACCTGCTGCCTCAGCACCATACACATGCTCTTATTCTCATTCAGCTGTATCATCTCCTGAAAAAAAAGAATCGTTTCCAGTATAATAAACAACAGCAGCAAAAAAATTGCAGGCACAAAAAGAAACAGAATGGGAACCTTTTCATACAAGGACTCGGGAATGCCATCATTCAGGGAAAAGACAATTGCGCGAAGTAAAAGTCCCACCATCCAGCAGGCGAATGAGGGAAGGCACAAAAACAGAGCCTCGGTTTTTCCAAGAGGATATTCCTTCCTTCGGTACTTTTTCACAATCAGTGAGAGAATTTTCCAGCAAATCCATATATGCAGTCCGTTTTCCACCAGCTGTATCCCATACTGTGTCACGTTCGACAGTCGATAAAACTGATCGACATCAATTTTTCCCTGTTCAAACAAATACAAATAAAATTCATAAATATGGGAAATCGGCTGTGACAACTCCAAAATAAAAAATAAAGAGATCTCATTGATTGCGGTATATGTGAGACACAGAAAGATCCTCATATTCCGATCGCTCTGATAAAAGAACCACACACTGATGTATGTGATCGCAAAAAAGACCACCTGACGCAGACTCGTCATGACCGGATCATACTCCACATGCCATAGATTGGAAATCACCTCTCTTGCCACTACAAATACCAGGACAATATACATCCGCTTCAGGCGATGTGTCTGAAAACGCTCTCTGATAAATTGATGCAGAAACCACGAAAGCAGAATGCCCATCAGCAGACAGAGCACAAAATAAATTATTTCCTGAAAAAAATCATTCATTTCCGACCGCCTCTTTTTTGAGAAACTCCATGTAGACAGATACAAATTCCCGGTAGCGATCCTTGGCCAGATAAATCCGACCGCCGTTATCCAGCTCAATCGTATCCACACTGTATCCGGTAATATGCTGCAGATTCACCAGATATCCGCGATGGCAGCGAAAAAACCCTTCTCCCAGGGAATTTTCCAAATCCCTCATAGAACTGTAAATTTCAATTACCTCATTACTCGTATAGATCTCAATTTTCTTCCGGTCATTCTCCGCATAAATCACCTTTGACTTTTCCAGTGTGTAGGTTTTTTTCTTCGTCTGGAGAATCACCTTCTCTCTGCCAATTTCCTGTGCATCTAAAACCTTTTGTCCGGCTTTTTGGAAAACCTCCATGAAACGTTTTTCAGAAAGCGGTTTCAGCAGATATTGAAAGGCTTCCACGTCAAACGCGTCAAAAATATACTCCTTACTTCCGGTAATAAATATGATTGGCAGCTTCTGATTGCCTCTGCGCAGCCTGAGCTCTCTTGCCGCATCGATTCCGTTTAGCCCCTCCATTTGAATATCCAGAAACAAAATATCCATCTGACCGGAAAATGCCAGCAGCTCCTGTCCCGAATCAAATTCATAAACTTCGTGATTCCCATCCATACCAGCCACCAGCTCTGCAATCTGTTTTCGGATGACCATCTCATCATCACACACCGCTACCTTCATATCAGACACCCTTTCCTTTGACTCATGCACGCTTTCACACATCACAGGCAGCGTGTTCATGCGATCGTCCGGATTCATTCCAATCTTCTATTTGTTTTATCGGCAGTCTGAAAGTATTTTTCCCTAAAACGGAACGAAAAGTCGCAGAAAGGGAACCAATCTCCTTTACTGTTTTTTCACCGATTGGTTCAAAGACGGTTTAATCAGATCATATAGCTGCTTGGCATCCGTTTCATCATAGGTTGACAACAGCTCATTGTGAATATTGCGGGTCCAGTGCTCCTCTCCCACATGTTTTTCCACAATGGAAACCACCTCGTTTGTAGTCAGATCGCCGTAATACTGCTCTACAACCCTGCGAACCTCGCTTTGCAATTCCTCCTTTGCCTGAGACGTTTTCTCTGTTTTTTTGCTTCTGGTTCCGATCTTTCCGGTTGATTTGGAGCCCTTTTCCGCTCCTGTTTTCTTTGTCTGTTTTCCTGACTTACCGTCCACGATCTGAAGCTGTCTGGAAATCTGTGCCTCGCCATTCTGTTCTTTCAAAAAAGCAATGATATTATCATAGCCCTTATCATCGCCCACGATGACATAGGCACATTTCTTTTTCTGGTTGAATCCGATGAGATAGCCCAGATAGGCAATCAAATGCTTATCCAGCGACTGATTGCCCATCGGCACCTTATGAAGCGTAAATTCCGAAGCTCCGCAGTTACTGATAATGTCCATCTCTATTTTTTTTGAGTTATCTGTAAAAAACAAATGCACATGATCTGTCTTTTTTAATGTGTCGCTCCCGTTCATTCCCTTTCGATTTACATTTTCAAAATCAACTAAATAATAGGTGTCCATCTCTCCCTGTCTGCCCTCCAATAGTTCAGCCATAGCCGATATTATCCCCGAAGTTCACTTGCATGCTTCGTGGATAATACCGGCTATGGCCGATTCATCACAATATGCCGTTTTATACACTAAAGAAGTCTACCATCTTCCGAAGCTTCACTGACATATCCTTCATCTCACCACTCTTATCCTTGGTTCCGTCGATTGCCTCGGAAATTGTCTCAACAGAAGCCGTAACCTCCTGACTGGATGCCGCATTCTCCTGCGAAAGAGCGCTCAGATCCGATATATTGTTCATCACGCCGTCCTTGGAGACGTTCAGATTGTTCGCCTGTCTGCTGATATCCTCTACCTCTTCGATTACCTTGGTTACCCCTTTGCTCAGTGTATCGATATTTGCCGATACCTCCTGAACATATTCCTGTTCCTTTTTGATCGCCTCGGAAACCTCCTCGGTCATGGAAACCGATTTCTTTGACATGGAAACGATCTCGTCGGAAATCTCACGAATCGTATTTGCGCTTTCGGAGGACTGTTCCGCCAGCTTCTGAATCTCTACGGCAACCACAGAAAAGCCTCTTCCGGCATCTCCCGCTCTGGCTGCTTCAATAGAAGCATTCAGCGCCAGCAGGTTCGTCTGGCTTGCGATTTCCAAAATCAGCGTAATCGCGTCATTGATCTTGTCGATGGATTCATTGGTATGCCCAACCTGATCGGTAATGGCATTGACAAGCTCCTTTGAGGAAAGACTGGATTCCCGAAGAACCTCCATCCGTTTCATCGCTTCCTGATTGGTCGTTTTCATGATATCCGAGGCTCTGGCAAGCTCTTTGGTGCTCTCTGTAATATTCGTGATTGCCGCACCCATATCGATGATCACACCGTTGGCATCCTGTACATTTTCTGCCATGGTCTGGGCAGAGGTCGAAAGCTCATCCACTGCCGTGGCAATCTTATTGGCACCGTCAGCAGAATTGACCGACAAACCATCCACCATATCCACGGTCGATCCCAACTCAACCGCGGTGTCCTTCACATGTTCAATGGTCTCATGCAGCTTTTGCTGCAGTTCAATCGTTGAATTGGATATCTCCTCAATTTCTGAGATAAAACTGTGCTTTACTGTACTTCTGGAAAGATTTCCGTTTTCCAGCTTTGCAAGATTGCTTACACTGACGGCCATCGAGGCATGCGTCTGGCGCGCCACCATCCAGGAGCTGATTCCAAAAATCAAGACCAGAACCACCGGGATGGCAACTGAGGTGGTCATCATGGACGAAATCGATTTCTGCACATCTGTCTCCGGCGTTCCTGCAAATGCCATTCCCACAACCTCATTATTTCCGTCATAAAGAGGAACATAGTATACATAGTAGTCACGTCCACCGATGGGCACCCCGTCAGAGCTGTAGTCCTTTCCTGCAAACACGTCCTTTACCACATAGTCCGCAGCAGTCGTCCCTTCATTCCGCTCTCCGTTCTCATTTTTGATGGACGTCATGTACCGCTCGTCTCCCATAAAAAGAGTCAGCTCTATATCCTGATCCAACAGGGAATCCACATAGTCATGCTCATACGCAGGCATGTGATCCTCATTGTTGATAATATCGTATTCATAATAGCTCGCCAAATCTGTAGCCGCAACCTGAAGCTTCGCATAAATACCGGATTCAATCTCATTTCTTGCAACAGAGATACTGTAAATATCCAGAATCGCTGCAATCAGAACTCCCGGCAGAATGCCGACAAGTGTAAGTACTGTCGAAATAGAATACGTCTTTTTTCCGTTTTTTGATTTCTTACTCATTTGTCCTCCTTGAGCTTTACTTTTTGTACAGTAAACGCTTTTACCCTTAATCTGCCCATAATTATAACAGTACGCTTTTCTAAAAGCAATATGTGATTCTGCGGTTTCATCGAAAAAATTTTGCCGTCTTTTGATTGCGTTTCCCGGATGTCTTCCGTTATAATTAGATGAACGCAACGATAACTGTTCCGCTATGGATCCTTTAACGGAGGAATGAAACAATGAATACTCGGGAAGAAGCCCTTGCCTATGGAAAATCGTTTCCTGATACCTATCAGGATGCACCCTTTCATGATGATAACTGGCAGATTGTGAGAATCAAACAGACTCAGAAGACATTTCTCTGGGTGTATGAACGGGAGGGGTATATCAATGTAAATGTAAAGGCAGATCCGGAATGGCGGGATTTCTGGCGCAGTGCCTACACGTCGGTGATTCCCGGCTGGCATCTGAACAAGGAGCATTGGAATACCATCATTCTGGATGGGAGTATTCCGGAGAAGGATATCAAAAGAATGATTGCAGAGAGCTACGATCTGGTGTCAGACAGCCCTACGAAACGTATCTATGAAGCCGTCAAAAAGGTTCCCAGAGGTAAGGTTGCCACCTATGGTCAGATTGCGGAGCTGGCCGGAAATAAAAGGATGTGCCGGGCAGTGGGAAACGCCCTGCACAAAAATTCTGATCCCGACCATGTGCCCTGCTACCGGGTGGTAAATGCAAAAGGAGAATTGTCCGGAGAATTTGCCTTTGGCGGGGCAGGGGAACAGCAGAAGCTTCTGGAGGCGGATGGCATTGAGGTTGTGAACGGGAGAGTGGATCTGGGGAAATATGGAATGAGGTTATGATTTGAGGGGCTATGGTTGGGTTTGGCGAAGGTTCACATCGTGAAACGATGTGAACCCTTTGCACAAGAAATGTCTGGGAAATGCTAGCATTCCCCAGACATTTTTGTGCAAAGAGTCTATGCCGACTACGTCGGCATGACCTTCGCCAAACCCAACCATAGCCCCTCAAATTTGTATAATCAAATCAAATACCGACAAATCCCCCAGAAATGGCAGAAGGTTCCAAGTAAACAAAAAATATGAAACACACAGTGCATATATTTTTTGCGTGCACCGATTGCGTACAGCACGGAGCCGACGGTATACAGGATGCCTCCCAAAAGCAAAAAGAAAAAACCGCGATCTCCCATCGTGGCACGCAGCTGCGGTATGCCAAAGAGAATGGACCAGCCGCTGACCAGATGGCAGACAACCTGCACCTTTTGATATTTATCCACATCAATCGCAGTAAACACGATCCCCAGAACCGTAAAAAATCCGGTAATCCCAAACAATACCCAGCCGAGCGCTCCGCCTACTCCTAACAGCGCTGCCGGAATATAGGTTCCAAACACCAGCAGATAGACATTGCAGTGATCGATTACCCGCAACACCTTTTTTCCGCCCAGATTGCGCGACAACGCATGATACACGCAGGATATCGTATAGAGCACGATCATTGCCGCTCCGAATAAGGATACCGTCGTTTCCGCCAGCGCTCCATGCGCTTTCACCACCATAAGTACCAGCGCTGCGATACTTAAACCGGCTCCGACTCCATGGGATATGGCATTGAACAGTTCTTCGCCCAGTGTATAATTCGGGATTCGAATGGTCCGCTTTGACTTTTTCTCTGTCATACAAACACCCCTTTACTTTATTATGTAGTATTTAATACTATGTTATACAGCTATTTTCATTTTGTCAAGTGGTGATCACACAGTTTTTGCACAAAAAATACTCTGTCGCTTTTGTATCATAAGCGACAGAGTATTTTTCTTTTTCAATAACGCTACTGATCCTCAAATCATACGACCTGAAAAAGTTATAATTAAACAACCCCCTGTGCAAGCATCGCCTCTGCGACCTTCTCAAAGCCCGCAATGTTGGCACCTGCCACGTAGTTTCCTTCCATATTGTAGCGCTTTGCCGCATTGTCAATGTTGTGGTAAATACTTACCATGATCTGCTGCAGCTTTGCATCAACCTCCTCGAAGGTCCAGCTGAGTCTCTCAGAGTTCTGAGACATCTCCAGTGCGGAAGTTGCAACACCGCCTGCGTTTGCAGCCTTTCCGCAGATGAACCATACCCCGTTCTCCTGCAGATACTTGGTTGCATCCAAGGTAGTCGGCATGTTTGCACCCTCACATACAGCAAGACATCCGTTTGCAACCAACTGTTTTGCATCGTCCAAAAGCAGCTCATTCTGCGTTGCGCACGGAAGAGCGATATCACATTTTACCTGCCATACGCCGCGTCCCTCATGGTATTCTGCACTCGGTCTTGCTGCTGCGTACTCGGTCAGACGGGCACGTTTTACTTCCTTTACTTCCTTTAACAATTCGACATCAATTCCTTCCGGATCATAGATCCATCCGGTAGAATCCGAACAGGTCACTACCTTTGCGCCCAGCTGCTGTGCCTTCTGGGTTGCATAAATTGCAACATTTCCGGCGCCGGATACTACAACGGTCTTTCCTTCCATCGACTGTCCATGATCCTTTAACAGCTCCTCTGTGATGTACAACAAACCGTAGCCGGTTGCCTCGGTACGCGCAAGGGAACCACCATAGCTTAAGCCCTTTCCGGTCAGAACACCTTCATAGGAACCGCGGATTCTCTTGTACTGTCCGAACATATATCCGATCTCTCTTGCACCCGTTCCGATATCGCCTGCCGGAACATCCACGTCTGCACCGATGTATTTACAAAGCTCTGTCATAAAGCTCTGACAGAATGCCATTACCTCTCTGTCTGATTTTCCCTTCGGATCGAAGTCAGAACCACCCTTGCCGCCGCCAATCGGCAGACCTGTCAGGGAGTTTTTGAAAATCTGCTCAAAGCCCAGGAACTTGATGATACCTGTATTTACTGAAGGATGTAAACGCAAACCTCCCTTGTATGGTCCAATGGAATTGTTAAACTGGATTCTGTATCCGGTATTTACCTGAACCTGACCCTTGTCATCTACCCAGGGAACTCTGAACTTGAACTGTCTCTCCGGCTCTGTAATTCTCTCTAATAAAGCCTCTTTTCTGTACAGCTCTTCGTTTGCATCAATGACCGGTCTTAAGGAATCCAATACTTCCTCCACTGCCTGTAAAAACTCCGGCTCTGATGCGTTCTTTGCCTTTACCCGCTCCAATACCTCGTCAACGTAGCTCATTTTTTAATCTCCTTACTCTTATATTTTTGGTAACAACATACTTATTTTATTATGAAGTATGCTGTTTTGCAACCGTTTCTTTCTATAACCTGTCAGTTGTTCTGTCCGGAATCCACTGTTTTTTTCCGAAGCAGAAAGCAACACACCCCCGCCAGCAAAACTGCCAGACACATATAAAATGCCGGATTGATGCCATCCCCCGTCTTTGGTGTTTCGTCCTTTTCATGAGCCTCCGAGGTAACGGTAGCACCTGCATAGTCCTGAATAACTGCCCTCTCCGGTGCTCCGGAAGAATCGTTGGCAGCTGCCCTCTCCGATGCTCCGGAAGAATCGTTGGTAGCTGCGCCGACGATTGGTACGGTTGTCCCCGGTATGATGGTAATATTCGTGGAGCTGTTTCCATCGCTTTCATTCCCGGAATTTTCGCTTCCGTCACTTACAGCTGCATCACTTGCATTTGCACCATTTCCGCTTTCGCTGCTTTCGCTTCCGTCATTCCCGCTTTCAGTCGGTTCCTGCTGTGCATCTAATGCATGAAATGTAATTCCGTTTGCATCTGCATATTTCTTTGCCTGACTGTTGATGTAGCCGGAAATTGCAGCCGGCTTCCAATTGCTCTGCGCAGAAATCGTATTGGTCGTTGCCGGAATGGTAATGCTGCTGATTCCGCTTCCCGTAAAGGCATTTGCCTCAATGGTCTTTACAGACTCCGGCAATAAAATCGAAGAAAGGGACCGACATCCGTCAAAGGATCCGCTACCGATAGTCTGTGTCGTTGTAGCCACAGAGACGCTGGATTTTCCCTGCGGGCAGCGAATCAGCCTGGTAACGCTCTGATTATACAGACATCCGTCATTGGATGCGTAGGATGAGTTGCCGGAAGAAACCGAAATCGAAGTAAGTCTGGTGCACCCGTCAAACGCTCCGCTTCCAATCGTTGTCACCGCACCCGGCACTGCAATTGCGGACAATCCGGTACAATCGTAAAATGCCTTGTCCCCGATACTGGTTACCGAAGACGGAAGGCTGATAGATGATAATGAACGACACTCCGCAAATGCCTGCGAGCCTATGGAGGATATCCCGGAATTCAATGCCACCGTGGACAGCGATGTACAATTGTAAAAGGTCTGCGCTGGTAACGATCCGATATTCGCATCAATCGATACCGATTTCAAACCGGTGCAGTCATAGAACACCGCCGTTCCCATACTGGTCACGGATGCCGGAATGGATACGCTGCTGATGGATGCGTTGGAGGCGAACACGCCTCCCGCGATAGACGTGACATTGGAAGGAATGGTTATCGATCCGCCCGGTCCTGTATATGCAACCAGCGTACCGGAATCATCCACCGTAAATCCGTTTTCATCTGTAGTGTTCTCCGCATGCGCTCTTACTGTAAACAGAATCCCTGCCATCACGCACACCGTCAACAGCAACATAAAACCTCTGGTCTTTTTTTTCATGTTACATCTCTCCTCATTCCTCTTAACGAATTCGTTTTGCTACCAAAAACATTCTTCCGTCTTCCGTATAATCATTGCAGGTAGACAATGTCAGCAGCTCATCTCCATATACCGCATCAATCGGCGTATCATATACCGACAGCTGCTCAATGTTATACAGGTATTCCTGAAAGCTGCTTTCGGAAGCTGCGTTGATAAAATTGTAATACCGAAATACTTCTTCGTCCTGATACTCTACCTTCGCCAGGCATACCGCGATAATCTCATAGGTTCCCTTCTCATAGATTGTATCAAACTGCACCGTGCGGTGCTCCTCCAGATACTCCTCATCCAGATAATTTTTCAGTGGTCCGAACATCAGACCGCTTTTCAGATTATGTCCATATATAATAATGTTGGTATCCCTCGGCATATATTGATTTCTGGCATCAATAAACGGAATGCCGTTCTTATCGTCCTGCTTATTAAAATCATGCCTTAAATAAAAATCTGATTCCTCCACAGAGGACTGCATAACCGGATAATCAATGTCCGTATCGGGAATGGTAATCCACCCGATCATTTCCGGATTTTGTTCATGCAGGGCAGCATATTCTTCCAGAATCATCAATGGTTTTTCGGTTTCTTCTGTTTCCGTTGCTTCCTCATCGTTTTCTGTCTCTGTCTCTTTCTCCGTATCGTTCCAGACAAGCGAATTTTGCTCTATTTTGTCCTGCAGCTCCTGCAGCTTTTTTGCCGCGAGATGATCCTTGTATTCCGAAACTCCAAAATACACACAGCATGCAATCGCAATCACAATGCAGACAACTCCCGCAATATAGCTGAGGATAATATGAAAGGGCAGCCGCCGCTCCGCCTCCTGTTCCTCCTTCGCCTGCTTTTCAGCCAGCATATTCTCGGAGTGCTCCGCCACGATATCGGAAATGCACCAGAAAAAAGACTTCCCGATCTCACTCTTAAAGCGGATACGTTTGTCACGCATCATACTATACAGTTGAATGGCCACCTCAGGATCATAAATGTCCAGTTCATCTGTAATATACTTGATTTTCTTCAAATCCTCCTGTGCAAGTCTGTATTCTCTTAAGGTTTCGAATTCATAATCGCCAATCCTGTATTCTTTTTCTTCCATCGTTTACGATTCATCTGCCTTATCTGTCCGACCTTTTCCAGTCAAATGTCTAATCTAACAGCATCTGTACGCATCCATACATGCCCGCATCGTTCCCAAGAGATGCCAATGCAATTTTGGTATCCCGGCAGGCGTGAAAGCTGCGTTCCGTGTAATACCTGCTGATGGCATCTGTCAAAATCTTTCCTGCACGGGATACTCCCCCGCCGATCACGAAGATCTCCGGATCCGACACACAGGCGATATTTGCCATGGCCGTTCCCAACATCCTGCCCAGAACCTCTACGGCCTCCAGCGCCAGAGCATCTCCTTCCTTCGCCGCATCAAAGATATCCTTTGCTGTCACACTGTCTTTGTTTCGGAGCGTTGAATCTCTTTCATCAATCGCCAGAAGCTTTTTCGTCATGCGTACAATTCCCGTAGCGGAGGCATACTGCTCCAGACAGCCTTTTTTCCCGCATCCGCAGGTGTCTGTCTCGTGCTCATCCATCATAATATGACCGATTTCACCGCCTGCACCGTGAAAACCTGCCACAACCTTTCCGTCAACGATAATACCGCCGCCCACTCCTGTGCCCAGCGTAATCATTACCACATTGCGGTGTCCTTTTCCACCGCCCTGCCACATTTCTCCGAGTGCCGCCACATTTGCATCATTTGCCGCACGAACCATCATGCCGCATTTTTCACTCAGCGCATCCTGCACGTTAAACTGATCCCAGCCAAGATTGACACATCTATGTACCACACCGGCACTGTCTACCGGTCCCGGCACGCCTACTCCGATGCCGGCTATCTCTTCTTTTGAAATACCAAGCTCCTGAATCTTTGCCTCAACCGCTTTCGCCACATCATCCAGAATGGACGCTCCGTGATTGGCTGTATTGGTTTTTATTTCCCATTTCTCCTTCAATTCCCCCGTGGTTTCAAACAGCCCTAGCTTGCATGTCGTTCCTCCAATGTCTACACCAAACCCATACTTCTTCATCGTGTTCTCCTTCTTACCAAAATCTATCCAAATCAATCACGGTTCAATAACCCACAATAAACCCACTATATCCAGTATAGGCGAGTTGTTCCCGGGTGTCAATAGGTATCATTCCTGCTGCTCTTCTTCCTGACGTAGGGGAGCAACAAAAGCCATTCCCGGCAGCTCCTGATGAATTTCAGTCATATACCGGTACCAGATCTGGGCCGGATAGCCGGATCCGGTCAGTCCCGGTACTTTTTTGGGTATGTCATAGCCCACCCACACGCTGGTGGTATAATATCTGGTATAGCCCACAAACCATCCATCCTTGTAGGAATTTGTCGTTCCCGTTTTCCCTGCACTGTCCGTTCCGGCAAGGGAATAGCCTGCTGCCGTTCCCCGTGTCAGCACTCCGGTCAGAATGTCTGTCATCTGTCTCGCAGCATTCGTCCGGTATACCTGTTTTTCATTGGGCGGACTGTTATATACCTCATTTCCATTCGCTTCCTGAATCGCAATAATACAGGTGGGTTCCCGATATACTCCGTCGTTTTCGATTGCCGCATAAGCGGCTGCCATCTCGAGTGGGGACACTCCCTGTGTAAATCCTCCCACTGCGATTGCAAGCTGATTATCTTCCCTATAAATTCTGTTAAAATTCATCTCCTGCAGATAGGACAGTCCTACCTCCGGTGTAATCTCCTCCAGCAATTTCCATGCAATCGTATTGACCGAATGCTCCACCGCATACCGGAGGGAGATCTCACCCAGATAGGTTCCGCTGGCATTGGACGGACCACCCTCCACCGGCTCATCCACCACAATCGTGTCCGCCGTGTAACCCCTCTCAAGCACCGGTGTATACACAAGCAGCGGCTTTATGGCACTCCCCGGCTGCCGATAGCTTTGGTATGCCCGATTCAGGGTATATCCGTTATAGGCCTGATTTCTTCCTCCTACGATTGCCTTCACATAACCGGTTTCATTATCGATACAGACCGCCGCACCCTGCAACGTATAGATGCCCTCCTCATTTACCTCGGTAAACGCCTGAAGCCTCTCATCCACCGCTGTCTGAAGCTGTTGCTGCATCTGCATGTCAATGGAAGTATAAATTCGATACCCCCCGCTGTACAGACCATGATTACACATATCATAGAGCTCCTGATACGCCTCATTATAGGCCTGTCTCTCCTCCTCCGAATCAAATTGTGTCCGGAATTCAAAACCGCGCTGCGTCATGAGAATCCGGGTGGCACAATAATTCACATAGGTTTCCACATAGTTGTTTTCTATGGTTTTCGGAGTGTAAATAATGGTAATTTCCTGTTTTTTCGCACTGCTGTAGTCGCTGTATGTAATTTTTTTATCCTCCAGCATCTGCTCCAGAATACGATCCCGCCGTTCCACCGCCTTCTGCGGATCAGTCAACGGATTGTACAGGGTCGGATTGTTTGGCAGGGCACACAAATATGCCGCTTCCGATAACGTAAGCTGCGATACATCTTTGTCAAAATAGCCCCTGCTGGCTGCACCGATTCCGTAAAACCCATTTCCGAAATAGATATTGTTCAGATAAAATTCCAGAATCTGCTCTTTGCTGTATTTTTTTTCCAGCTCCGCAGCGATGAAAATTTCCTCCATTTTTCTCTGCCACGTCCGGTCATTGGTTAAAAAAGCGGTTCTGGCGAGCTGCTGGGTAATGGTACTCCCTCCCTGAGTAACCTCCCCGTTGCGGAGCATCGCCCAGACCGCTCTTACAATTGCCTTGTAATCGATCCCGTGATGCCGATAGAATTTTTTGTCTTCAATGCTGACAATGGCTGTTTTCACGTTCTCAGGTATTTCATCATAGCTCAGATAATATACGTCCTTCTCCCCGCTCATCGTAGTAATCTCATCGCCGTAGGCATCATAGACCACAGTAGTCTGCGATGCGCGAAAGGTTCCCCGGGATGAATGCTGCACATAGTTTACCGCTTCCGCATGCATTTCTGAGATCTGGCTCCCGTATCCGCCCAGATAATAGTATGCCAATGCAGCGATTACCAGCACGATAAAAAACACCTGTATTCTGAAAAAGACCCAAAAACCTCTATGCTTTTTTTTCCGTTTTTTCTGATTCTTACTTTTTCCGGCCATAAACTGCCTCCATGTATCGTATTGTACACATTTTAGAGCCGGGATACAAGTAGCGATCAAATAGTAATAACTGGATTATTGTTCCATCTGTCTCCCCAGAAATCCTGCCGCCGTTACAGCCAGCTTGCTCTCTGCTTCCCCGATTTTATTTTTTTCATCTTTGTTATACAGAATGACGGATCCAATGGCATCTCCCTCACAGATAATGGTGCTGATTGCCTGTGAAACATGCTCGCCGTTATCATCCAGTGTCACCTTGATAAATTTGCCGTCTCCCTTTTGCGCAACCACATTTTTCCGATCCTCAATCACTTCCTCCAGCTGTCTGCTGATCGGCTTTCCGTCAAATTCTTTTTTCCCGCTTCCTGCTGCCGCCACAACATGATCCCTGTCTGTAATGCATACAAGCTGTCCGGTTGTCTGGGCAAGGCTTTCCGCATACTGCCCGGCAAACTGGCTCAGTTCTCCGATGGGGGAATATTTTTTCAGTATAATTTCTCCTTCCCGATCGGTAAAAATTTCCAGAGGGTCTCCTTCCCTGATCCGTAATGTCCGGCGAATTTCCTTTGGTACTACCACACGTCCAAGATCGTCAATACGACGCACAATTCCTGTCGCTTTCATCTTCTATATTTCCTCCATTAATCATTTTTATCGATTTAGCTTTCAAATCGTTGTTATGGAGTTAGTATGTGGAAATTAAATGAAAATATGCTAAAACATTTTTAACACTTGCAGTTTTTCTTTGGACATGTTATATTAGCAAAAAGAACATATGTTCTTTTTTTATGATAATGATTTGAGGTTAAAACGCTTATGAATATTCAGAAAACGATGTCTCTCATGGAAAAATTAACCATCCTTTCGGCTGCCGCCAAGTATGATGTCGCCTGTACCTCCAGCGGAGTAGACCGCAAAGGAAACGGTAAGGGAATGGGCAATACCATAGCGCCCGGCATCTGCCACGCATTTTCCTCAGATGGACGGTGCGTGTCCCTGCTGAAAATTCTGTTTACCAACGAGTGCATATTTCAGTGTGCCTACTGCCAGAACAACTGCAGCAATGATGTGCCCAGAGCCTCCTTTACCCCGGAGGAGATCTGTACCCTTACCATGGAATTTTACCGCCGAAACTATATTGAAGGACTGTTTTTAAGCTCCGGCATTCTGGTAAGTCCGAATTATACCATGGAGCTGATCTATCATACCCTGTACAAGCTGCGGCATGAGCATCAGTTTCACGGCTATATCCATGTGAAAGCAATTCCCGGTGCCGATCCCCTGCTGATCCGGCAGACCGGATATCTGGCTGACCGCATGAGCATAAATTTAGAGCTGCCTACCTCTGCCGGACTACACTCCCTTGCGCCAAATAAATCTCGCCGGACCATTCTAAAGCCCATGCGCCAGATACAAAACGGAATTGCCGAAAACAAGGATGAACTTGCGGTCTATCAAAAAGCGCCTCATTTTGTACCGGCAGGGCAGAGCACGCAGATGATCATTGGAGCCACACCCGAGCACGACTACGAAATCATGCGTGTGACAGAAAGCCTTTATCAAAAATTCGGACTGAAACGGGTCTTTTATTCTGCCTTTGTCAACGTCAATCAAAACGAGAAGCTGCCGATGCTCCCCGGAGGGCCTCCCCTGCTCCGGGAACACCGACTGTATCAGGCTGACTGGCTGTTGCGCTATTATCACTTTTCTGTATCTGAGCTGTTAAGCGAAGACCGACCGGACTTTAACCTGAATCTGGATCCAAAATGTGACTGGGCGCTCCGTCATCTGGATTTGTTCCCGGTGGAGATCAATCGCGCCTCCTATCAGACACTGCTGCGAGTGCCCGGAATCGGCTATAAATCTGCCGGTCGCATTGTCAAGGCACGGCGCATGAACCGCCTGGACTTTTCCGATCTAAAGAAAATGGGTGTTGTGTTGAAACGCGCACTGTACTTTATTACCTGCTCGGGTCACATGATGTACCGCACCAAGCTGGAGGAAAACTATATTTTTGAAAATCTGATGAGAGACCGCACACAGATTCCGGTCGGGCTGCGCAACAGTTCTTATCAGCAGCTCACGATCTGGGATGTGTAACGATTCAAATCCATTTGGCGAGAAGCCACCGCCAGAAAATGCGCAGCATTTTCGAGCCTGGCTCTGAATCGTGATCCGTGCCTTTGAACGCATCATCCACAGGAGGAATCATATGTACGTTTTTTTATGTGAAAATTCAATTGAAGGGATCTTTACAGGAGTCTATGATGCATGGGCCAGCCGTTATGGTCACCGGAATATCCGTCTGTCCCTCGACACACCGGATACCTATGAACTGTTTTGTGAATACATTCAAGTGACTCCGGATCTGGAGAAGAGCCGAAGAATCGGACGAGCCATATGCAGCAGCTTTGGCTATGAGGTCTATCAGGACATCTGTCAGGCCATTATGGCTGCCGGAAAAGAAAAAAAGAAGGCGTTGGATAAGGCTGACTGTGTGTACCGCACGATCCTGCTGGGATTTGCCATGCACGACGGGCATCGGGTACTGACTGCGTTGGGGGAGCCTTATGTAGCACGTGTCTTTGAACTGGCACGCACGACGAATCTGGAGGCTCATCATCTGATGGGATTTCTACGTTTTCGTGAGCTGGAAAACGGTGTGCTTTTCTCTGCCATCCACCCGAAAAACGATGTGCTCCCTATTCTGGGGGAACATTTTACAGACCGTCTCCCACAAGAACATTTTATGATCTATGATGCCACGCATAAGACCGCCGCAGTACACAAGGCCGGTTCTCCGTTTTTCATTGCGGATGTTACCGATCTGAACGAAGCGCTCATCCAGAACGTATCGGCAGAGGAACTGGAATATCGCAGGCTTTGGTGTGCCTTTTTTGAAAGTATCGCCATCAAAGCCCGGCAAAATCCAAAGCTGCAATCCCAGAATATCCCCAAACGGTTCTGGCAGGATACCGTGGAGCTTTGCTAGCTTATCAGATGTATCATCTGATTTTAACTTTCAATGTTGGCTTGCAATATATCGTCAAACTCTCTTTCGAGGTCTTCCCGCTGCTCTTGTGGCACTGACTTTAATAATTTTCGTATAAACTGATATAATCGGTTCAAATGTTTTAATTGGTTGTCTGTCATTGGACTTCCTCCTTCTGCATCACTCATATTATCACCGCCTTTCTAAAAATAAGCTATGTACTTTATATTATAGGAAATTTCAATACAATGTAAAGCCATAATTCATCTGGCAGGCGCACCAGACAACAGGGGCAGCATCACATGCTGCCCCTGCCTTTCTCCAAGCAGACATTAGGATTCCCGCTCAGATTTTTCTTTGTAAGCTTCTTTTCTTTTTTCGTATTATTCTTGATTCATCCCAAAAGGAGGCCTCGTGATATGTCAAAATAAGGTACGCAAAAATCGCGCATCCGCCTCTTTCAGATGAAACGGGTCCTCTATGTACGGACAGCAGAAAATCGGAATTTTGTAGCGTCTTTGAAACTCTTTTTTATCTTCTTTTTTTCCCAGATGAGCTAATAATGTGACCGATTTGTTCCACTTGCCCGTTTCATAGATATAGGACATAAAATCATCTACTTCCCTTTTTTTCCATGGACTTAAAGACATAAGGATGATTTTTTTATCACAGCGCATGAACTCTTGTCTACTGCGGTAATAATCACTCCCTGCATCCACGATATAAGTATCATAGGATGCCTGCACCCATTCTGCCGGAGATTCGCATGACTGATTTGGGAAAAACTGTGCCCTCCCCGTATGATGCAGGCTTCTTTTTCGATGATCCTGCAGCAATTCCACCTCATGATTTCCACTGAGTTCTACGATAGCCGTTGCGCTTCTGCGGTATCTTAAAGAATACTCCATCATGGCAACACTCAGATGTGTCACACCCACACCGGACTGTACGCCCAGAATGCCAATGCTTTCCTTTTTATCCATGCTTTCATCTACTCCTTTCTCTTTAGCATCCGTGTGAACAATGCCTCTTTTTCCTGATACTCCCGAAACGGATTCGGATCATATGGAAAGTAGTAAATCCTCCGCCCAGTCAAGGCGGCAAACTTTTTTGCCTGCTGTCGATCGCTGCCGTTGCACAGCAGCACCAGGTTTGGAAGACATTTCACTTGCTCATACGCTTTCAAAGCGGCTTCCTGCCGCCAAACAGACAGAGTTACGACCAAGATCGTTATATCTCCCTCCTCCATAACAGCTCCCTGCAAATCCGTTCCATAATCACGAATACACATTCCCTCGCGTCTCTCCATTGCTGTGTCCCATTCACAGGTTCCCAAAAAATGCTGATAAGACACACACCCGTTTTGTTCCACCTTTGCCGCAGACATACGGGAAACGCAGTCTGTCACGTCCCCTCCCGTACACGCAACATACATACAACTCTGTCCGCGCCGGTTCAGATAACAATTAAGTGCAACCGCAATGTGAGTGACGCCCGCGCCCGGGCTCGCCCCCACCACAGCAATGCTGTGTAAGAGATTGTTCCATCGTTTCCTTCCATGGTCTACCACCCTGTTTAATGCTGCTTTTACCTCCTCTGCGCTTCCATAGCGCCGTTTCGGATTCTGCCGCATACATTTTGCTATGATATCCCTTAATTGTTTTGAACAAGAATGTCTGTTCTTTTTTGCAAAACAGTCCAATACCGCACCGAATGCATAGATGTCCGCCTGTATTTCGGGACAGCCTCCATGATATTGTTCCGGCGCCGCAAAACCCCTTGTTCCGTAATTTTGGAAATTTTTTCCCTGATTGGTAATATAGCCTGCGATTCCAAAATCGATTAATTTCACCTGATTCCCGCATACTATGATGTGAGCAGGCTTTAAATCCTGATAAAGAATCGGATAAGGCTTATGATTGTGCAGAAAAATCAAAATATCGCACAGCTGCAGCCCTATCTGAACTATATATTCCTGGGAAACGGATTCCTGCTGAAGCAAAATCTGTTCTAACGATTCACCCTGTACATATTCCTCTACCACATAGATTCTCTGGTCATCTTCCTCCATGTCATAGATCATCGGAATACCCGGATGTCTCAATGAATCGGTCAAATTCGCTTCTGAGAAAATTGAAGTCGGCATAGAATGTGTCTTGGATATACACTTTACTGCCCGATACGTCTTCAATTTCGTATGTCTGGTCAGATAAACAATCGATCCGGCACCCTCTCCGAGGATGTCAATGACTTCATATCTGCCCAACAAAATTTGTGATTCTATCGCTCAGATCACTCCCTCCTGCTCAGGAATGAACCGATGGATATCTCTTGCATACATATATAGCACATCTGCAAAGTAAATTGCAACCAAAAATAGAAAATTTAAGATTTATTAACAAGATTTAAGATTTTGGTTTTACGTGTGAACAGGTCATGTAAGGTTCTGATTCAGGGTTGGGGGTGAGATGAGAGAGCGTTGGTCATGCCGACACAGTCGGCATATACTTTTTTTGCACAGGACCGCCCAAAGGAAAGCTCGCTTTCCTTTGGACGTTTCAGTGCAAAATGTTCACATCGTTTCACGATGTGAACCAACGCTCTCTCATCTCACCCCCAACCCTGAATCAGAACCTTACCAGTAAAATCCTCAAATCATAATTTGAATCGGGTTTACAAATACTATTGATTCACTTATAATAAGTGTACCAGATACACAACAGCAAATTTCGATTTTTGAATAGATAGGATGTGATAATATGAAGATTGAAAAAGTGAACGACAATCAGATTCGATGCACACTGACCTGGGAGGATCTGGCAAACCGACACCTCAAGCTGAGCGAGTTGGCATATGGTTCTGAAAAAGCAAGGTCTTTATTTCACGACATGATGCAGCAGGCCAACTATGAATTCGGTTTTGAGACCGATGATCTCCCTCTCATGATTGAAGCAGTCCCGCTGTCATCCGATACGATTTTATTGATTATTACGAAGGTCGAATATCCGGACGAATTGGATACACGTTTTTCCAAGTTCTCGGAACCTGACGAGAATGAGTATCCCGACTATTCCTCTTCCGAACTCACAGAACTTCCGGCAGGGGCCAATGATATTCTGAATCTTTTTGAGCATCTGCGCAAACATGCAGAGGAAATATCCCCGCAAAGCAATATCCGGGAAACCCCCGCAGCTCCGGCAGCCTTTCCTCCGGGGAATGCTGTGACAGCGCCCCCGAAGCCCTCCGACAATGCCAAAATTGCCGCACCGGTTTCGGATATGATCAAGCTGTTTGTTTTCCGAGATCTGGATCAGCTGACTGCACTTGCCCATGTATTGAACGGTTATTATGACGAGGACAACAGTCTCTACCGGGATACGCGAAGCAGCCTCCTTTACCTGATGATCCACAAGGGGCACCACAGTCCGGAGGAATTCAACAAGACATGCAACATTTTGTCTGAGTATGCCACGGTCGTGAAATACACCCCGGCAATCGGTGCCTATTTTGACGAGCACCTCAGACTTTTGGTTGCAAAGCAGGCATTACAGACACTTTGCCAATTATAAACAACGAAAAAACGGCAGCGGTTTCGGCAAATGAAATCGCTGCCATTTTTATGTGCACGGGCGCATGAGGAACTGCTTCGGCTGTCGCCGAATGCACCCCGCACGGGGTTTACCCCAACTTTATAAGATGCGGAATACCGCTGCACTCAATCCCGCCAACGGAAACGCAATCGAATACTCTTTTCCGTCACACTCGCGCTTTACCGCTTTGTAAGAACCGGGTTTTTCCGTATTATGTCCGCCAAATCTCGCCTCATCGCTGTTCAGAATCAACCGATAAGTTCCCTTCTTGGGCACGCCCACGCAGTAATCCGGCCGATCAATCGGTGTGAAATTGAAAACAAACAAGAGCGATCTCTTCTTATCCTTGCTCATTCGCACAAAGCTGAAAATACTTCTGTCTTTGTCATCCGGGTTGATCCATTCAAAGCCGTCCCAGCTGGTGTCCAGCTCATACATGCACGGATAATCCTTGTAAATATGAAGCAGATCTCTGACATAAGTATTCAACTGTCTGTGCATATCTTCCTGCAACAGATACCAGTCCAGCTCACGTTCCTCACTCCACTCCCGAAGCTGTCCGAAATCCTGTCCCATAAACAGAAGCTTCTTCCCCGGATGTCCGATCATGAAGCTGTAGGCCACCTTCAGACTGCGGAATTTTTCCTCCTCATAGCCGGGCATCTTGTTCCACATGGAGCACTTCAGGTGTACCACCTCATCATGGGACAATACCAGAATATACCGTTCCGAACTGTTATAGCTCATGGCAAAGGTCATCTTGTTGTGGTTATCCCGTCTGAAATACGGATCCATCTTCATGTAGTCGAGGAAATCATGCATCCATCCCATGTTCCATTTATAGCTGAAGTTCAGTCCGCCCTTTTCTGCCGGACCGGTCACCATCGGCCATGCAGTGGATTCCTCGGCAATCATAACAGCACCATGATTGCGCCCTGTAATCAGGGTGTTGATATGCTTAAAGAACTCTATTGCCTCTAAATTTTTGTTGTCGCCGTACTGATTCGACACCCATTGTCCGTCTTTCTTTCCATAGTCCAGATACAGCATAGATGCCACCGCATCTACCCGCAGTCCATCGATATGATAGTGCTCAATCCACATCAATGCACTGCCGATCAGGAAGTTTTTGACCTCTGTCCTGGAATAATCAAATATCTTCGTTCCCCACTCGGGATGCTCGCCCTTTCGCGGATCTGCGTATTCATACAACGCCTGCCCGTCAAAATCGGCAAGCCCATGCTCGTCTCTCGGGAAATGAGCCGGTACCCAGTCCAGAATCACCCCGATGCCGTTTCGGTGAAACTGATTAATCAGATAGGCAAAATCCTCCGGCGTACCGTATCGGGAGGTCGGTGCATAATACCCGGTTACCTGATAGCCCCAGGAGCCGTCAAACGGATATTCCGCGATCCCCATAAGCTCGACATGTGTATATCCCATCCCCTTGACATATTTGATCAGGGAATCTGCCAGATCACGGTAGGAATAATAACCGCCATCCTCTCTGCCCGGATGCCGCATCCACGAGCCCGGATGTACCTCATAGATGGACATCGGCCGCCCATAAGGATCCTCTGCCTCGTCTCTTGCCTGCAGCCACTTTTCATCCGACCATTCAAAATTTTCAATGTCAGCCACGCGAGAGGCTGTTCCCGGTCTCATTTCCGCGCTGTTAGCATAGGGATCTGCCTTATACAGCTTCCGTCCATCCGGGGTTTGTATCAAAAATTTGTATAAGTCCCCCTTCTTTGCCTCGGGAATAAACAGCTCATAGATTCCCATTTCCTGAGGTTCCAGCCGCTGCATTTCGTTTGCGGACTCGTTCCAGCCGTTGAAGCTTCCGATGACCCATACCTGCGCTGCATGGGGGGCCCACACATCAAACATGACCCCCTTCTTCCTGTGAACGGTCATGGGATGAGCGCCTAATTTCTTATATATATCGTAATGAGTTCCCTGTCCCAAAAGATACATATCCAGTTCCGTAAAATTGCTCATATGCTACACCTTCCTTATTGTTATTTATCTCAGGTTATTCCTCAAAATCAGTCTCTCTCAGAATAACATAATCTGCGTCTGTTTTCTTTCTGGTCATAAGCATTTTCTTCAGGCTGAACTTTTCTGCCTTGTCAATCGCTTCATCCACAATGTCCTTTACCTCTGCAAGCGAAACCGGATGCTCCAATCGCTGTATATTGCCGATCCGGTTATACAACGCCAGCACAGCCATCGCATCAATACTGTATCCCAGTTCTCCGGCATAGCTTCTCGCAAAGGTAACCAGCTCATCACTGGTAAATACCGGCAATTCTATTTTTTCCGTAAACCTTCTGGCAAATACCTCATCCCTGCCCATCGCCTTGGCAATTCCCTTTTTGGAATCCTCCAAAATTACAAGCATCCCGCTTTCGTCATGCTCCATCGCCAACGAAAGCTTCAGTGCAGTCTCCCGGTTGAGGTTTCCTGCCTTTTCGATAATCAGACAGCCACCCTCCACCTTCTTTAACAGCTGCAGGATATCTTTTTGATTCAGGATTACCGCATCAATCTTGCCGACCCTCTGATTCGGATGTCCCGTTTCCCTCTGCAGTGCCTTAACCAGCGCAGTTGCCAATACGGTTTTCCCGGTTCCCGGATTTCCCTGAATAATCACATTTCCGGTTCTGGCTGAAGGATTTTTTCTATAATGCTCTGCGGTGGCATCCAACACTCTGCACAGCTGTTTTTCCATGCCCGTCACAGGAACAAAATAGGTAAAGATCGCACGCTGTTCTTCTGACAAGCGTGTAAGCGGTGCCTTCTGTCCTTTCTCAGGCTCCGGCATGACAATCTCCGGTAAGCCCTCATTCTTCGGCTCTTCCGCTTCTGCTGCAGGCTTTTGTTCCGGTTTCTCTGAAAACTCCACCGACTCCTCTGCGATCGGTTCTTCTTCTGAAAATTCCTCCTCCAAGCCCTCCGGCATGGCAATTTCCGGCAGTTCCTCCTCTTGGGGTTCCTCTATATGTTCGTCTTTATCTTCTTCCTTGTTCTCTGCCAGAAAATCTTCAATCTGAGCGTTGGTCTGGCTGAGCGAATCAATCTGCTGCTGCAGCAGATCATTCATATTGGCCACAAGCCGTCCTGCTTCCTCCTCCGGCAGCTTTCCGAGATATTCCTTCTCCAGCAGCTCTCTGGGCGTGACACCTGCGTCCAACTGGGGAATTACGCTGGCCAGGCGTTCCATAATATCTCCGGCCTCTACCAATGCCTTAGCCTTTGCAGACTGGAGCTTTTGCTGTTCCGCTTCCTGCAATGCAATCTCAGCGGCACGCTTTGTATGCTCCCATTCCTCCAGAATATCATCGATACTCATCTGCCCCGTAATCTGCTTCTCCTGCACATTGCCCGACGGTACCATCATGCTGATCTGCCCATCGTAATCCTCTGCCAGCATTTCCTGAAAGGTATGCCTTAAAGAGCCGTCGATTTCTTCATCGGTCGGAATATCCGCAAACCGTTTTTCCGTCTGTTCGTTTTCCTGTGAAATCTGAAGATACGGAATATCTTCCACAATCTTTTTAATTTCTTCCATGGTGTCAGCGACTTCTTCCTTCTCGGTCGCCTCCATGATCTGGCGCATCCCCCGGGCCAGCTCCTCCTGCAGATTTGATGTATTGAACTTTTCTGCATTCTCTGTCACCTGGGGAATCTGAACCGGCTCCGGTATGATCTCGCCCGAATACAGCATATCCTCCGGTCGAACCTCTGTAATGCCGGCTTCCCGCTGCTTAAACTGCCGATATTTATCCTCCTGCACCTTTGTAAGCGGCTGATAAAGCATCTTTAACTCCAGTGCTTTCTCCACATATGGTCCGTCTCCAAACCACAAGATCAGCTCATCACAGGCCTTGATACATTCTTCACTCTTTCCGGCCCGGTGATACAAATAAGCCAGCTCATAGGACCAATGCTCCGTATATTCCTGTTCCTTCAATTCCTCCAGAATCTGAATCAGCGTATCATAATCGTTCGGGTTCTGTGCCTTGTGAATCTCATATCGAAGAACATATTTTAAGTTGTCATGTGGCGCAATCTCCACAAATTCTTTATAATACTCCTCCGCCTCATCAAACTCCCGTGTTTTGACTGCCAGTTCCGCCAGACGATAAATAATCATACGTCCGATGGGCGATCTGTCATAGGCCATCAGCAGGATATCCTTGGCATCTTCATAACGCTCCACCTGTATATACAGCTCCCCGGCTTTCATCAGAGCATTTACATTTCTTACTCTCCGCCAATTGACACTATCTGCAACCGCAGCGGCCTGTCCGTAGTTTTGTTCTGCCGCAAGGCTTTTCATTTCATCCAGTTTTAGTTTATATTCATATTTATCCAAAATATGTCACCTCGGTAAAATGGCATTCCATCATCTCAAAGTTTACCATACACCAGAAGGTCTGTCAAAAAATATTTGGCTCTGCAGACCGTAAAAAAATGATTCACGAGCGCGGATTTTTGTCTATGTCATCTGCGTCATCTACAGCCTCCGTATCCGGTATCTCCGGTTCTGTCTCCTGCAAAACCTCTTTTTCCGGATAAATCATCTCATTGCTGTCCTTGTCAATCCGCCGAAGCTCAATATAGTCATCGGTTTCCACCGACAGCTTTCGTTTTGCCAGCCCATGGTTTACCGCTTTATTTACCAAGTAGTAAATGACCGCAAAGGTGGGCACGCCCAGAAGCATTCCCGCAAATCCGAACAAACCACCCCCAACCACAATAGCAAACACAACCCAGAAGGACGTAAGCCCCGTGGAATTGCCCAGAATCTTTGGTCCGATGATATTGCCGTCTATCTGCTGCAAAACGAGAATCACAATCAAAAAATATAATCCCTTGACCGGCTCTGCAAGAAGAATGATGAGAAAGCTTGGCACCGCACCGATCAGCGGTCCGAAAAACGGAATTACATTGGTTACCCCGACGATCACCGACACCAGCAGCGCATACGGCATCTTCATAATCATCAGCACAATGTAGCACAGCATTCCTACAATCGCCGAATCCAGCAGCTTTCCCGTGATAAATCCGCTGAATATTTCATTGCTTTTTCTGGCGGTCTCAATCAAAGCATTTGCATGGTTCGGCTTAAATACCGCGTACATTATTTTTTTAGCCTGTCCGATAAATTTTTCCTTGCTGAGCAATACATAGACAGACACAATGAGCCCTACAATGACATTGAGCAGCGCCTTAAACACGCTGACCACACCGCTGGTCAACGAGCCAATGTAGGTCTGGATATCCGGCAGAAGAGAAGTCTGCGCCCAGTTCTGCAGATACTGCATGCTGTTTCGCAGCATGTTTTCCAACTGCTCTGCCACGGTATTTTCCGATCTAATGTATTGGTTCAGCCAGTTAATAAAGGAGTTTACCTCCGTGGGAAGATTCGTCACCATGCCCGATATACTTTTGATCAGCTGTGGTACGATCATCTCCAGCAAAAGTGCGACGATAAGAATCAAAAACAAAGCCGCTCCCAGAGTTCCCACATTTCGGGCAAATTTTTGTTCCTTTCTCCGGCTCTTAAATTTCCCGTCCACCAGCTTCAGGATGTACTTTTCCAGAAACTTCATGACCGGATTCAGCAGATACGCCAGAACAAACCCTATGATAATCGGCTGCAGGATTGCCATCAGGTTTTCCATTCCTGCAGCCACCTTATCATATTGAAAAAAGAGAAAAATAACGGTTGTGCAGGCGCAGAATGTGAGAAAAACGGTCAGTGAGATTGTGAAATATTTTTTTTGTTCCCCTTTATTCTTTTCAGTTTTTTCCTGTTGTTTCTCCATCCTTCACCGCTCCTTTTATTTACGATTGTAATTGATCAGACAGCCCTTCAGAATAATCTCGCGTTCCTCATCGGTAAGTTCTCCCAAGGTCATGGTAAATTCTGTCAATGCCTGCCCCTTCACTGCGTATGCTTTGATTTCCGTCTCCTTCGCCTCCACTGCCCTGCGGATGTCCGGAACAAAAATATAATCTCCATTGGCAAACGGCAATTCCCCTGCCGGAATGATAAACGGAAGCATACCCCAGTTGATCAGATTCGAACGATATCGCTTGGTCGCATATTCATTGGCAATGTTTGCCCATCCGCCTAACACCTTCTGACAGGATGCCGCCTGCTCTCTCGCAGAACCGTCTCCCGGTTTCACTGCAAAAATCGTACTTCCGATTCCTGTATTTTCCTCATTGATTCCTTTAAACTGTGTCAGCAGTACATCCACTGCATCCTTGAGTTCGGGTAATACGGCATAGGGTTCCTCGCCTGCCTCCCTTGCTTTCTCTGCAGCCTGTACCTCCTTGGCACGACCCACATATGCGGGATCCTTTCTGGAAAGTGTAAACTCTGCCAGTCCCAGCGGATTGGAACGGTACGATGAGGTTTCACCGGACGGAATCAGCTCGTCTGTGGTCGTGACCGGATCATGAATCTCCGATACCACCTTCAAAAGCAAATGATCGGTCAGTGCAACCATCTTCGGCCAGTCTTTGATATTCGGACCAAACTGTATCTCCACAGAAGGATCTGCCACCCCGTGACTGTCAAAAATGCGGTTCTCATAAATGGTCTTGTCGAAGAAATACTTCGGTTTGGTATAATTTACATCCATATCCGTCGCCGCAGTCAGATAGCCCTTGTTCGCTGCGGTAGCCGCGATCGAGCGTGCATCCATAAGCGCAACAGAAGCAATCTGCCCGTTCTGAATCTTGGACCCCTCGCGGTTCGGGAAGTTTCTGGTGGAGTGCC
The DNA here is from genome assembly GCA_017484135.1 of Lachnospiraceae bacterium. Lineage (GTDB taxonomy): Bacteria > Bacillota > Clostridia > Lachnospirales > Lachnospiraceae > Roseburia_C. The sequence continues at coordinate 109,316 of JAFUTQ010000095.1, forward strand.
GGATGGAAAATGCGTTGTTGGAAGGAGTATCTCCCGCGCCAAAGCACGGTCCGCAGAATGCCGTCTTTACGATCGCTCCGGTCTCCATCAGCTTGGCAACTGCGCCGTTGCGCACCAGTTCCATATAAACAGGGGTACTTGCAGGATAAACGCTGAGCGTGAATTCATCCGGCCCGATGCTTGCCCCGTCTAAAATGTCCGCCGCATCACAGATATTTTCAAATCCGCCTCCTGCACAGCCCGCGATAATTCCCTGATCTACATACAATCTGCCATTATGTACCTTCTTTTTCAGGTTCAGTTCCGCCCCGTTAAAGCTTACCTTTGCACGTTTCTCACATTCATCCAGAATATCCATCAGATTTGCATTCACTTCATCAATGGTATAGGTGTAACTCGGATGGGTCGGCATCGCAATCATCGGGCGAATGGTTCCCAGATCAATTTCAATCATTCCATCGTAGTATGTCACCTTACCCGGATTTAACTCCTTGTACTCCTCAACTCTGCCATGAATATCGTAAAACTCCCTGACCTTCTCATCTGTCTGCCAGATCGAAGACAGGCAGGTGGTCTCTGTGGTCATAACATCCACGCCGATCCGGTAATCCACACTCAGATTTGCCACACCCGGTCCCACAAACTCCATGACCTTGTTCTTCACATAACCGCTGGCAAACACCTCGCCAATGATCGCCAGCGCAATATCCTGCGGTCCTACTCCCTTGATGGGCGTACCCGTGAGATAAATACCTACTACTTCCGGCATGTTGATGTCATAGGTCTGTTCCAGCAGCTGCTTTACCAACTCCGGTCCACCCTCACCCATTGCCATGGTTCCCAACGCTCCATAGCGGGTATGGGAATCGGATCCTAAAATCATCTTACCGCCGCCCGCAAGCATCTCTCTTGCGAACTGATGGATGACTGCCTGATGAGGCGGCACATAGACTCCGCCGTATTTCTTTGCACAGGTCAGACCATACATATGGTCGTCCTCATTGATCGTACCACCTACTGCACACAGGCTGTTGTGACAGTTGGTAAGCACATATGGAATCGGAAATTTCTCCATGCCGGATGCTCTTGCCGTCTGGATGATTCCAACATATGTAATGTCATGGGAGGTCAGCTTATCGAACTTAATCTTCAGCTTCTCCATGTTTCCGGACGTGTTATGTTCACGCAAAATATTGTATGCAATCGTATTTTTTGCCGCCTCAGCCTTGCTGACATCCGCTCCTGTCGCTTCCCTGACAGCCGCTTTTGCCTCTGCCGAATCCGCTATGATCCGCTCTCCGTTTACCAGATACGCTCCGCCTTCATATGTTTTCATACATGTGCCCTCCTCATTTCATAAAATGTCAAAAACCGCGCAAAATGTTCCCATGGTTTTACCATGTGACGCTCAAATCATATTATAAGTGGGAGATTAAAAAAAATCAAGTCTATGACAGCGGAAAACGGAGTATGACCGTAAACAGATCCCCGTCCAGATCTATGAAGAAGCTGCCTCCCATCAATGTAGTCAGATTACTTGCTATCGAGAGCCCGAGTCCGCTGCCCTCTGTCGTGCGCGACTCGTCTCCCCGTGTAAAACGCTCCATCAGTTCCTCATTTGTGTGACGAATCGGCTGTTCCGATATATTCTTGATGGAAAAAACCGCCTCCCTGGGAGCTGCCTCCAGCGTGAGATATACACGCGTATTGTTCATCGCATATTTCGCCACATTTCCGTACAGATTTTCCAGCACACGCCAGAGACGCCGTCCGTCGGCCATGATGACAAGCGGACTTCCCGGCAGTCTGGTTACAATCGTCAGCTGTTTTTCCTCGAATCTTTCATTAAATTCCCCAGCCGTCTGATAGACCAGTTCCACAAGATTGATGCGTGTCATGTGCAGCTTGATGGTTCCGAAGCTGATGCGTGATGCCTCCACCAGATCCTCCGTAAGCTGACTCAAATGCTGCGCCTTCTTCTCCAACACATCCAGATAATTGCGAATCCGCTCATTATCCGTCTGCTCCATTTTTATCAAATTCACATAATTGATAATCGAGGTAAGCGGTGTTCGAATATCATGAGACACGTTCGTGATCAGCGACGCTTTCATCCGTTCATTTCTGGTATTATCCTCCACCGCCCGGTGAAGTCCCTCACCGATCCGGTTAATCGCTTCTGCCAGCTTGTAATTGTCATCATGCATATGCTCCATCGGAATCTTGTATTCCAGATCTCCTTCGTTAATCCGGTGAATCCCCTTGAGAATTTCCTCTTTCTGTACCTTGTCTCTGAGGAAAAGAATGCTGAGTCCTGCAATCTGCGCACAAAGAAGCAGCGCACAAGGCAGACTGCGCCGGATGAACATTCCGTATGTCAGACCTAAAAACAACAAAATATTCCACAAAAGGGCCAAAATGACTCTTACTGAGGTTTTCCACGTAGCAACCACGCGTTTTATGCTTTCCGCAATCCATTTAGACAAGCTGTACTCCCACAGCACACCAGCCTTCATGCGCCGGATCATACTCAGATAAAATACCATAAAAATCAGATTGTATAAAAAGGTAACCGTTCCTACCACAACCATCATACCCGGTATATCCCAATGATATCCGGCAGAGATCGAAGCCAGAAAGATCACAGCTACCGACAGCAGAACAAAACCCAGCAGCCAGATTTCTGTCTTAATCCTGTCCAGCATATTCAAATGTACCAGTTCATCCTCTGCAGAGCGTCCTGCGGCAATCGTAAGGTAGGCAAAAAATGTAATCCAGCCTGCCAGACATACGACGATTGTAATCATGCTGATCATTCCCCATGGATGCAGCGTAATGTATTCCTCATGGTAGTTCGCCAAGTCATCCTCCACAGGAAACTGCGTATTGACTGCCATCATAAATACAGAATCCTTCCCGATGCCTGAGATTTTCCCATCTATATGCTCATAATAGTAATTCTGAGCCGCATCCATGTTGGTGCTTAATCTCAGCGTCACATTATCACAGTATAAGAAACTCCCCTGCTTTCTTGCAAAATCCTGAAGTTGTTCTGCAGGATATGTCGTCTCCATATTGGTATATACAATTTTCCCACCTTCCATATATACATAGCTCAGGTTTGTTTCCTCATTATCGAAGCTGTTCAAAAACATCCGGTACGTCTTCTCTTCATTGCCGATCCGATCCAGCACAAACTGTAATTGCTGATACAGCTGTTCGCCCTGCTTCTCCGTAATCATCCCCTGGTTCATACTGTCTGCAACGGAAAGGCCGGCAATCGGCAGATAATCCTCCCGGATTTTGCCGCTGTGCATCACATATCCCTTTTTGGACCATGCCACGAGATCGCTCAAGACATACGTCTGTAACAGACTGATTGCTTCATCATCTTTCAGCTCATTTTCCCGGAGCAGCCCCGCCCCTCCGGTATTGATCAGCCGGTTTCCATCATAGGTTCCGTCCGTTTCAAAGGTCTTCCTCAGCTGCAGATACTGTACCAGCGCATCCAGCTTTTCGCAGAAGATCTGACTGTAATATTCTGACTCCTCATAATTTTGTTCTGAAAGATTGTTTAAGGTAACAATATTTTTCCGATTAAGGCTTGTCAGTAAAAAACAGGCCATTACCAATAAAATCGTACAGATTACCTGCAGGAGCATGACCAGGTTTTTCCATACGGTTACATAATATTTTCTTTTCATATCAGCGCCTATCCATTCTTCTCGATTTTATATCCGACACCCCAGACCACCTTCAGGTATCTGGGTTCTCTCGGATTTATTTCTATTTTTTCCCGAATATGGCGAATATGTACCGCTACCGTATTGTCTGCTCCGATCGCATCCTCATTCCAGATATTTTCATAAATCTGTTCAATCGAAAAGACCTTTCCCTGATTTTTGACCAACAGTAATAAAATATTGTATTCAATCGGGGTAAGCCGGACGCTCTCCCCATCTACCGTAACCTCCTTCAGGTCATCATTGATGGCCAGTCCTCCCACCTGATAGATTTTCTGATTCGATTCCGAGGAATTGCCCAATTGTGTATAACGCCTGAGCTGGGACTTCACTCTGGCTACCAGTTCTAACGGATTAAAGGGTTTTGAAACATAGTCATCCGCCCCGGTGTTGAGTCCCAGAATCTTATCTGCATCCTCGGATTTTGCTGACAGAATGATAATCGGAATATTGCTTTCCTCCCGGATTTTTCTTGTTGCCCGTATCCCGTCCAGCTCCGGCATCATCACATCAATGATCAAAAGATGAATCTCATGTCTTTTCAAAATCTCAAGAACCTGTTTCCCGTCATATGCCTTATATACCTGATATCCTTCCTGCTGCAGATAGATTTCAATCGCCTCTACGATCTCCCGGTCATCGTCACATACCAATATGTTCATGGGTTACTCCTCTTAATTGTGGTTGCCGATTTTTGCATGCTGCCGGGGGGAAGGTTCACATCGTGAAACGATGTGAACACTTTGCACGAAAATCGTTTCGGAAAGCTAGCTTTTCGAAACGATTTCCGTGCAAAAAAGTCTATGCCGACTTCGTCGGCATGACCTTCCCCCCGGCAGCATGCAAAAATCTTAATTCCGTTTCTCCACCTACAGCATACCAGAATTTTACATATTTCGACAGCTCAGTTTCTTAAAAATAAATTAAGTTTTACAAACCGGACGGGCAGACAAGTTGCTATTTTGCATCAACTTTAGTATTATAAGAGTGGAGGATTGTTTATGCGAAAACATTATATTTTTATTCCACTAAAAGAAAAAGATGTTTCTTCCTTCCGAAAAGCACTGATAAGCTGTCTCTGGCTGCGCCCCTTCAGCTGTATGCTTGCTGTTGGCGCAGTCTGTGTAATTGGTTATTTGAAGCGTGAGAACCTTTTTGGGAGTTCTCTGCGCCTCTCTGTGTTTTCTGTGATACTGGGCATCCTTTTTTTCCTGCTCTTTAAGGAGATCTATCGTATCATAATTGCGGGAACACTGAAAAAGTCCAGCCTGCTCCCATATATCCACACCCCAAAGGAGGATGAGAGTTTCTATTCGGAGGAGCTTTCCGGCGGCTTTATTATTCAGGTTGAGCCCATCAATTATTCTGACATCTCCTTCTGCGAAAAATATATTTACCAGATGTCCGATGAATGCAGTAATCCCCTGCTGGTACTCAATCTGCACTGCTGGATTACAAGTTCCAACCAAAGATTAAGAAATAAAGCTGTGATTTATATAGAAATCATTATCGCTCAATTAGAAAAAGGTAACAAGGATATCCTTGCTACCTGTGATAAACTGAAAAATTACCGGGAGGACTTACTCTGACTCCTGTTCCCTTTTCCACTTAAAATATTCCGAATCCAAATTTACCTTAATTTCAGCAGGTTCCGGTTTTGCTTCTTCCTGCAGCGCTGCGCCTTCCATTGAGATCCCTGCCTTCCGGAAATATTCCGGATCGATCCGGATCTCCGGCTTTATATCTGCATAGGGCGATCTTTCTTCAAACGCATCGTCCTGTTTCTTTTCTTCTTTTTCCTTCGCCAGCTGCTGATTCCGCTCCTCAATGAGCTTCAAATACTTCTCGGTGTCAACCATGTCCTCCAGCTGGCTTTTTAACTCCAGCTGATTGGTTTTTAACTGCCTTCCGTGCTCCTCCATGCTTTCCAGACTGCTACTTAGAATGCTTCGAATTCCCTCACCGGTTTCCCTCAGGATTTCCTGCACCCGCTGCAATGCCTCGTCAGAATACAGCATGGATGCCGCATAGATATCCTCCGCGTTGCGACTGGCCTGAAAGATAATCTCATCGCCTCTGCGTCTTGCATCACGTTCTCCCTTATCCCGGCTCTGCTTTATCACCTCATACTCATCCATCATCTCATAGATACAGTCATTCAGATGACTAAGATGCTCAAACAGCTTGTTTTTTTCGACAATGATCTGTTCTCCCTCTGCATCATACCGTTCACTTTTCGAAATCATGACATGGATATCCCGTAGAACTCTTTCCAGCTTATCCTGTGTTCCCATTGCCAGCTCCCTTCATAAAGGCTATCGAAACTGTTCAGAACCATTGGTTCTGAACAGTTACCAATCAACTAATAAAACGTATGGTATCCGAAACCTTTTCCACCAACCCCAGAAGCATCGGATGCTCTCCGGCACGTTCCATAATTTCTACTGCCTCTTCTGTCTGCTCATCTGCAATCAACAACAGCATACCGATACCCATATTGAAGGTTTTCCGCATCAGATCTTCATTGATGTTTCCGTCCTTATGAAGCATACCATACAGCGGAGGAATCATATCCTCCTTCTGCTTTACCACCGCGCCATAGGGTGACGGCACCAGCTTTCTGACTGCACGCTCGATTCCTCCATGCGCAACCTGCACACATTTTTTCAGTCTCACAGGCGAGTCGGCCAGTGCCCGCATTCCCTTGTGATACATCTTGGCAGGTGCCAGCAGTAAATCTCCCAGGGTCGTCCCCAGGCTTTCATAATAAACCTCCATGGATGCTTTGGTCAGATACAGCTTCTTCCTTGCTGCGACATATCCGTTATTGTGCAGTCCGTTCGACGGAAGGCCGACAATCACATCTCCGCTTACAACGGGCTGCGTCTCCCGCTGCTTTTCTTTATCCATAATACCGGCGGAGAAGCCTACCAGATCATACCGATCATAGCTGAAAATCTCTTCCAGCTCCTTGACCGCACTCCCGGCATAACGAATCTTCGCCACATCACAGCCGTGCTCGATTCCGGATTCGATTGCGCTTATGTGTTCCTCCTTTGGTCTGGCACAGGAAATGTTGTTGTAGAATAAAACCGGTTCTCCGCCTGTTGCCAGAATATCGTTTACACAAACTGCCACGCAATCGTATCCGATCGTGTCAAATCGTCCCATCTCCGCTGCCAGCATCAATTTACTGCTTACTGCATTTGTCTTTGATACCAGCACCGGCTCCTCATACATGAAAAACTCACGCATCGGGATTTCATTATCTAATGGTTTCAAGTTAAATTTGTCTCGCACTGCTAACTACTCCCAGTCATCTTTCTGCCGTCCCTACTGCTTGATTTCAATACGAACCAGCGCTTTTCGCAACGCATATTCTGCACGGATGAGATCGGTCGCTGCATTTTTGACTGCAATCCGCTCCTCCGCACGCTCCTTGGCTGCCTCTGCTCGTTTTTCGTCAATCTCATCGGGCCACTCGGCAATCTCTGCAAGCAGCGTCACCTGATCTCCGAGAATCTCGGCAAATCCTGCATGAACAGCCGCCCGCAAAACCTCTTCCTCATTGGTAATGGTAACGACTCCCGGAGCCAGCACCGTGGTGGTAGGAATGTGGTGCTTGTATACACCAATCTGTCCCTCCGTTGTGTTGAACTCAATCATCGTCGCCTCTCCGGAATAAAACACACGATCCGGCGTAATAATTTTTACCTGAAAAATCTTATTTTCCTCTGCCATACAGTCACCCCTCTTAGCTCATGCGGGCGCGTACTTCATCAATCGTTCCCGCATTCAGGAAGTAACTCTCCGGAACATCATCATGCTTGCCTTCCAGAATCTCACGGAATCCGCGAATCGTCTCAGCAATCGGAACATATTTCCCTTCCAGTCCGGTAAACTGTGTGGCAACAAAGAACGGCTGAGAAAGGAAACGCTGTACCTTTCTTGCACGGTTTACCACCAGCTTGTCATCCTCGGACAATTCATCCATACCCAGTATGGCAATAATATCCTGTAATTCCTTATACTTCTGCAGAATCTCCTGTACGCCGCGCGCCACCTCGAAATGCTCCTGTCCCACAATTCTCGGATCCAGAATGCGGGAGGTTGACCCCAGCGGATCCACAGCCGGATAAATTCCCAGCTCTACAATGGAACGCTCCAACACGGTCGTCGCATCCAGATGGGCAAAGGTCGTTGCCGGAGCCGGATCGGTCAGGTCATCCGCCGGAACATAGACTGCCTGTACGGACGTAATAGATCCGTTCTTTGTGGACGTGATACGCTCCTGTAATGCACCCATCTCCGTCTGAAGCGTAGGCTGATAACCTACTGCGGACGGTACACGTCCAAGCAATGCGGACACCTCGGAACCGGCCTGAGTAAATCGGAAGATATTGTCGATGAATAAAAGCACATCCTTTCCGCCCTTGTCACGGAAATATTCCGCCATGGTCAGACCTGTAAGTCCGACTCTCATACGCGCTCCGGGCGGCTCATTCATCTGCCCGAACACCATGGTGGTCTTATCGATAACGCCTGACTCCTTCATCTCATAATAAAGGTCATTTCCCTCACGGGTACGCTCTCCTACACCGGTAAATACGGAATATCCGCCGTGCTCGGTTGCGATATTGTGAATCAGCTCCTGAATCAGCACCGTCTTTCCTACGCCGGCACCGCCGAACAAACCGATTTTTCCACCCTTCTGATAGGGACACAACAAATCCACAACTTTGATTCCCGTCTCCAGCATTTCCGTAGAGGTAGCCTGTTCCTCAAAGGTGGGCGCTTTTCTGTGAATCGGCATATATTCTGCCCCTTCCGGCGCAGCCCCATCATCAATCGGCTCACCCAGTACATTGAACATCCTGCCCAATGTGTTTTCCCCTACAGGAACGGAAATTGGTCCTCCCGTTGCAACTGCCTCCATTCCACGGACAAGTCCGTCGGTAGGGCCCATGGCAATACAACGCACTGTATCATCACCCAAGTGCTGGGACACTTCCACAACCAGCTTTTCCCCGTTTTTGCGGGTAATACTGATTGCGTCATTGATTTCCGGAAGTGTTCCCTCCTGAAATTTTACGTCCAAAACAGCACCTATGATCTGAGTGATTTTTCCTTTATTTGTCTCTGCCATTTCTTTTTATCACTCCTTTTCTCTTTTCCTGCGACACAAACGACTATGAAATAGCCGATGCGCCTGCAATAATCTCTGTCAGCTCCTGTGTGATCGAGCCCTGACGTGCCCGGTTATATTTCAGTGACAGATCACTGATCATATCCTCCGCATTGCTGGTCGCGGAGTCCATCGCCTGCATTCTTGCTCCGTTCTCACTGGCCGCAGCCTCTACCAACGCTCCGTATAACAAGCTTGTTATGTATTTGGGTATGATCTGATCCAATGCTTCTTCCTCATTGGGCTCATAATTCATCTGTACTTTCTTCTCTTCCTCGGACAACTCCGCATCTCCAAGGTCGATCGGCAAAAGCTTGATCAGCTTTGGCTCATGTGAAACCGTATTCTTAAAATGTGTGTATGCCAGATAGATTTCGCCAATCTCTCCGTTTTTGTATGCTCCCAGCAGCTGCTGACTCAGAGTCAATGCCCCCGCATAGGTGGGCGTCTCAATCATATCCGAATTCTGATACTCAATATGATAGCCCTTGTTTGAGAGCGCCTCAAACCCCTTGCTGCCGATTGCGTAAATATCCAGTTCCTCTTTTTTCAACTCACCCTCGGTAATCAGCTTTACCACATTGGAGTTGTAGCCTCCGGCAAGTCCCCGGTTCGAGGTAATGACAATGACTGCCTTTTTCCCGGAAGCTCCGCCGTTGAGGTACGGATGATTTACTGTCTCACTCCTTCCCAGCATGGAGACAACCGTGCTGTACATAGATTCAAAATAAGGATTCGATTGCTCTGCTCTCACCTTGGCTTTTTGCAGTTTAACGGTTGAAACAAGCTTCATGGCCTTCGTAATCTGCTGCGTACTGGAAATACTGCTTTTGCGTCGTTTGATGTCTCTCATTGACGCCATAATTTCTCACCGCCTTTTCTACGCAGGCTTCCTAACGGAAGGATGCCTTGCAATCCTGAATCGCCTTTACTAAGGTCTGCTCTGTCTCATCATCCATCTGCTTCGTGGTGCGGATATTCTCCAGAATCTCCGGATACTTTGTCTCAATGAGCTCAAGCAGCTGCTTCTCAAAGTCCAGAACCGATTCCACCGGAATATCCAGCAGGTATTTTCTGGTGGCTGCGTAAATAATAACCACCTGTTTTTCCACTGCCATGGGCTGATACTGCGGCTGCTTTAACATTTCGCGAATCCGCTCGCCCTGTTCCAGCTTCTCCTTGGTATCCGCATCCAGCTCTGATCCGAACTGCGCAAAGGCTGCCAGCTCACGATACTGTGCCAGCTCCACACGGATCGGTGACGCAATTTTCTTAATCGCCTTGATCTGTGCCGCTCCACCCACACGGGATACGGATAGTCCGGCGTTGATTGCCGGGCGGAAGCCTGCATTAAACATATCTGTTTCCAGATAAATCTGTCCGTCCGTGATCGAGATAACGTTGGTCGGAATATAGGCCGACACATCTCCCGCCTGTGTCTCGATGATCGGAAGCGCCGTCAAAGAGCCGCCGCCCAGTTCATCCGATAATCTTGCCGCACGCTCCAGCAGTCTGGAATGCAGATAAAATACATCTCCGGGGTATGCCTCACGTCCGGGCGGACGCCTTAACAGCAAAGAAAGTGTACGGTATGCCGTAGCATGCTTGCTCAGATCATCATAAATAATGAGCACATCCTCGCCGTTCTCCATCCATTCTTCGCCCATCGCACATCCCGAATACGGTGCTATGTACTGCAGCGGTGCCAGCTCACTGGCTGTAGAGGCAACCACCGTGGTGTATGCCATGGCACCAAATTCCTCCAGTGTTTTTACCAGAGATGCAACGGTAGACGCCTTCTGACCGATTGCGACATAAATACATTTTACGTTTTGTCCCTTCTGGTTGATGATGGTATCAATTGCAATCGCAGTCTTACCGGTCTGCTTATCTCCGATGATCAGCTCACGCTGTCCACGTCCAATCGGCACCATCGCATCGATTGCCTTGATTCCGGTCTGCAGCGGAGTGTCAACGGATTTTCTCGAAATAACACCGGATGCCACACGCTCAATCTGGCGGAACTTATCTGTTTCAATGGGACCCTTGCCATCGATCGGCTGTCCCAGCGCATTTACCACGCGGCCCAACAATGCATCTCCGACCGGAACCTCCACTACGCGTCCCGTAGTCTTGACGGTGTCTCCCTCATTGATGTTTTTCTGGTTTCCCAGCAATACGGCTCCGACATTATCCTCCTCAAGGTTTAACACCATGCCGTATACCTCGCCGGGGAATTCCAAAAGCTCACCCTGCATTGCATTTTCCAATCCATGAATACGAGCGATTCCGTCTGCGACCTGAATCACGGTACCCACATCTGCCACGTCTAACTGCGCCGCATATCGCTCAATCTGTTCTTTAATCACGGAACTGATTTCTTCTGGTTTCAAATTCATGAAGCGCATTCACCTACTTTCAACTGTATTTTTGATAATTCACTGCTCAATTTCTGCAGCTTTGTGCGGATACTGCTGTCTACCACCCGATCCTTGATGCGGATTACCATCCCTCCGATCAGTGTCGTATCCACGTCATAATGCATTTCAAAGCGAACATATTTTGTGGTCTCGAGTAACCGTTTTTCTACCGCTTCCTTCTGTCTCTCAGACAGTTCCACTGCCGATGTGACATATGCCGTTCCGATGCATTGGTGCTCCTTTACAGCGTCAACAAAATAGCGGAATACACTTTCCATTTCGTTAAAGTGATCCTTGGCAATCAGAATACGCATGATGCCAACCACCTCATCTGCCACTCTTCCCTTAAATATGTTTTCGATAATATGTATTTTTTCTTCTTTAATAATCTTGGGATGATTCATCAGCCTGCCAAGGTCGTCATTTTCCTCAAGAACCGCAAGAAGCTCCCTGACCTGCTCCAGCCAGTCGTCCTCCTTCTTTTTCTCGACAGCAAGCTCATACAGCGCATCCCCATATGTTTTGGATACTAACTTAGCCATGTTGCATCACCTATCTCTTTCAAGGTTTCGTCCACTAAGCTGTTCTGAATGGTTGTGTCAATCGAGGAAGCAACCACCTTTCCGGCCATCATTGCCGCAATCTGTATCATTTCCTGCTTTACCTCATCCACAACACGCTTTTTCTCAAGCTCCGCCTCTTCATTTGCACGGCGTATCACTCTGGCAGCCTCTTCCTTGGCCTCGTCAATGATCTTCGTCTCATTTTTGAGGGCTCTCTGACGTGCGTCGCTTAAGATCTGCTCTGCCTCTTTATCAATATTTTTCAGCTTTTCTTCGTATTGCTGTTTCAACGCTCTCGCATCTTCCTTGTCAAGCCGCGCCGACTCCAGATCTCCCTTAATTCTGTTCTTCCGATCCTCTAACATCTTGCGAACCGGATTAAACAGATTGTAGGACATTACCAGGAATAACACGAACACGGAAATTGCCAGCAATATCGCATCGTGCAGCAATTGAAAATCAAGATCAAACAATCTTTCCATGGTCTGTTTGCTGCGCCTCCTTTCCTCTCGTATTCCTCACGAGTCCTTATCCTGCCAGCGGCTTTACGAAAAGTAACAGCATCGCAACTAACAAACCATACAAACCGGTTGTCTCGGCAACCGCCTGACCCAATAACATGGTGGACATGATATCTCCTTTTGCGCCCGGATTGCGTCCTACCGCAGATGCTGCATAACCTGCTGCAATACCCTGACCAATACCCGGTCCGATACCGGCGATAACCGCCAGTCCTGCACCGATTGCTGAGCATGCCAAAATTAAATCCTGTCCTGTAATATTCATAGTATGAATCCTCCTTAAAAAATAATCTTACGATCCGGTATTTTTCCGGTATCTTTTTACTCTGTTGCCATTTGCTGGTTCACGTATGTCATCGTCAACATACAGAATACATATGTCTGGATTGCTCCGGAGAACAAATCGAAGTACACATGCAGTGCCGCCGGCCATATGATCGCAATCTTGGAAAGCAGTCCATAGACCAATGCCATCATGACTGTTCCCGATAATACGTTTGCAAACAAACGCAGGGACAACGAAATGGGTACCGCCACCTCACTGATCAGGTTGATCGGGAACCAGATCGGCAGCCACGGCGGCAGCGGCGAACACATATCTACCCAGATCTGCTTTGGCTTCTGATACCGGAACTGTGTAATATGTATCATAAAAAACGTGATCAGTCCCAGTGCCAGTGTCGTGCCGTAATCCGCCGTCGGCGGTCTGAGCCCGAACAGACCGGATATATTGCTCATCAGAATAAAAAGAAAGATTGTGCTGATATAATTCACAAGCTTTGGCGCATTGTCGCCCATCGCTCCCCTGACAACCCCGTCAAGAAATTCCACGATCAGCTCCGCCACGTTCTGAAACCCATCCGGCACGTCCGTGGCAGCTTTCATCTTATGCTTTACTACAAATGAGAATCCGATCAATACCAGCATAACGATCAGAATACAGACATGCGATGTAGTAATCCATACCTCCTGGCCAAAAATCTTATAAGAAATAAGACCATGTATCATAAAGTCAATACTGCTGCTGGACGATAGCAAAATTTTTCCACCCACATTTTCACCTCCTTAACTCTTTTTTAATAGTATCGGCACGCATCGCTTCGCGATACCTGCCATGTCGTCGGGAGCCATCCTTAAGAATGAGCTTCGCTCATTAGGCTCCCTCCTCTAAGGTATCGGCACGCATCGCTTCGCGATACCTGCCATGTCGTCGGGAGCCATCCTTAGAATGAGCTTCGCTCATTGGGCTCCCTCCTCTAAGGTATCGGCACGCACCGCTTCGCGATACCTGCCATCTCGTCGGGAGCCATCCTTAGAATGAGCTCCGCTCATTAGGCTCCCTCCTCTCCGGAAGAATTTTTCTTCTTCCGCCGCCCATTTGAGACCACTCTATGTGTAAAGGGCTGCAGGTAAGCACCCACTTTCAAACCCATTACGCCGATAAATAAAGCAACGACACTTCCCAGTCCAAAATAAGCCGTGACAACAAAAACAACGAGAATCACTGCATAACGCAAAATATAATGAAGGGTTACCCGGTGTTTCGCCCCCTTCTCCGCCAGTTCTAAAGAATCCCGTATCACTATCGCGATATGTATCGCCATTCCCATGGCCAGAAGAATTCCGATCGCAAGACCGCTCACGTAATACCATCTGTTTTTCACAAAGCATATCCCGACAAGCAGAACTGCCAGCCCGTACAACAAAATCCCTGCTAAAAGCTCCGGCAGGGTGTCATTTATCCTCTTCAGCATGCTGCCCGCCCCTCTTGGCATCACGGCTGTATATGCGTTTTGCCATCCGGTATACATTCCGGAAACCCGCAGCCGCGCCTGCCATAAACAAAAAAACAACGACCATCGGATGACCAAACTTCCGATAAAACATGACACCGACGGCTGTACACAACAAAATAGGAACGATCATATTCAGGCCAAACTGTACGATCATTACCATGGATTCGTACACACTTTGTTTTCCCCTCATGAACAGCTCCTTTCGCCGGAAATCGTATAATATTACAGTTCACGGCTCATCGAACCATGAACGGTAACAGTATAACACAATTCCCCGAAAAATTATATATTTTTTTCGATTTTTTCTTTTTTGATTTTACAGACAAATTGTAATGGTTTTGTCACCGCCTGCATAATGATAATAATTTACCCCTGCCGCATCCAGCATCTTTCTGGAAGCAATGACAGAGGGCGTATTCTGATATTTATCATCGTCATACACCAGTGTTTTGATTCCCGCCTGTATAATCGCTTTCGCACATTCATTGCAGGGAAACAGGGTGACATACATCGTTGCACCCTCCAGGCTGCCCCCTCGATAGTTAAGAATCGCATTCAGTTCACTGTGTGTCGTATAAAAATATTTATTTTCCAGAGGGTCTCCCTCTCTTTCCCACGGAAACACATCATCTGAGCATCCCTTCGGAAAACCGTTGTATCCCATGGACAGGATCTTGTGATCTTCACAGACAATGCAGGCTCCCACCTGTGTATTGGGATCCTTCGAACGCATAGCCGACAGTTTTGCCACTCCCATAAAATATTCGTCCCAGCTTATATAATCTGTTCTTTTTCCGCTCATCTGATCTATCCTTTACTTTGCTCACTCTTCCTCAGCCTCAAACAATCTGACCAGCTTTTTGATCGAGCGGCTCAACGTCTCAAAGCACAGACCATATGCCTGTAATGTGCCGCCATAGGGATTCATAATTGACAGTTCCTCGCCCACCAGTTCATTCAGAACCGCAACCCGCTCCTCATCCGTCTCCGGCAAAACATCAAACAGCTTTTGATACTGTATTTCATCCATGGTGATAACCAGTGTATGCTCATCAATATCCTCTGCAGTAATCTGTTTTGACATATATCCTTCAAGGTTAATTCCATTGCTGATCATCACAGCCTCTGCTTTTTGGTTCAGTGGTTCCGGAAAAAGCACAACCAAGCCACGGCTGAGCACCTCTACATCGATATGAAGCGCCGCCTCGCGAAACAGCGCCTCTGCCATTGGAGCTCTGCAGGTTGCGCTTTCTGTGACAAACACAATTCGACTGTATTCCTTCATTTGGCTTCCTCCTAGTTAATATGTATCGGCACGCATCGCTCCGCGTCACCTGCCATGTCGTCGGGAGCCATCCTATAATGAGCTCCGCTCGGGTATCGGCACGCATCGCTCCGCGATACCTGCCATGTCGTCGGGAGCCATCCTAATAATGAGCTTCGCTCATTGGGCTCCCTCCTCATTGGGCTCCCTCCTCTAAGGTATCGGCACGCGCCGCTCCGCGTCACCTGCCATGTCGTCGGGAGCCATCCTATAATGAGCTCCGCTCATTGGGCTCCCTCCTCAAACCTCAACAATGTGAAATGCTGCGGCTTTCAGCAGGCGATTCATCACTGCCTGCCCGATGCGCAGATCCGAAAAACATTCGGAATAAATTTTGTCCACCTTCCTGTCATCAAATTCACGTAGAATACGATACAGGTTCTGTGCAATTCCGTCTTCGTCCCGGCGGGTGCCGATGCTGACCGTTTCTCCCCGGGAATAGCGCAGAATCGTCTCATCCGTTCCGATAATCCCAACCTTCCACCCTGCGGCAATAGCAGTGTCTGCCAGTTCATTGATTTTGTCCACGACCCTTTCCGGATCTCCATCCACAAGCACCAACTCCGCTTGCGGTGCGTAGTGTCTGTACTTCATTCCCGGCGCTCTGGGTTTTTCCACAGAATCAGCAGCAGCCAGCGCAGGATCCACCTTCACATCTCCGATCACCTCCGCCAGCATCTCTCGCGTGATATACCCCGGTCTCAAGATCATCGGACAATCTCCCGTAAGATCCACGATAGTAGACTCAATCCCAACCCCCACCGGACCGCCATCCAGTATAAGCGGTATTTTCCCATCCAAATCAAACGCCACATGCTCCGCCCGGGTAGGGCTGGGCTTTCCGGATGTATTTGCGCTGGGAGCAGCAATGTATCCGCCCCCCTGCCGGATCAGCTCCAATGCAACGGAATGATCCGGCATACGCACTGCCACCGTATCCAGCCCTCCGGTCGTCTCATTGGGCACAGTGTCATTTTTTTTCACAATCAGGGTCAGCGGGCCCGGCCAGAAAGTCTCCGCCAACAGCCTTGCCTCCGGTGTCACTTCTTTCGCGAGCTCTGACAGGCTCTGATATTCTGCAATATGGACAATCAGCGGATTGTCCGACGGTCTGCCCTTGGCCTCATAGATTTTCTTCGCTGCAGACGCATTCCTTGCATCCGCACCCAATCCATAGACCGTCTCTGTAGGAAAGGCAACCAGTCCCCCCTGGCGAATGATTTCTCCCGCCCAAGACATCGCTTCCCGATCAATCTGATTCTTGTCAATTTTCCTGATCTCTGTTATCATACGGCGTATTATAACACTTTTATTTTCGAGGGGCAAGTATGGTACTTGCCATGTTTTTTGATTTATGCAATAATATTAAACACCAACAGAAAGGAATCCCCCATGAACATATCCAAAAGCGAATTTGGCACTACTGCGGACGGCAGCGTTTTTTCTCTTTACACGCTGAAAAACGCTTCCGGCGCTTCGATTACGGTAACCGACTACGGCTGCCGGCTCATCCACATCATGATTCCCGACAAGCAGGGAATCATGACCGATGTTTGTCTCAATTATGACACGGGTGAGCAATATTTACAGGATGCCTTCAGTATGGGGGCAATCGTCGGTCGATGCGCCAACCGCATTGACAAAGGGCACTTCATACTAAACGGCAGGGAATACCAGCTGTCCACGAACAGCGGACCGCACCATCTCCACGGAGGGAATGCCGGATTCTCCCAGCACATCTGGGTCACTCATATACAGGATGATCGCATTACCTTTTCCCGTATCTCGCCCGATGGCGAAGAACACTACCCCGGAAACCTGTCGGTTTCGGTTACCTACATCTGGTCGGAGGATAATGAATTATTTATAGATTACGATGCCTCATGTGATCAGGATACGCCCTTTTCCATTACCAGTCATGCTTACTTTAACCTCAATGGACAAGGAAACTCTGACGTATCCGCTCACGAACTTCTGATTGAAGCCGACGAAATTACCGAACTCAATGCCGAACAGATCCCGACCGGCACGATCTTGCCGGTGGATCATACGCCCTTTGATTTTCGAGCCCTGACACCATTAGGCGAGGGGCTTAAAGCTTCTCACCCCCAGCTTCAAATTACCGGCACATACGATCAGAATTTTGTGATAAGCGGAGACGGCTTCCGGGAAGCTGCCATCCTGCAATCGCCCAAAACCGGCATTCGCATGACATGCTTTACCGACCAGAAGGGTATGCAGCTGTATGTTCCATGGCGCATGGCAAAGGAGCGCCCGGGCGAAGCTCCACAACGCCTGTATTATGCTGTCTGTCTGGAAACACAGAGCTTTCCGAACGCCGTAAACATTCCGGATTTTCCTTCTGTGATTTTGCACGCAGGTGAAGCATATCACTCCAGAACGATGTATCATTTTTCGTAGCCACTCAGAATCTTTGGTTCTTCACAGTTACAAGCAGCCCGCCTATGTATCAATTTACAGGAGCATCCATGACAAAGAAAGAACTGGCCCTGGCGGTCATTGAACGATTAAAAGAAGCATATCCGGCATCCGACTGCACGCTGGACTACGATGAAGCATGGAAATTATTGGTAAGCGTCCGTCTGGCCGCGCAATGTACCGATGCAAGGGTAAACGCCATCGTTCCGGGGCTTTACGAAAAATTTCCCACGGTTGCGGCACTTGCCGCCGCTGCGCCGGAGGAGATCGAAGCAATTGTTAAGCCATGCGGACTGGGACGCAGCAAAGCGCGGGACATCAGCGCCTGTATGCGCACGCTTCACGAGGCCTATGATGATAAGGTACCCGATGATTTTAACCTTCTGCTTTCCCTGCCGGGAGTGGGCAGAAAAAGCGCAAATCTGATCATGGGAGATGTATTCGGCAGACCTGCCATCGTAACGGATACCCACTGTATTCGTTTGTCAAACCGTATTGGTCTTGTGGATGGAATCACAGATCCGAAAAAAGTGGAAATGAAGCTGTGGAAAATCATTCCGCCGGAGGAAAGCAATCAATTCTGTCATCGTCTGGTGGATCATGGACGCGCTGTCTGCACGGCACGCACTGCCCCCAATTGCGGGGACTGTGTCCTGCAGGATATCTGCAAAAAAAATTTTTGACGATGATTTTGGTCCCCATGCGTTCCCCGCAGCACTCGCGCAAAAATTCTTCGCATTTTTGCGCTGTCGGGCTTTCGCCCTATCAAAATCAAAATAGATCATTCCGCCTGCCAGCAGGCGAATGATCTATTTATGATTTTGGTGCTGCTCAATGCTTACGTCAAATGACTGATTTTATGTAGAGCTGGCTCTTGTCCAGATCGAGGCAGGAACCGTCATCCAACTGTACCAGCGGCTTGGACAGGTGATTAGAATTCAGAAGCACAATCTTTGCCGTGGTTCCGTCACTTAACATGATCCGGTTATTCTGATATGTCATTGCAATTTTCCGCAGAAATGTAAGAATATACTCCGGCTTGTATTTCTGCAGACCATCCTTCTCAAACTCCGCAATTACCTCAAACGGGCAGAGCGGCGCTCGATAGGATCTGGCTGCCGTCATTGCATCATACACATCTGCAATCGCAATAATCAAAGCGTAGTCGTCAATCTCATCCAGTGTAAGTCCCATGGGATAACCGGAACCGTCGCAACGCTCGTGGTGCATCAACGCGGCTTTCTTTACATGGGAATCCACCGCCAGATTTTTCAAAATATCATAGCCAAGCTTTGGATGCTTGCGAATCAGCTGAAACTCCTCGTCCGAAAGCTTCGTGTCTTTATTCAGTATTTCCTCGGGAATCTTCGCCTTTCCGACATCGTGAAGAATCCCCGCAAGAGTCAGTGTGTCCAGATCTTCCTTTGAAAAGTGCAGCCATTTTCCGATCATTCTGGAGATCAACGCCACATTGATGCTGTGCGCAAAAATGCTGTCATTGACCTGACGCATATTGTGAAGCATATCGAAGATATCAATTGTGGTCTGTTCCGGCCCGATCAGGGACACCGTATCTTCTAACAGCTTTTTCCGATCCACATTTCCGGAAACAAGGAAACTCTCAAAGCACTCCTTGATGTCGTTACAGCGCAATGTAAAATCTACCTGAAATTTCTGAAATTCAGAGCTCTTTTTTACCTGCTGTGAATAGGATGCATCTAAAACAGGACTTTTTATCGGCGCAGGTGTCTTTGCAGGAATATAACCAGGCTCCAGCTCCTCTTCGCCGCCAAAGGTCGTTTCGTCATCTTCCTCTGCAATCCTTACACGTTCAATGCCGTAAAATTCCAGGCGGGCGATAAGCGCCCCTGTAAGTGCCACCTTCTCATTTACAACCAGCTGCCCCCTCTTGGTACGAACCGGAATTGCTGTAATCATCCCCGGCTGTAATTCCTTGATATTATACTCTTTGATCATAAATTCAAACCTCGTTTCCCGAAATTCTTATCTGACCGGCAAATCTTCAAACCCCATACAACATTTGCCATGGCTGAACTGTTCTATTCTTAGTATATTCTATTCATAAAAAAAGTCAATATAAAAGCTTGACATGGACAACTCTTAGGTATACTATTGTTACTGTTCATTGTATGATCGACAATGCCGATAGGACATAACAATCTGCCTTGCAGAAAGTTCTAGCGTTGTGTGAATTGTGAACAAATTTTTTTGGTTTATAAATTTTATATATGAATTCTCTTATTCAGAGTGATGGAGATACATAGGATCTGTGAAGTCACGGCAACCCCTGATACAAGGAAGGTGCCAACCTGAGCGAGTATGTCGAACAATAAGAGGATTTGATTTTTTGTCAATCAAGTCCGCTTATTCCGATAAGCGGACTTCTTTTATATGCGCAGGGGTGCGTAAGGAATTTTCCGGCTCACGCCGGACGCACCCCGCGCCCCAAACAAACAGAAAAGGAGATTTATGATGGAAAAACTTTTATTTACCTCGGAATCTGTAACAGAAGGTCATCCGGACAAGGTGTGCGATGCCGTTTCTGATGCGATCTTAGATGCCTGCATGGCACAGGATCCCATGAGCCGCGTTGCCTGTGAGACAGCAAGCTGCACCGGCTTCATACTGGTGACAGGAGAGCTTACCACAAAAGCGCAGCTCGACATTCCTGCCATCGTGCGCAGTACCGTAAACGAGATCGGCTATAACGATTCCAAAACAGGCTTTGACGGAAATACCTGTGCCGTTTTCGTAGCGTTGGATCAACAGTCGCCGGATATTGCCATGGGTGTTGATAAGGCATTGGAAGCCAGAGAGCATAAGATGACAGATGAACAGATCGAGGCGATCGGTGCCGGAGATCAGGGAATGATGTTCGGCTATGCCACCAACGAAACCCCGGAGTACATGCCCTATCCGATTTCACTGGCACACAAGCTGGCATTGCAGCTGACCAAGGTACGCAAAGACGGTACCTTAAGTTACCTCAGACCTGACGGAAAGACACAGGTTTCTGTGGAGTATGATGAAAACGGGATTCCGAAACGTTTGGAGGCAGTTGTCCTCTCCACCCAGCATGATGAGTCTGTTACCCAGGAACAGATTCATAAGGATATTAAAAAATATGTGTTTGACGAAATTCTTCCGGCAGAGCTGGTAGATGAAAACACCAAATTCTTTATCAACCCTACGGGAAGGTTTGTCATTGGCGGCCCCCATGGAGATGCCGGTCTGACCGGACGCAAGATCATTGTGGACACCTATGGCGGCTATGCGCGTCATGGCGGCGGTGCATTTTCCGGAAAAGACTGCACCAAGGTTGACCGTTCTGCCGCTTATGCTGCCCGCTATGTCGCAAAAAATATCGTTGCCGCAGGGTTGGCAAAGCGCTGCGAGATACAGCTATCCTACGCAATCGGTGTCGCACAGCCTACCTCTGTCATGGTGGATACCTTCGGCACCGGAAAATTACCGGATGAAAAGATTGTCGAGATTGTCCGCGAAAACTTTGACCTGCGGCCCGCAGGCATTATCCGTATGCTGAATCTGAGAAGACCTATCTACCGTCCGACTGCTGCATATGGTCACTTCGGACGTACCGATGTGGAGCTTCCGTGGGAGGCATTGGATAAAGTAGATATTCTGAAAAAATATGTGTAATTATGCCTCTTAGTTAAATTGTACAATCGGCATATCGAAACACAACAAGAAACAAAGCCCGAAATACATTATGTCTTCGGGCTTCGTTTTTATTAAATCTATATATAATTACGGGACGCTATTTCTTGATTTCCGATGTTTTCTCCGGCAGCACCCGCGTGACCGCGGCCAGAATGATGATGCCATATCCGATAAAGCTGAACACATCAGGAACCTGCCCCAATACGAGAAATCCCCATATTGCCGCAAATATAACTTGTATATAATCAAAGACCGATATCTCTTTTGCCGGAGCATATGCATAGGCTGCTGTGATGGCCAGCTGTCCGCCCGTGGCTGCCGCCCCTGCCAAAAGCAGATATGTAAGCTGTTTCCATGTCATGGGCTGATACGAAAGCACAAAGCCCGGCAGGGTAACGATGGTAGAAAACGTGGAGAAGAACAGGACAATTACCGAGCCCTTCACGCCGTTCTTGCTCAGCTTCCGCACAAAGGTATATGCCACGCCTGCGCCGAATCCTCCCAACGCCCCCATAAAAGCCGGTCCTGCATGCATGGAAAAGCCCGGCTTGATGACCAGCAATGCCCCGGCAAACGCGATAAACACTGCCAGCCACTCCTCCTTCTTCGCCTTCTCCTTTAAGATAAATCCACTCATAAGAATCGCAAAAAAGGGAGAGAGCTTGTTGAGCATGTTGGCATCCGAGATGTTCAACCGGTCAATGGCATAGAAGTTACAAATCAGTCCCACGGTCCCACAGACCGCACGCAGGAGCAAATCCACCAGATTCTCTTTTCCAATCTCTATTTTCTCCCGGGAATAGAGCAACATTCCCCAAGAAAGCACCATCGCCACCAGATTTCGAAACAATGCTTTCTGCATGGTGGGCAGATCCCCGGATAAACGAACAAACAACGTCATCAGTGAAAAGAAAAATGCTGCTGTGATAATATATAAAATTCCTTTTTGTTTTTCCTTCATCCTTCCATTACACCGCCTCACCTGCTGCTTATAATATCCTATTATATCTTATACTTTTTTCACATGCAAATTCCATACCGAATATGAGCCCCTGCCGTTACCGGCAGGGGCTCATATTCATCCAGTTCCTTATTTAACCTTCAATGGCAATATATTTACTCTCTTCCACCTCAGACTTTGCTTCTTTCTTCGGAATCGACACCTTGAGAATTCCATTGTCAAATCTTGCTTTAATTTCTTCCTGTGTTACCGCATCTCCCACATAGAAGCTTCTTGAACAGCTTCCGTAATACCTTTCGCGCCGGATGTATTTGTGATCCTTGTCTTTCTCATCCTTCTCATTTTTTGTGGTCGCGCTTATGGTCAGGTAACCATCCTTCAGCTCTGCCTTCACATCCTCTTTCTGATAACCCGGCAAATCGATATCCAGCTCATAGCCCTTCTCATTTTCCTTCACATCGGTTTTCATGATACCGGCTGTCGAGGTATTATATCTTCCCATATACCTCGCCGGGCTTGCAAATCCATCAAAAAAGTCATCAAGTAAATTTTCTCCAAAAATACTAGGCATCAACATATGTCATTCCTCCTTTTTCTTTACAGATAATAAGAACATTGTTACTTTTTTTAATTTTTGAACTTTTTTGTTCTGATTATGGTATATCACAATTATTAGCACTCGTCAATAGTGGGTGCTAATAATTTTTGTGAACATTTTGTGACCAAGATTTTCTGTTACTCCTAGTATTCCTCATTTCCCCATGAATATGCAGCGTTTCGTCTGCTTAGATCAAAAAATTCAAATCATAACGCATATTTTCATTCTAATTTACCTGCCCCTCCCACGATCTTTACATATGCCTGTGTGGTAATCCGGTAAATTACCGTATACAAAAGTGCAAACACCAGAAAGCAGATGACTGTGACAATCGCCACAAAGCCTGCGTCCCAGATTCCAAGCATTTTTAGAATCTGGCTGGTAAACCGGAAGGAAAACGCGATATGAACGCCTGCAAAGACCACCGGCAGCAAAAACACCATGCGCATCTGCACCCGGATGCTTCGTCGTATTTCCTCTTTCTTCATGCCGATGCGCTGCATGATCTCGAAATTTTTCTCATCCTCGTAGCCCTCCGCAATCTGTTTGTAATAAATGATCAGCACGGTGGCAACAAAAAACACCACTGAAATCAGGATCCCGATATAAAACAGGCTCGCATTCAGTTCCAGATTCGTCTCAATTTCCTCCTGCCTGCAGCCAAAAGACATTGCCACGCCATGCTCGCTGTTCACGCTCTGCATAATATCATCCCGTAATGCATGGGCCGTCCTGATCACATCCTGTTTCGGCACATTCAGGTCAAAATCATAATTCCAGACCAACGGCACCAACAGCTCTCCCGTAAAATCAGCTCTGCCATCAAACGCATCCCAAAACGAAAACACATCCGGAACCACGAAAAACATTGTGCCAATCCCAAGCCCTGAACCGCCAAATGAACCGGCGCGCACGTCAAAGCTGTCGATCTGTTTTTTTATGTGGCAGCTTTTTACCTGCTCTCCTCCTACCACAAAGCTGATTTCATCCTCTCTATAAGCGGTATCCACCGTGTAGAGCAGGCACTCATCTACCTCCAGGGTTTCCTGCTTTCCGGTCAGCTCGTTATAATCCTCGATTCCCACCACTGTGACATCGCATATGTTGTTATAGTCCGAAATATCGAAAACATCTGCCGAGTACATCAGAGTACCGGCATCCAGCTCCACCGCATTTCCCTGCAGCATACCATAGGTCTCTGCCGTCAGATATTCTCGGCTTTCCCTGATGGATGCCTGATATCCGTCGGCCACCTGCTGCAGCCGGCGAATGACCTCCGCCATTTCCTCCTTTGTGTATCCCCCTCCATAGGACAGTTCAATGCCCATACATACATCGTAGGGATACTGCTCATATGCACTCTTTCCCGTCGCCGCATACAGCCCCACCACATTGGAGATCACGACCAGCACAACGGTGCTCAGAATACAGATGGATGCCAGTCCTGCTCCGTTTCTCTTCATGCGATAGGTCATGGCCGATACCGGAACAAAATGATTCCGGTGATAATAATACCGCTTATTCTTCTGCAATGCCCTGCACAAAGCCACTGACCCGGCAATAAAAAGCATATAGGTAGCCACAATGACCATTACCACTGCAAAAAAATAGGTAAGGAATGCAGACAGCGGATTTTTGATACGCACTGCCAGATAATATGCCACCGCCAGCATAATGGTTCCCAAAACCGCCAGAAACCAGTTTGCCTTCGGTTTCTTCTCTCCCTTATTTCCCGCCCCGAACAATGCCAGCGGATTGTTCCTTTTGACAAAGCACAGCGCTCTGAGCAACAGTATGATAAAAATCCCTCCATAGGTTGCCACAGTGCGGGTCACTGCCTTTAGGGGCAACCGGAAATTCAGTTCAATGTCCTGCTCCATGATATGATATAATCCCAGCTCCGCCAGCTTGGAAAACAAAATCCCTGCCAAAAGTCCTGCAAGAATGGAAACTATGCCGGTAATCAAATATTCATGGACTATGATTCTGCACAGATTTCTCTTGCTCATGCCCAGAATGCTGTACAAGCCGAACTCCTTCGCCCGCCTTCTGAGCAGAAAAATACTGATATAAAATAAAAACAACAAAGAAAACAATGCGACGATCCGTCCCGCCAACGGCATAATGCTTGGCAGCGTTCTTGCCCCCCGCATTCCCTCCGGGTAATCCATGACCCCTAAATAAATCAGGATATAATAAACCAGAACAAACAATGCGGTTGAAATCATATAAGGAAGATAAAGCTGTCTGTTTTTTTGAATTCCGTTTGCCGCTATCCGGAAGTAAAATCCTCCTCTCATGAAAGCTCCCCTCCTCTCGCCAGGACAGTCAGGGTATTCGAGATCTTTTGATACAGCTCTTCATTGGTATCATGCCCCCGATAGATCTGATGATATACTTCCCCATCCCGAATAAACAAAATCCGGCCTGCATGGCTCGCCGCCATGACCGAATGGGTTACCATCAGAATGGTCTGGCCATCCATATTGATGCTGCCAAAAAGCTGCAGCAGATCTCCGGACGCGTGGGAATCCAAGGCTCCCGTAGGCTCATCTGCCAAAATAATTCTGGGATGTGTGATCAACGCTCTTGCCACCGCAGCCCTCTGCTTCTGTCCCCCGGACACCTCATAGGGGTACTTTTTCAAAAGCTCCGTGATTCCCAGCTTTTGCGCAATCGGCATCAGTCGCTCCTTCATCTTGTCATATGAGGCTCCCTCCAGCACCATTGGCAGATAAATATTATCCTCCAGCGTAAACGTATCCAGCAGATTAAACTCCTGAAACACAAAGCCTAAATGCTGCCTGCGGAACTCTGCCGCCTCTCGCTCCCTGATTTTTGACATCTCATGCCCGTCCAGCAGCACACTGCCCGCCGTAGGCGTATCCAAAGCTGCCAGTATATTCAAAAGCGTGGTCTTTCCGGAGCCGGACTCTCCCATGATTGCCACATACTCCCCTTCCTCCACCGAAAAATTCACGTTCTTTAAGGCCTCCACCCGGTTGCCGCCAAATCTGGTCGTATAGGTTTTTTTCAGACCCTGTACCGATAAAATTTCCATCCTTGCTTCCTCCGTATTTGATATTTCACGATTGTTCCAGACACAGCATAACAGAAATTTTTCCTCAAAACCATTGATTCTCCTTACAAAAAGACCCCCAATTCTTACATTCCTGTAAGAACCGGAGGTTTTACCAGCGGGAGAACAATCCGTATGGTCGTTCCCTGATCAATTGCGGACTCTGCCGAGATTTCCGCACCCAGCCCGCTGCACACCCTTTTGCACAGATACAGACCGAGTCCGCTCGCCTTTTTGTCCGTCCTGCCGTTAAATCCTGTATATCCCCTCTCAAAAATCCGGGGCAAATCGGATTCTGCAATCCCGATTCCGGTATCCCTGATACACAGAATGTCTTCCTGCTCCAGATAAATACAGACCGAGCCCCCGGATGTGTACTTTAACGCATTGGAAAGCACCTGCTCCAGCACAAACACCAGCCACTTCTCATCGGTCACCACCCTTTTTGACAGACCTTCATAGGACAGCTTGATCTTTTTTCGGATAAAGGAAAGAGAAAACTTGCGTACTGCCTGCCGGATCAGATCATCCAACTCCACCTCCCGAAACACATAATCCGTACTGTCCGAGTCCAGCCTAAGATACGCAAGCACCATCTCTACATACTGCTCAATGCGAAACAGCTCCTCTCGAAGCTGCCTTGCATGCGGTGTATCCTCATCCTGCATATGAAGCTGCATGGCGGCAATGGGCGTCTTGATCTGGTGCGCCCATACCGTATAATAATCGATCATATCCTGGTATTTTAAGTTCATACTGTCATCTAAGGAAATGGTTTCTTCACAAAGGTGCTGCACCAGTTCCCGATATTCCTCCTCCAGCCACGATCCGGTATGCGGAAGATCCGCTTCCTTAAGAACATCCGCATGCATCCTTTTTTGCACGCATATCTTTTCATAGCTTTTTTTCTCCTGTATGCCCTGCACCAGAAGAATCACACCTCCAACCACGCTGCAAAAGACCGCGGGATAAAAAAATGCCCGCAGATCCACGTGCTCTAACCAGAAAATTATAAAAAAAATCAGCAGGAACAGGGCATAAAAAGCAATTTCCCATCGCCTGCTTTTCAGAAACTTCCTCAAAAAATCCATCGCGATTACTCCGATTCCAACAAATATCCTTCCCCAAACTTTGTGGTAATAAAATCATAAAGTCCTGCCTGCTCCAGCTTTTTCCGCAGACGATTGATATTGACCGTCAGTGTGTTGTCATCTATGAAGGAATCCGTCTCCCACAGCCGCTCCATCAGCTTTTCCCGGCTGACCACCCTTCCTTTATGCTCCATCAGCGTCTGAAGGATCCGGTGTTCATTTTTCGTCAGCGCAATCCTCTGTTCTCCGTAGGTGAGAACCCCCTCTCCCACATCAAGAAACGCATCCCGGTACACAAGCACCGCAGGCTGTGCGGTAAAATCATATGCCCGCCGCAGCATTGCCATGATCTTTGCCATCAAGACCTCCGTGTCAAAGGGCTTTGTGATAAAATCATCCCCTCCCATGTTCATCGCCATGACAATGTTCATGTTGTCAGATGCAGAGGAGAGAAAGATCACCGGAACCTTTGAAAGCCTTCGGATTTCCGTGCACCAGTGATACCCATTATAATATGGAAGGGAAATATCCATCAGAACCAGGTGGGGCTCATATGCCGTAAATTCTCTGAGCACATTTTTAAAATCCTCTACACAGGCAGCCGCAATATCCCACGATTCAATTTTGTTTTTCACTGCTTCGGCAATACCCCGGTCATCCTCCACGATCAGAATCTTATACATAAATCCGCCTTTATCTCATCTTTTCGGTCCAATCCGCTTCCTTAAATCCGGTAAGCACGTAGTCATCGCCAATTGCCAGCGGCCGCTTTACCAGCATCCCATCCGACGCAAGGAGCTCGTACTGTTCGTCCTCGCTCATGGTTGGCAGCTTGTCCTTTAACTTCATTTCCTTATAGAGCAGTCCGCTGGTGTTAAAAAATTTCTTCAGCGGGAGCCCGCTTTTGTTGTGCCACTCCCTGAGCTCATCAATGGCAGGATTGTCCTCCTTGATATTACGGTCATCATAAGCCAGGCCGTTGGCATCCAGCCACTTTTTTGCTTTCTGACAGGTGCTGCATTTGGGGTATTCTAAAAATAACATTGGGTTTCCTCCTAAATTATCTATAATTGTTGAAATTGTAACATAAAGCCACAAGCAATGCCAGCCATAGGACGCAAAAAAGGGGAACCACTATTTTGAATTTGAGCTTTCTGGTCTTATGATGAAACACCTTCATTCCAAGTGCAGCCCCTATGGAGCCTCCCACAGCAGCAAAAGCAATCAAGACAGCTTCCGGAATCCTCCATGCATGCCTGATCGCTCTCCGCTTGTCAACTCCATAAATAATAAAGGTAAATAAATTGATCACGCCCATATAGCAGATAATAAATTTTAGCATATCACGCCTCCGATTACAGCAGAACTGACAAAAAGAGACTCCATCCAAAAGAACAGAGACTCTGCTATCATCCGGAAATAATCATAAAACAGATGTGTCCTTTACCACATATCTCTGATTCTGACTATTTGGCTTATCCGGAATAGTCATAACAATTTTTGGGATTTGGTTCCAATTGCAGCTAAATTAAAGCCCTTTTCTCCGGTAATCAAATCAGAACCATATAAACCTGCACTCTTAAAGAATTCCCTCTCAAATCGCTATTATAAATTTACTCGTTTTTTCAAAATTCGTCAACGTGATCGTACTTTTGGGGGCAGGCACCACTCCGCCAATACTAATTACTTTGAATACTCTGATTCCACCCTCACCACGAGTATCGCATAGACTGCCGCCAAGATCCCCGCACCGACATAGCTGATGCCCCACGGTAGCCGGCATCCGATCTGTGCGTTTAAAATATAACACGAAACAACATACATATAAAATGTTCCCGGAATGAGCGCCATGATATACGGCATTTTATTTTTCCTCATATAAACCGCAATCATTGCACAGGCAAATACCGCCGTCGTCTCATTCGCCCATGAGAAGTACCGCCAGAGGATGTTGAACCCCGCCGGATTCCCCTTCGCCCAGAAAAGCAGGAGAGCCACCACCGTAAAGATGCATACTGCCAAGGTCAATGCGTTTTTCTTCTTCGTCTGATCCAGATGGATGGCATCTCCGATCATGAGACGAAGCGACCTAAGCGCCGTGTCTCCTGATGTGATCGGCAAGACGATCACGCCTATGATTGCGATAATTCCTCCAACGGTCCCCAGCATATCCTTTGCCACGATTCCAACCACCTTTGTTGCGGAGCCTGAAAGCGTCTGTGCATCGGTGAGTCCAAGCTGCAGCGCTCCCATCCCTGCCGCCGCCCATATCATTGCGATAAAGCCCTCGGCTATCATCATGTTGTAGAAAGTTCCTCTGCCCTCATGCTCATCTGATACCGTGCGCGATACGAGCGTGGCCTGCGTGGAATGAAAGCCAGATAATATTCCGCAGGTCACAGTCACAAAAAATAGAGGAATAAAATGCCCCTGATAAGGAAACCCGGCTTCCGCTGCATTCCAAAGCTCTGCCAGAGGATACCCCTTTACAAACAGACCAATGAACACACCTACCGCCGAGAGCAGGAGGATTGCTCCGAAGATCGGATAAATCCGCCCTATGATTTTATCGATGGGAAACAGCGTAGCAATCACATAATAAGCAAAAATGACACCGTAGGTGATCCAAAGAGTCGGATTTGATACACTGCTTTCCTGTCCGAGAATATGCGTCACGAAAAGATCTCCCGGCGTATAGATAAAGACAACACCCACAAGCAGCATCAAAAGACAAACAAATACATTATAAAAAGCGTATACATGCCGCCCGAGAAACCTGCGGACAAGGTCCGGCATCTGCTCTCCCTTGTTTCGGACAGAGATCATCCCCGTCATATAGTCATGGAACGCTCCTCCGATCACACAGCCTATCGGTATCGTGATAAATGCGATCGGTCCAAACAATATCCCCTGCAGCGGTCCCAAAATCGGTCCCGTCCCCGCAATATTTAAGAGCTCTATCAGGCTGTTTTTCCACTTCTTCATCGGAACAAAGTCCACACCATCACTGAGCAGCACCGCCGGTGTCTTTTCA